>NZ_JBHXRM010000012.1:0-106363 GCF_042716895.1 Streptomyces sp. NPDC058653 | reverse complement strand
TTTGGTCGCGTTCGCTTCGCCACCGCTGCGGGCAGGTGCCGCCCTCGTACCTCGGGCCGCCCCTACCCTCCGCTCCGGCTCAGCTCAGCCGCTCGCCCCCATTGGTCGCGTTCGCTTCGCCACCGCTGCGGGCAGGTGCCGCCCTCGTACCTCGGGCCGCCCCTACCCTCCGCTCCGGCTCAGCTCAGCCGCTCGGTTCCTTTGGTCGCGTTCGCTTCGCCACCGCTGCGGGCAGGTGCCGCCCTCGTACCTCGGGCCGCCCCTACCCTCCGCTCCGGCTCAGCTCAGCCGCTCGATGACCATCGCCATGCCCTGACCACCGCCGACGCACATGGTCTCCAGGCCGAACTGTTTGTCGTGGAACTGGAGCCCGTTGATGAGCGTGCCCGTGATCCGCGCGCCCGTCATACCGAAGGGGTGGCCGACGGCGATGGCGCCGCCGTTGACGTTCAGTTTGTCGAGGTCGACGCCCAGGCCCCGGTAGGAGGGGATGACCTGGGCCGCGAACGCCTCGTTGATCTCGACCAGGTCGATGTCGCCGATGCCGAGCCCCGCGCGGCCGAGCGCCTGCTTGCTGGCCTCGACGGGACCGTACCCCATGATCTCCGGCGAAAGGGCGGAGACCCCGGTGGAGACGATCCGGGCCAGCGGGGTCAGCCCCAGCTCGCCCGCCTTGGTGTCCGACATGATCACGAGCGCCGCGGCGCCGTCGTTGAGGGGACAGCAGTTGCCGGCCGTGACCAGTCCGTCCGGGCGGAAGACGGGCTTGAGGCCCTGTGTGCCCTCCAGGGTGATCCCGGCGCGGGGCCCGTCGTCCTTGGCCACCACGGTGCCGTCGGGGGTGGTGACAGGGGTGATCTCGCGCTCCCAGAAGCCGTTCTTGATGGCTTCCTCGGCGAGGTTCTGCGACCGCACGCCGAACTCGTCCATCTCCAGGCGCGTGATGCCCTTGAGACGCGCCAGGTTCTCGGCGGTCTGGCCCATCGCGATGTACGCGTCGGGCAGCAGGCCGTCCTCGCGCGGGTCGTGCCAGTCGGTGCCCTCGGAGGCCGCGACGGCGGCGGTACGGGCCTCGGCCTCGGCGAACTCAGGGTTGTGGGTGCCCGGCATGCCGTCGCTGGAGCCGTTGACGGAGCGGGACACCATCTCGACACCGGCCGAGATGAAGACGTCGCCCTCGCCCGCCTTGATGGCGTGCAGCGCCATCCGGGATGTCTGGAGCGAGGACGAGCAGTAGCGGGTGATCGTGCAGCCGGGCAGATGGTCCATCCCCATCTGTACGGCGACGATCCGGCCCAGGTTGTGGCCCTGCTCGCCGCCGGGGAGACCGCAGCCGAGCATCAGGTCGTCGATGTCGCGCGGGTCCAGCTCGGGGATCTTGGCGAGCGCCGCCCGGATGATCGTGGCGGTCAGGTCGTCCGGCCGCAGCTCCTTCAGGGAGCCCTTGAAGGCCCGGCCGATGGGGGAGCGGGCGGCAGAGACGATCACGGCTTCGGGCATCACGGCTCCAGTGGGGCGGGTGCGGTACGGCGGGATTGCCGTCTGGTGAAGTTACCCGCACGTACGGCGCGGGTCACCCGGCCCGAGGTGTGACGAGGGCCGCAGTGTGCTCCGGGGTCCAGTGTGGTCCCCACCCGCGCCGGACGGACCCATACCGGTCCGTCCGGCGCCGGCGCCGGACCCCGCGGCCGTGCCGTCAGGTCCGGTGGGCCCGCTCCTTCGCCGCGGGCGGCGGCTCGGCGGGCTCGGTCTGGGCCGGCTCCTCCGCGGGCAGACGCCTGCGCCTGCGGTGCTTGAGCAGAGCCCAGGGCGCCCGGGCGCCCGTGACCTCGGTGCCCGCCTCGGCGGCAGCCGCGGACGCCGCCTTCGCGACCGTCAGCATGTCCTCGTCGCGCGAGGAGTCCAGATGGTCGGTCTCCGGCCACAGGCCCAGTACGGCGCAGAGCGTCGGCAGGACGGCCATCGCGGCCGTCGCGTACCCCTCGGCCGAGGGGTGGTAGTTGTCGGCGCCGAACATCTCACGGGGATTGGCCTCGAACTCCGGTCCCAGCAGATCGCCCAGCGAGACCGTACGGCTGCCCTGCTCGACCGCCACGATCGTCTGCGCCGCCGCCAGCTGTCTGCTCACCCGGCGGGCCAGCCAGCGCAACGGCTGATACACCGGCTCGATCGTCCCCAGATCGGGGCAGGTGCCGACGACGACCTCCGAGCCCGCCGTCCGCAGCCGCCGTACCGCCGCCGCCAGATAGCGGACCGAGGCGGTGGCCGACATCCGATGAGTGACATCGTTCGCGCCGATTATGATCACGCAGACGTCCGGGGCCGGGAACGCGTCCGAGAGCAGGAGCGTCACCTGCCGCTCCAGATCGTCCGACTGCGCGCCGGGCAGCGCCACGTTGCGCAGGTCCACCGGGCGCTCGGCCACCGCCGCCAGTCCCGAGGCGAGGAGCGCCCCCGGTGTCTGGCCCGCCCGCCGTACGCCCTGTCCCGCCGCCGTGGAGTCACCGAGGATGCCCATCCGCAGGGGGTCGGTGTGTCCGTACGCCAGCCCGTACCAGCCGTTCCCCCTCGGCGGGATCGGCGCCCTGCCACCGCCGACGGACCGTTTCGCCAGCTGGACCTCGGCCAGGACGAGACCCACTCCCGCCGCTCCGATCAGCCCGACGCTCCCACCGCCGAAGGCGGCGCCCGCCGCGATCCGCCGTGCCACTCTCGCTCTTGACACAGTCGGGGTCACCTCCCTGTTGCCGTCCACCCGCTGTAGCTATTTCACACCCTGCAATAAGACCAGCAAGAGGTAATTGCCCCGTAACGCCCGTGGCCCAATCTCTTACGCCTGCGCATACGCTGGCCGGACCATCACGGAGACCCCGGAGACAACGGTGCAATTCCACGACTCGATGATCAGTCTGGTTGGCAATACCCCGCTGCTGAAGCTGGGCAATGTGACCTCGGGCATTCAGGCGACAGTCCTGGCCAAGGTCGAGTACTTCAATCCGGGCGGTTCGGTGAAGGACCGGATCGCCCTGCGCATGATCGAGGCCGCGGAGGAGAGCGGTGAACTCCGGCCCGGCGGCACGATCGTCGAACCGACGAGCGGCAACACCGGCGTCGGCCTCGCGATCGTGGCCCAGCAGAAGGGCTACCACTGCATTTTCGTCTGCCCCGACAAAGTCTCGACCGACAAGATCAATGTGCTGCGGGCGTACGGCGCCGACGTCGTCGTCTGCCCCACGGCGGTCGACCCGGAGCACCCCGACTCGTACTACAACGTCTCCGACCGGCTGGTGCGCGAGACACCGGGCGCCTGGAAGCCGGACCAGTACAGCAATCCGAACAACCCGCGCTCGCACTACGAGACCACCGGTCCCGAGCTCTGGGAGCAGACGGACGGGCGGATCACGCACTTCGTCACCGGCATCGGCACGGGCGGCACGATCAGCGGGACCGGCCGTTATCTGAAGGAGGTCAGCGACGGGCGCGTCAAGATCGTCGGCGCCGACCCCGAGGGCTCCGTCTACTCCGGCGGCTCCGGCCGCCCGTATCTGGTCGAGGGTGTCGGCGAGGACTTCTGGCCGAGCGCGTACGACCCGACCGTCACGGACGAGATCGTGGCCGTGTCCGACAAGGACTCGTTCCAGATGACACGGCGCCTCGCCAAGGAGGAGGGCCTGCTGGTCGGTGGCTCCTGCGGCATGGCGGTCGTGGCGGCGTTGCGTGTCGCCGAGGGGCTCGGCCCGGACGACGTGGTCGTCGTGCTGCTGCCCGACAGCGGCCGCGGCTACCTCAGCAAGATCTTCAACGACGAGTGGATGAACGACTACGGCTTCCTGGAGCAGGCGGGGGACGCCCCGAGGGTGGGCGACGTCCTGCGGTACAAGGAGGGCGGCGCGCTGCCCTCACTCGTTCATATGCACCCCGAGGAGACGGTCGGCGAGGCGATCGAGGTGCTGCGGGAGTACGGCGTCTCGCAGATGCCGATCGTGAAGCCCGGCGCCGGTCACCCGGACGTGATGGCGGCCGAGGTCATCGGCTCCGTCGTGGAGCGCGAACTGCTCGACGCGCTCTTCGGCCGTCGGGCGTCCCTCGGCGACTCCTTGGAGAAGCACATGTCGGGGCCGCTGCCGCAGGTCGGCTCCGGGGAGCCGGTGGCCGACCTGATGACGGCGCTCAGCGGCACCAACGCCGCCGCGGCGGCGATCGTGCTCGTGGAGGGGAAGCCCACGGGAGTGGTGAGCCGGCAGGATCTGCTCGCGTTCCTCGCCAAGGAAGCCAAGTAGTCCCGTAGTGGTGCCACGCCCCTCGGTTCCCGGGCGGGCCCGTCGGCCGGCACCTCGGTGCCGGGGCGGGCCCGTTCCGCCCGGCTCGGGCGCCTTCGTGGAAGTGGTACCAGCGCGACATCTACGCGCAGTACGCGCTTAACACGGCTCGGGGAGAGTGGTTGTCGTCGGCGTCAGTGATCTCCGGAGCGGCTCCCGGACCCATGGACGCCACCGGGAAACGGTGCCGGTACTTGACCCGGCCCGGGACCCTCGCGGGGACCGCCGTCGTCCCGCCCTCCGGAAACGGGGGTGCGGCGGTTCCCGCGACATACGCGCTCCACAACGGCCGGTCCGCCCGCGGACCGGCCGTTGTCGTGCGTATGAGGGGGTCAGTCCTCCCAGTCGGAGGACTGCTTCGAGCGCTCGGCGCGCCGGCGCGCCCAGCGGACACCGCCGGACACGTGCGCCACGTTCACCCCGACGATGCCGAGCCAGGCCACACAGAGCCCGCCGAAGTCCGCGTTCACGACGGCGATCGCGGAGAGCGGGATGGCCAGCACCAGCGAGACGACGCCGAAGCCGTACCGCTCGGCGAACGACTCCTCCGTACTCTGCGGGCGGGCGCCGCGCGCGACGACCATCTGCTGTTCGGCGAGCTGACGCCGGACGCGACGGTCGGTCGTGTGGTCGAGGCGCTGATCGAGCTTCTCCAGAAAGGACTCGATGAGCGCGGACTCGTACTCGGGTCCCAGCTCTCGGCGGGCCTGAAGGGTGGCGTCGAGCTCTTTCTTGAGCTCAGGGTCGCGGGCTTCCATGGCACTACGGTACGAAGGCGCGGCGTCCCGGACAGTGGTGCTATCCCCCCTCTTTACGAACGGGGCGCCGCGGGGCGCGCGACGCCGGGCCGAGGGCGCGGCCACCGCCCTCCTCGGGGGCCGGGTTCGCCGCGCCGCCGGGTGAAAATAGTCGTTGATCGCATGACATGAGCAATGGCCCCGCCGGGGACGGCGCACGGTGTGCGCCGACGTGTCGTACGTTTCGTACGCCACGCGCGCCGGCGATCGGCTGAGCGGATCGCCACGTTCCGAAGGGGGTGTCCCAGATGGCGGACCAGCCGCCGTACGAGTCGCCGTACGGCCTGCCGGACGAGCCCGCCGCCGTACCGCCCGCCGTCGTCGTCCTCGACGGACAGAGCCTCCCCGTCGCCGACATCGTCCGGCTGGCAGACGGGACCGCCCGGCCCGTTCCCGGCACCGAGGCCATGAAGCGCGTCGAGCGGTCCTGGCACACCGCGCGCGAACTCGCCGCGTCCGGCCGGGTCTACGGCCGCTCCACCGGCGTCGGCGCGAACCGTACCGAGACCGTCCCCTCCGACGCCGCCGCCGACCACGGCCTGCGCCTGCTGCGCAGCCACGCCGGGGCGATCGGCGGCCCCCTGCCCGGGCGTGAGGTCCGCGCCATGCTCGCCGTCCGGGCCAACCAGCTCATCGCCGGCGGCGCCGGGCTGCGCCCCACCGTCGTCACCGCCCTCTGCGACGCCCTCACCGCCGGGGCGCATCCCGTCGTCAACGAGTTCGGCTCCGTCGGCACCGGCGACATCGCCGCCCTCTCGCAGCTGGGCCTCGCCCTCGTCGGCGAGCACCCCTGGCAGGGCGGCCACCCTCCCGAGCCCCAGCCCCTCGACAACAACGACGCCCTCGCCCTCATCAGCAGCAACGCCCTGACGCTCGGTCAGGCGGCGCTCGCGCTGGACGAGTTGGGGCGGCTCATCGCCGCCACCGAACTCGTCGCCGCGCTGTCGCTGCTCGCCGTGGACGGCAGTTACGAGGCGTACGCGGAACCGGTCCACGCCGCGCGCCCGCACCCCGGCTCGTACGCCGTCGCCACCCGGATGCGGCACATCCTCGGCGCCCCCGAGCGCCCCACCCCGCCGCTCGGCCGTATCCAGGACCCGTACGGCTTCCGCTGTCTGCCCCAGGTCCACGGGCCCGCGCGGGACGCCGCCGGCGCGCTGGAGAGCGCCCTCGCCGTCGAGATCAACTCCGCCGCCGAGAACCCCCTCATCTGTCCCGGCACGGACGAGGAACTGGCGCCCGCCGCGTACCACCACGGCGGTTTCTACCTCGCCCAACTCGCCCTCGCGCTCGACCACTTCAGGCTCGCCCTCACCCAGACCGCGCGGCTCTCCACCTCCCGGCTCTCCGCGTTGAACGAACCGGCCTTCACCCGGCTGCGGCCCTTCCTCGCCGACGCCGAGCCCGCGAGTTCCGGCGTGATGATCCTGGAGTACGCGGCCGGGGCCGCCCTCGGTGACCTGCGCGCCTTCTCGGCGCCGGCCTCGCTCGGGCACGCGGTACTGTCCCGGGGCGTGGAGGAGCAGGCCAGCTTCGCCTCGCTGGCCGCCCGCCAGACGCTGCGGGCGTGCGAGCCCTACCGCCAGGTGGTCGGCTGCGAACTCGTCGCCGCCGTACGGGCGTTGCGCCAGCGCGGCCTCAGGCCCGAGGCCGGTCTGCCCGTCGGCAGAGCCTTCGCCCTGGCGGAGTCCGTACTGGAGGCGGAGACCGCCGACCGGCCGCTGACCGATGATGTGACGGCGGCGGCGCGGCTGCTCGACCGGCTCGCCGTCACGGCGGACGACATAGGACGTACGGGCACGGTGGGTGCCACCGGCATGGCAGGCACGACGAGGGGGATCGCGTGAGCGACAGTCCGGCCGCTCGGCTCCAGGAGCTCTTCGAGGGCCACCGGCTCACGCCCACCCAGCGGCGGATCGCGCACAGCATGGTGCGCCGGGCCGCCGACGCGCCGTTCCTGTCCAGCGTCGAGCTGGCCGAACTCGCCGGGGTCAGCCAGCCGTCGGTGACACGGTTCGCCGTCGCGCTCGGCTTCGACGGCTACCCGGCGCTGCGCAGGCATCTGCGGGACGTCGCGCCCGCCGAGCCGGGCGCGGGCGAGTCCGCGTACAACGAGTACCAGCAGGCCGTCCACGCCGAGCTGGAGAATCTGCGGCAACTCGCCGATCTCCTCGCCGACCCCGCCCCGGTCGAGCGGGCGGGCCGCGTGCTCGCCGCCTCCACCCCGCTGCTCGTCCTCGGTCTGCGCGCGGCCTCCGCCCAGGCCAGGGGCTTCGCCTACTTCGCCGCCAAGGTCCATCCCGACATCCGGCTCCTGGACGAGGGCGGCACGATGCTCGCCGACCGGGTCGACGCGGCACGGCGCGCGGGCGCGAGCGCGCTGCTCTGCTTCGCGCTGCCGCGCCATCCCAAGGAGGTCGTGGAGGCGCTGGACTACGCGCGCGACGCCGGGCTGTTCGTGGTCACCGTCGCCGACTCCGCCTTCGCGCCCGTCGCCGCCCACAGCGACCTGCTGATCCCGGCGGCCGTCGGCACGGCCCTCGCCTTCGACACCGCGTGCGCGCCGATGCTCCTGGGCCGGGTGCTGCTGGAGGCGATGTGCGACGCCCTGCCGGACGCGCAGGCGCGCCTGGAGGAGTTCGACGGGCGGGCGGTCGCCCGGGGCCTGTTCGTCGAGTAGACGCGCGGTCGGCGGGAGGGCGTTCAGCGGGGACTTGGGGCATTCGCCGGTCCCCGGGCGGTTGGGAAACCGCCGCTTCTCAGGAAAAGCTCAGGGAACGGCATTAATCTGCACGCCAAAACTTCTGTGAAGGGGAGGCGGCCGTGGGACGCGGAGGGCAGCAGTCGCTGGCACGGGTGGCGGTGATCGTGAGGGCCGGTGCGGCCCCGATGTGGTGGCTCGGAGTGGTGGCCGCCGCGGTCGGTGTGCTGATTCCCGGGCTGACCGGGCGCTGGGTCGGGTTGTACGCGGGGGTGGCGCTGTTCGCGCTGAGCGCGGCGGCCGTCGCTCTCGTACGGCGAGGGCGGTACGGCGGCTGGGCCGAAGCCACCTCGCGCGCGGGGAAGTTCGACTACCTCCAGGACCGCGCGGTGACGCTGCGGGTCTGGCGGCGCGCGCACGCGTGGTGGCTGGTGGGGGCGTTCCTCGCCGCGGTGGCCGTGTCCTTCGTCGTCCCGTTCGCGGGCGGCGCGGCTCTCGCGGGCGCCGGAGCGGGGCTCTGGCTCAAGGCCGTGCTGCTGGGCCGCGGTGAGCGCGCGGGCGGGGAGCTGCTGTGGGTCCGTACCGACTGGGCCGGGCGCGGCAGCCCCGTGGGCAAGAAGGTCAAGGGCTTCCGTACGACCGGGCTGGAGGCCGGGGACGCCGTACCGGGTGGGGCACGGCGCCCCCGCGACAAGGCGGCCAGGGGTGCCGGGCCGGCCAAGGGTGCCAAGGGTGCCAAGGCGGCGAAGAACGGGCGGGAGCGGACTCCCGTCACACCTCCAGTTCGTTCTCGATCCTCTTGAGCTGGTGTCTGGCCATCGCCAGATTCGCCCGCCGCTTGTCCAGGGCCAGATAGAGGAACAGACCGTTGTTGCCCCTTCCCTTGAGCAGCCGGATCAGGTGGTACTGGCCGCCGAGGGAGATCAGGATGTCCTCGATCTCGTCCTTGAGGCCCAGCATCTCCATGGTGCGCACCTTGGCCCGCACCACATCGGTGTTCCCGGCGGCGGCTACCGTCAGATCGAGTTCCTTGCCGCCGCCGATGGTGCCGAGCGCCATGCCGCTGGTGTAGTCGACCAGGGCGGCGCCGATGACGCCTTCGATGGAGGTCGTTGCTTCCTTGAGGGCCGTTTCGGTGTTGGCCATGAACGTCGCACTTCCTTTTCGTCTCTGAGTTGTCCGGGCGGGTGGTCTGCTGGTGGGCACGGGTCAGGCGTTCTCCGGTCGTTCGAGGGCGCTGTCGACGAGGGCGCCGATCCGGGCGCCGGACCGGCGGGCCTCCAGATGGAGCCGGCCGACATTGATCCGCGGCTCGGCGAGCACGGTGAGGACGGCGGAGCCGCCGGCGGCGTACGTGGCCACATAGCCGCGCTCGCCCCTGATCAGCAGTTCGCGGAAGCCGCCCTGGCCCGTGCTGTCGGTCAGCCGCAGGGAGACGCCGAGCGCGGCGGCGGTCAGGGCGGCGATGCCCTCGGGCTCCACGCCGGAGGCTCCCGCGCCGGTGGCCTCCGCGGCCGAGCTGCCCCCGCCGGTCAGCTCCTCGGCGAGGACGAGACCGTCGGTGCTCGCGGCCAGCGCACCGGTGAGCTGGGGGAGACGGGCCCGCAGGCGCCGCAGCTCCCCGAGGACCTCGGCCTCCGCCGTCATCAGCTGTCTCCTCTCGCTGCGCAGCCGCAGGGCGCGTCTCACAGGCTTGCCTTCAGCGCGTCACGGAGCCGGCGGAGCAGGGCGACGTCCGGGTCCGCCGCGACCTCGGCGATCCAGGCGGGCAGGGCCGGGCGGCCCGGGCGGGCCCCCGGGGGCGGATCGGGAGGCGTCTCGACCAGCCCGGCCGCCGCCAGCCGCCGTATCTCCAGAAGGGTGTGGAACGTGGGGCGGCCCAGGGCCCAGGCGATGGACACCGGGGTCCGTACGCCGTCGGCCAGCTCCAGCAGCGCTCGCTGCCGGCGGGTGACCGACTGGCCGGGACCGGGCGCGCGGGGCACCACGGGAGCGGTGTCGACCGCCGGATAGGGCCAGACCTGGTCCAGCAGTTCGCGGCGGCGCCGTGTCTCGCGTTCGACGGCCGCCGCCGAGACGGGGCGCACCGGGCCGATCCAGTGGGCGACGCCGTACCGGAACCGGGTCGGGCCGCTGCCCGGGGCCAGCGCGAAGAACGCGGCGTCGTACAGCGCGCCGAGATGGCAGATCTCCAGCTCTCCGCCGCCTATTCGGCCGCTGTCGACGAGGAAGCGCCCGACCTCGCGGCGGGCCCCCGCCTCGTCGACCGCGTGCCGCCAGCCCTCGTGCGGCAGCCTGCCGCCCGCGGTCAGCAGGATGTCGATGCCGGGGGCGGCGGGGCTCTCGGCGTGTACGACGCGTCCTTCGGCGAGATAGAGCGTGCCGTGGTCGCGCAGGAGGGCGCCGGTGGCGCGTTCGTCGGCCAGCCGGACCAGCATGGGCGAGACGCGGGAGGCGTGCGGTGCGACGGGAGCCGCGGTGTCGGCGTTCATGCGAGTACCAGCCGTTCGGCGAGCTGTTGGAGCCGGAGCCGGGCGAGAGCGAGGTTCCCGGTGTCCCGGTCGAGCCACAGATGGAGGAAGACACTGCTGTCGAAGGTCGTCTCGACGAAGCGCAGGACGTGGTAGCCGGTACGGGACGTGATGATCAGGTCCTCGACGGGCGGGCCCTTGGGCTCCGCGGCCCCGGGCCCCGCCCGCTCGTCGGCCGGCGCGAAGGCCGGGTACTCGGCGGCGGCCCGCGCCAGTTCGGCGGTCTCGGCGGCGGTCGTCTCGTGATCACCGTTGGGCGACTCGCCCGCCGTGCCGAGCGCCAGCCCGCTGGTCCAGTCGACGATCGCCGCTCCGCGGGCACCGGGCAGGGTCATGATCTCGTGCAGGCATGCGTCGATTCCGGGCACGCGGACTTCCCTCCCAGCCGGTCGTACGTAAGGACCGTCGTGCGACAGTGACGGCGAGATTACGCAACGTACGTACGGTGGAAGGGATTTCGGGCAATTTCCGTTGGAACATGCCCAACGGGGATAGGGTCGGCGCACGGAGCGCCTGTGCCGGCGCCCCGTGCCGCGCGCTGCTGTCCGCGGTCCGGCGTGCCCCGCGCTGCTGTCCGCGGTGCGCTGTGCCCCGCGCTGCCGCTCGCCCTACTTCGTCACCTCACCGCCGGTCTTCGCGTGCTCTTCCGAACGCGCCTTCAGGACCAGCTTGTTGACCGCCCACAGCGCGATGCCGAGCGCCAGCAGCACCCCGGCCCGGATGTAGACGTCCGCGTCACGGTCGGCCAGCGGGCTCGCCAGGATCAGCGCGGTGATCGCGCCCAGCACCGGCACGATCGTGGGCGCCCGGAAGTGCCGGTGTTCGACCCGGTCCCGGCGCAGCACCAGCGCGGCGACGTTGACCACGAAGAAGACGCACAGCAGCAGGAACGCCGTCGTGTCGCCGAGTCCCTCGATCTCGCCGGTCGACACCAGCCCGATGGCGAGCAGCGCCACGAAGACGATGCCCACGACCGGGGTACGGCGTGCGGGGAGCACCCGGCCCATGGCCTTCGGCAGGATGCGTTCGTTGGCCATGCCGTAGCAGAGCCGCGAGGCCATCATGATGTTGATCAGCGCGGAGTTGGTGACGGCGAAGAGCGCGATCAGGGCGAAGAGCTTCGGCGGGAAGTCGACCCCGCCCGCCTTCACCACTTCCAGCAGCGGCCCGCTGGAGCCCTCCAGGGTCTTGTAGTCCACCAGGAGGGACGAGACGAGGGCGACCAGGATGTAGATGGTGCCGGTGACCGCGACGCCGATGAAGATCGCGCGCGGGAAGGTCCGCGTCGGGTCCTTGGTCTCCTCGGCCATGTTGACCGAGTCCTCGAAGCCGACGAACGCGAAGAACGCCAGGGCCGTCGCCCCGAGCACCCCGGTCATCAGGGAGAAGCCGGTACCGCTCGCCTCGAAGTCGGTGAGCCGTGACGGCTCGCCGTCGCCGGAGAGGACCGCGTACGCGCCGATGGCGAGGATGATCGCCAGACCGCTCACCTCGACCAGCGTGAGCACCACGTTGGTCTTCACCGACTCCGAGACGCCGCGCAGATTGAGCGCCGCGAGCGCGACGATGAAGAGGATCGCGACCAGGGTGGGCGGGACGGCGTCGGTGAACTCCGACAGGTAGTCGCCGCTGAAAGCGCGGGCCGCGGCGCTCGCCGACGACAGACCCGAGCACATCACCATGAAGGCGATGATGAACGTCAGGAACGGGACCTTGAACGCCCTCTGGGTGTAGAGCGCGGCGCCGGCGGCCTTCGGGTACTTGCCGACGAGTTCCACGTACGACGCGGCCGTCAGGATCGCGACGACGAAGCCGATCGCGAACGGCACCCACAGCGCCCCGCCCACCTTGCCCGCGACCTGGCCGGTGGTGGCGTAGATGCCGGTGCCGAGGATGTCGCCGATGACGAACAGGATCAGCAGTTTGGGGCCGAGAGCGCGTTTGAGCCCGGGTTTCTCGTCGGCGGGCCCAGGTGTGTCCGCCGCCTTGGATGTCTCCGGTGTTTCCGATGCCGTCATGCGATGACCTCCCCCGATTGATGGTGGGAAGTGTTCTGCCCGATGCGGGGGCGCTGATTCCTGGCGTTGAGGTGAACGAGGCGGATCCTCATCCGTTCCGGTGATCGGGCCGGTCGGGTGGGACCGGCGCGGTCCGGTGGTCGGTACGGTCCGGTGGTCAGTCCCGTACGAGCGCGTCCGGCTCTCCGCCGCCCGACTCGGCGACGATCTCGGCCACGGTCTGCGGCGGCCGTACGGTCGCGAAGCGCACGGAGCCCTTCGCCGTGGTCGCCGTCGCCGTGGTCGTGGCCGTGGTCGCCGCCGTCGATACCGTGAAGCCGTGGATGCCCGGCCGGGCCAGGCTGTTGTACGCGTAGTGGTTGGCGAAGTAGTACGCGCCGGTGTCGAGCGCCGCGATCACATCGCCCTGTTCCAGCAGCGGCAGGGGCCGGTCCGTGGCCAGGACGTCGCCCGCGAAGCAGGCGGGGCCCGCGATGTCCTGGGCGACCGGGGGGCCGTCCTTGGGCCGGCCCTCGGCGTCGTACGCGGCGATGCGCAGGGGCCAGGACTCCGGGTTGTAGACGGTACGGGTGGCGATCTGCACACCGGCGTGGGTCACGGCGATGGGCCGGCCGCCGGCGGACTTCGCGTACTCGACCCGGGCCAGGACCGTGCCGTGCTTGGCGAGCAGGGAACGGCCGAACTCGGTCACCAGCCCGTAGCGGCCGTCGAACAGCCCGGGGACGGTGGTCTTCAGCAGCCGCGCGTACTCGGCGTAGGTGGGGGTGTGCTCGTCGGAGGCGAAGTTGACCGGGAGGCCGCCGCCGATGTCGATGGTGTCGACCTGCCGCCGGCCGGCCGCCGCGTTGATCTCCTCGGCCAGTTCGTGGACCGCCCGGACGCCCTCCGCCATGAGGGCGAACGGCACGCCCTGGGAACCGGAGTGGGTGTGCAGCCGCGTCAGCCAGGGCCGGTCCAGGAACGCCTGTACGACCCAGGCCCGGGCACCCTCGTCGCGCAGCGCGACGCCGAACTTGGACGTGGCCGTCGCCGTGGACAGGGCGCCGATGGAGCCGCTCCCGGTCTGCGGGTTGACCCGTAGCCCGATCGGGGAGCGGCCGGGTGCCCCGGACAGGAGGGCGTCCAGGCGGGTGAGTTCCTGCGGGTTGTCGGCGTTGACGGCGATGCCCAGGGAGAGGGCCTCGCGCAGTTCGCCGGGCGTCTTGGCGGGGGAGTCCAGGACGGTGTGTTCGGGCGGGACCCCGGCGGCGCGGGCGATGCCCAGCTCGCCGGGGCTCGCGACCTCGGCGCCGACACCCTCGTCGCGCAGCAGGCGCACGACGGGTACGAGGGGCGCGGCCTTCACGGCGAAGGCGTGCAGCACCCGGGTGTCCGGAGCGGTGACGGCGTCGAAGGCGGCGTGCAGCGCGGCGGCGGAGGCCCGGATTCCCGCCACGTCGACGAGGGCCACGACGGGGTCGGCCTCGGTGAGCAGCCCCTGCTCGACGGCGGCCCGTACGGCGAGATCCCGCCTGGCGGCGGCCTCCGCCGCGCTCTCCGGTCCCGCGTGGGGCGCGCGGTCGCCCCCGCCGTTGTCCTCGCCGTTGTTCTCGGCTGTTTCCTCGACCGTGCCGGTGTCCTCGATCATGCGTGTCAGCCAATCATCCGGCCGCCGGTTGCTCCACTGTTGACTACATCTATTCAGGCGTCGAGTATGTGAATAGATCGGCCAACAGTGGAGCAGTGACGGAGGAGGCACCCGCCATGTCAGGACCCCGCCCCGTACGGGCACCGCGCGGTACGGAACTGAGCGCCCTGGGATGGCAGCAGGAAGCCGCCCTGCGCATGCTCCAGAACAACCTCGATCCCGAGGTCGCCGAACACCCGGACCAGCTCGTCGTCTACGGCGGCACGGGCAAGGCCGCCCGCGACTGGCGCTCCTTCGACGCCATGACGCGCACGCTGCGCACGCTCGGGCAGGACGAGACGATGCTCGTCCAGTCGGGCCGCCCGGTGGGGGTCATGCAGACCCACGAGTGGGCGCCGCGCGTGCTGATCGCCAACTCGAACCTGGTCGGCGACTGGGCCAACTGGGAGGAGTTCCGCCGCCTGGAGAAGCTCGGCCTCACCATGTACGGCCAGATGACCGCCGGCTCCTGGATCTACATCGGTACGCAGGGCATCCTCCAGGGCACGTACGAGACCTTCGCCGCCGTCGCCGCGAAGAAGTTCGGCGGCACGCTCGCCGGGACGATCACCCTGACCGCCGGGCTCGGCGGGATGGGCGGCGCCCAGCCGCTGGCCGTGACCATGAACGACGGCGTCGCGATCTGTGTCGACTGCGACCCGCGCGCCATCGACCGCCGGATCGAGCACCGCTTCCTGGACGTACGGGCCGACTCCCTGGAGCACGCGCTCCAGCTCGCCACCGAGGCCCGCGACGCGCGCCGGCCGCTGTCGATCGGGCTGCTCGGCAACGCGGCGGAGCTGCTGCCCCGGATGCTCGCCGACGGCGCGCCGATCGACATCGTCACCGACCAGACGTCGGCGCACGACCCGCTGGCCTATCTGCCGCTCGGCGTCGACTTCGACGACATGGCGTCGTACGCCGCCGAGAAGCCGGCCGACTTCACGCTCCGCGCCCGTGAGTCCATGGCACGGCACGTGGAGGCGATGGTCGGCTTCATGGACGCGGGCGCCGAGGTCTTCGACTACGGCAACTCCATCCGGGGCGAGGCCCAACTCGCCGGTTACGACCGGGCGTTCGACTTCCCCGGCTTCGTACCCGCCTATATCCGGCCGCTGTTCTGCGAGGGCCGCGGTCCGTTCCGCTGGGCGGCGCTGTCCGGTGAGGCGTCGGACATCCACAAGACGGACCGGGCGATCCTGGAGCTGTTCCCCGAGGGCGACTCGCTCCAGAACGCGTCCCTGCACCGCTGGATCAAGATGGCCGGCGAACGCGTCCACTTCCAGGGACTGCCCGCCCGTATCTGCTGGCTCGGCCACGGCGAGCGGGACCGGGCCGGTGAGCGCTTCAACGAGATGGTGGCGAGCGGTGAACTCGCCGCGCCGGTCGTCATCGGCCGCGACCATCTGGACGCCGGGTCGGTCGCGTCCCCGTACCGCGAGACCGAGGCGATGCTCGACGGCTCGGACGCGATCGCCGACTGGCCGTTGCTGAACGCCATGGTGAACGTCGCCTCCGGCGCGACCTGGGTCTCGATCCACCACGGCGGCGGCGTCGGCATGGGCCGCTCGATCCACGCGGGCCAGGTGACCGTGGCGGACGGCACGGCGCTGGCGGCCGAGAAGATCCGCCGCGTCCTGACGAACGACCCCGGCATGGGCGTGATCCGCCATGTCGACGCGGGCTACGACGAGGCGGTCACGGTCGCCACGGAACGCGGCGTCCGCGTCCCCATGCGGGAGGGCGAGTGACCCGCGCGAGCGCCACGGGCGCCCCCGACCCGTCCCCGCCCACCACGGCGCCGGCGCCCGGCGGGGGCGGAGTCGGTGCGGTCTCCTTCCATGAGATGTGGCGGGAGCTCGCGCCCGTCGGGCGGGACGCGGGCAGTGGTGGGTACCGGAGGTACGCCTGGACCGGAGCCGACCGGGAGTGCCGCGACTGGTTCCGGGCGCAGGCCGAGACGCGCGGGCTGACGTACGAGACCGACCGGAACGGGAACCAGTGGGGCTGGCTCGGCGACCCGGACGCCGGGGACGCCGTCGTCGTCGGGTCGCATCTGGACTCCGTGCCCGACGGCGGCGCCTTCGACGGGCCGCTCGGCGTGGTGTCCTCCTTCGCCGCCCTCGACGAACTGCGCCGCAGGGGAGTGGAGTTCACCCGGCCCGTCGCCGTCACCAACTTCGGCGACGAGGAGGGCGCGCGGTTCGGGCTCGCCTGCGTCGGCTCCCGGCTCACCGCCGGGCAGCTCGGCATCGAGCAGGCGCACGCCCTGCGCGACGGCGACGGCGTCCCGCTGCCCCGCGCCATGGAGGCGGCCGGATACGACCCGGACACCATCGGACCCGACCCCGAACGCCTCGCCCGGATCGGCGCGTTCGTCGAGCTGCACGTCGAGCAGGGCCGCGCGCTCGACCTGACCGGTGACCCCGTCGGCATCGCCTCCTCCATCTGGCCGCACGGCCGCTGGCGCTTCGACTTCCACGGCGAGGCCAACCACGCGGGCACCACCCGTCTCGCCGACCGCCGCGACCCGATGCCCACCTACGCCGAGACCGTCCTCGCCGCCCGCCGCGAGGCGGCACTCGCCGGTGCTCTCGCCACCTTCGGCAAGATCACCGTCGAACCCAACGGCGTCAACGCCATCCCCTCCCTCGTACGCGGCTGGCTCGACTCCCGCGCCGCCGACCAGGCCACCCTGGACACCGTCGTCACCGCGATCGAGGCGGCGGCCCACGAGCACGCCGAGCGCGCGGGCATCGATCTGCGGGTCGTACGGGAGTCCTTCACCCCCCTGGTGGAGTTCGCCCACAGCCTGCGCGACGAGGTCGGCAGAATCCTCGGCGGCGAGCTCCCCGTGCTCGGAACGGGCGCCGGTCATGACGCGGGTATTTTGTCCGGATCCATTCCGACCGCCATGCTGTTCGTACGGAACCCCACCGGTGTCTCGCACTCCCCGGCCGAGTTCGCCGCCGAGGACGACTGCGTGGCCGGGGTCCTCGCACTCGCCGACGTACTGGAAGGGCTGGCGTGCACGTGACCACGTACTGGCTGGAGCACGCCTGGCTCGACACCCACGTCGAACCGGGTGTGACCGTGACGGTCGCGGACGGCCGCATCACCGACGTCCGCACCGAGGACGACACCCCGCCCGCCGGTGCCACGGCCCTGCGCGGACTCACCCTCCCCGGCCTGGCCAACACCCACTCGCACGCCTTCCACCGCGCCCTGCGCGCCAAGGTCCAGGTCGGCTCCGGCACCTTCTGGACCTGGCGCGAGATGATGTATCAGGCCGCCGCCAAGCTCACCCCCGACACCTACCACGCGCTCGCCCGCGCCGTGTACGCCGAGATGGCCCTCGCCGGCATCACCTCCGTCGGCGAATTCCACTATCTGCATCACGCGCCTGGCGGAACGCCCTACGACAATCCCAACGCCATGGGCGAGGCGCTGATCGCCGCCGCCGACGACGCGGGGATCCGGATCACCCTGCTGGACACCGCCTATCTCTCCTCCGGCATCTCCAAGCGGCGCGGCGGCAAGCCCCCGGACCGCCACCAGGTCCGCTTCTCCGACGGCACCGCGCACGCCTGGGCGGAGCGCGTGTCCGCCCTCGGGGACCGGTACACCAAGGACGACGACCATGTACGGATCGGCGCCGCCATCCACTCCGTACGCGCCGTCCCGAGCGAGCAGCTGTCGACCGTCGCCGAATGGGCCGAGGCCCGGCAGACCCCCCTCCATGTCCATCTCTCCGAACAGACCGCCGAGAACGACGCCTGCCTCGCCACCCACGACCGCACCCCCGCCCAGCTCCTCGCCGACCACGGGGTCCTCGGCCCCCGCACCACCGGCGTCCACAACACCCACCTCACCGACGAGGACATCGCCCTGCTGGGCTCCTCCCGCACCGGCACCTGCATGTGCCCCACCACCGAACGCGACCTCGCCGACGGCATCGGCCCCGCCGCGCGCCTCCAGCACGCGGGCTCGCCCCTCTCGCTGGGCAGCGACAGCCACGCCGTGATCGACCTCTTCGAAGAGGCCCGCGCCATGGAGCTCAACGAGCGGCTGCGCTCCCGTGTCCGGGGCCACTGGACCGCCGGGGCCCTCATCTCCGCCGCCACGGCCGAGGGCCACGCCGCCCTCGGCAGGCCGGACGCCGGCCGGATCGAGGCCGGGGCGCTCGCGGACCTCGTCACCGTCGCGCTGGACTCCGTCAGAACAGCGGGGCAGGTACCGAGGCTGGGCGCCGAGACGGCCGTATTCGCCGCGACATCCGCGGACGTGCGTCACACGATCGTGGGCGGTCGCCATCTCGTACGCGACGGGGAGCACACCCTGATCCCGGACGTGCCCGGAACACTCGCCCGGTCCATCGCGGCCGTACGCGGCTGAAGGAGAGCGCCCCCACGATGACGCCCGCCAACCCGCCCGCCGACACGCCTGCCCACATGGCCGCCGACACGCCCGCAGACCGGCCGGCCCGCACGGTCTCCCGCACGCCCGTCCACCCGAGCGCGCCCACGGCCGCGCCCACCACCGCCATCACCAACATCGCCGCTCTGGTCACCAACGACCCCTCCCTCGGTGACGGATCCCCCATCGGTCTGATCCAGGACGCGGCCGTCGTCATCGGCGGCGACCGCGTCATCTGGGTCGGTGAGTCAAGCAAAGCACCCGCCACTGACAATGCCGTCGACGCCGGCGGCCGGGCCGCCGTCCCCGGCTTCGTCGACTCCCACTCCCACCTCGTCTTCGCGGGCGACCGCACCCGGGAGTTCAACGCCCGCATGTCGGGCCGCCCCTACTCCGCGGGCGGCATCCGCACCACCGTCGCCGCGACCCGCGCCGCCGGCGACGAGCAGCTGAGCGCCAACGTCGCCAAATACCTCGCCGAGGGCCTCCGCCAGGGCACCACCACCCAGGAGACCAAGTCCGGGTACGGCCTCACCGTCACCGACGAGGCGCGATCGCTGCGCGTCGCGGCCCGCCACACCGACGAGGTCACCTATCTCGGCGCCCACATCGTCCCGCCCGAACTGGCCGACGACCCCGCCGCCTATGTCGACCTCGTCACCGGCGACATGCTCGACGCCTGCGCCCCGTACGCCCGTTGGATCGACGTCTTCTGCGAGAAGGGCGCCTTCGACGGCGACCAGGCACGGGCGATCCTCACCGCCGGGCGGGCGAAGGGCCTCCAACCGCGCGTCCACGCAAACCAGTTGTCGTACGGCCCCGGTGTCCAGCTCGCCGTCGAGCTGGACGCCGCCTCCGCCGACCACTGCACCCACCTCACCGACGAGGACGTGGACGCGCTGGCCCACTCCCGTACGGTCGCCACGCTCCTGCCCGGCGCCGAGTTCTCCACCCGCGCCGAGTGGCCCGACGCCCGCCGGCTGCTGGACGCGGGCGCCAGCGTCGCGCTCTCCACCGACTGCAACCCCGGGTCGTCCTTCACCTCGTCGATGGCGTTCTGCATCGCCCTCGCCGTACGCGACATGGGAATGACGCCCGACGAGGCGATCTGGTCGGCCACGGCGGGCGGCGCCGCCGCTCTGCGCCGTACGGACGTCGGACGCCTCAGGCGCGGCGCCCGCGCCGACCTGGTCCTGCTCGACGCCCCGAGCCATGTGCATCTCGCCTACCGGCCGGGGGTGCCGCTGACCTGGGCGGTCTGGCGCGCCGGAGAACGCCTGCACTGAACGGACGGACGAACGGAACGACCCCGGCGGCGGGCAAGTAACTTGCCGCGCCGCCGGGGCCGTTGAGTCAGCCGATCAGTGCCGCCCCGCGGTTACGCGTTCACCGACCACTTCTGGTTGGCCGCGCCCGTGCAGGTCCAGATCTGCGCGCGTGCCCCGTTGGTCGAGGCGCCGCCGGTCACATCCATGCACTTGTTCGCCTGGATGTTCACGACGTCGTTCGCGCCCGACACGGCCCAGCGCTGATTGCCCGCGCCGGAGCAGTCCCAGAGCTGGAGCTGCGCGCCGTCGGCGGTGCTGTTGTCCTTCACGTCCAGGCACTTGCCGAGCGCCCGCAGCGAGTCGTTGGCGCCCCTGCTCCACTGCTGCGCGCCGGAGCCGTTGCAGTCGTAGAGCTGGACAGCCGTCCCGTTGGCGGGGTTCGCGCCCGCCACGTCCAGGCACTTGCCGCCGAGACCGGTGATCGAGCCGCCGGTGCCTCCGCCGCCGTCCGTCGTGACCCGCACGTAGTCGACCGTCAGGGTGCTCGGGAAGGGGGTGCTGCTGTTCGGGTCGCCGGGCCAGTAGCCGCCGACCGCGAGGTTCAGGATCAGGAAGAACGGCTTGTTGAAGACCCACTCCCGGCCGCCCAGGTCGGCGGGCGTACGGGTCTGGAAGACGTTGCCGTCGACCGACCAGCGGATGGAGTTGGGCGACCAGTCGATCGCGAAGGTGTGGAACGCGTCGGCGAACGCCTGGCCACCGGGGAGGCTGTACCCGGCGCCGATGCCGCCCGAGCCCGAGTAACCGGGGCCGTGCAGGGTGCCGTGGACGGTGTTGGGCTCGAAGCCGACGTTCTCCATGATGTCGATCTCGCCGCTGTTGGGCCAGCCGACGTCACCCATGTTGTTGCCGAGCATCCAGAACGCGGGCCACATGCCCTGACCGCGCGGGATCTTCATCCGCGCCTCGACGCGGCCGTACTGCGCGGTGAACTTGCCCGCCGTGTTGAGCCGCGCGGAGGTGTACTCGCACCGGCCGTACCAGCACTGGTAGTTGCCCGGGTTCTCCTTGCGGGCGGTGATCACCAGATTGCCCTGGCCGTCGAGGCGGGCGTTGTTGTTGCCCGCCGTGTAGTACTGCCGCTCGTGGTTGTTGACGTTGTCGCCGGTCTCGATCTGCCACCTACTGCCGTTGACGGCCGATCCGGCGGGACCGTCGAAGTTCTCGTCGAACGTCACGGCGGCGGCGGCCTTCGTGTCGTTCGTCCCGTTCGTTCCGGCGGATCTCTCGACCGTGCTCGTACGGGGTTCGGGAGAGGGCACCGCCGCTCCCGAAGGCACTGCTGTGGCCACGCTCGTACAGCAGAGGAGGGCCAGGGCGTACAGCGTCACACGACGCCGCAGGGGGGTTCGCACAGGTCATCACTTCACTTCTCAGGGGGGCATGCGCATGACATTCAGTGCATTAATTCAATACTTGATTTAAGGGGGGTCGGGTGGGGCCGTCAAGGAGTTGGTATGGACCAAAGTTCTTGACGAACCGTCACCCGGACCCCGCTCTCGCACAGTTGTCGGCTTCGCGCGCCCCGGCGGCCGGTGACCCAGTGCCGAACGCCCCGACTACCCCAACCGGCCCAAGGACACCGGCAGTTGCTGCACGCTGTTGCCCACGAAGCTCGCGTGACGCGGCAGTTCCGCCTCCGTGACCGCGACATCGAGGTCCGGGAAGCGGGTGAACAGCCGCTCCAGCGCGATGGTCGCCTCCATCCGGGCCAGCGACGACCCGAGACAGAAGTGCGTGCCGTGGCCGAGCGAGAGATGGCGGGTGGTCGAGCCCGTGGCGTACCTCGTGACGTCGAACAGATCCGCGTCCTCGCCGTGCGCGGCCTTGTCGCGGCCCGCCGCCGAGTAGCCCGCGAGCACCGGCGTGCCCCGGGGGATCAGCGTGCCGTCCACCGTCAGGTCCCGGGTCGGGTAGCGGAACGGGAAGAAGCTCACCGGGCTGTCCCAGCGCAGGGTCTCCTCGACCACGTCCGACCAGCTCGCCTTGCCGTTCTGGACCAGTTCGAGCTGGTGGCGGTGGCGGCAGAGGGCCCGTACGGCGTTGGTGATCAGGTTCAGCGTCGTCTCGTGCCCGGCGATGATCATCAGCAGCAGGGTGCCGATGAGTTCGTGCCCGCTCAGCCGGTCGCCGTCCTCGTCGCGCGCCGCGATCAGCGCGCTGGTCAGGTCCTCGCCGGGGTTCTCGGTACGGGAGGCGGCCACCGCGCCCAGTACGGCCACGATGTCGCGGTTGGCGGCCATCGCGTCCTCGGGGGAGATGTCCGTCGCGACGATCTGGTTCGACAGATGGTGCAGCTGGTCGTGGAACTCCTCGTCCACGCCCAGCAGTTCGCAGATGACACCCATCGGCAGCGGCAGCGCGAAGTCGGCGCGGAGATCGACGACGTGCGGTACGGGCTCCCCGTCGGGGCTCCGCCCGTCCCTCTCGGCGGCTGCCGTGGCCCCGGCCGCCAGGTTGTCCAGCAGCTCCGCCGTCACCTCCTCCACCCGCCCGCGCAGTGCCTCCACCCGCCGCGAGGTGAACGCCTTGCTGACGAGCGAGCGCAGCCGCCGGTGGTCGTCGCCGTCCGCCGTCGTCATGCCTTGAACGGTCGCGAACGTCTTCAGCGGCCAGCCGTCTGGGATCCGCCCCTCCCGCAACGCGGTGAAGTGGCTCGCGCCCTTCGCCACATCGGGATGCGACAGGAAGTCCTTCAGCGCGTCGTGCCCGATGACGGCCATCGCCTCGACGTCGCCGGGCAGTACGACACGGGCCACCCCGTTACGGGCGAGCAGGCGGGCGTTGGCGGCGTGCGGGCAGCCGCCGGCCGGGTCCATCCGGTGCGGGGCCGGGGCATGCGGATCGCCATGCGGATCGCCATGCGGATCGCCATGGGGGTCCGCGTGGGGATCGGCGGGCGTGGCGCTGTTCGTGACGTCGGGCGTGCCGGGGTGCTCGGCGCTGTGCGTGGTGCTGTGCGCGACAGCGGGCGTGACGGCGGGCGTGTGCGACGGTGCGGCGTACGGATCGGGCTGGGCGCTCATCGGTGCTCTCCTCAACTCCGCGGTGCCTGCGCGCCGCGCGGCAACTGCGGTTCGGTGAAGCGGACGGGAAGGGCCGCCAGGCCCTTGCTCCATGGCGATTTGATCCAGGC
Source organism: Streptomyces sp. NPDC058653 (assembly GCF_042716895.1). Lineage (NCBI taxonomy): Bacteria > Bacillati > Actinomycetota > Actinomycetes > Kitasatosporales > Streptomycetaceae > Streptomyces > Streptomyces sp. NPDC058653. Next base: position 83,451 of record NZ_JBHXRM010000012.1, on the reverse strand, counting down.
CAACTCGCTCTCGGGCACGGCCAGTTCGAGATCCGGCAGCCGGTGCCTGATCGTGTCGACCGCGGTACGGGTGATCAGCCTGGCCGGATCCTGGGCCGGGCAGGTGTGCGGCCCGGCCCCGAAGGCCAGGTGCGAGCGGTTGCCGACGACGGGCGTACCGTCCTCCGGCAGGACCTCGGGGTCCGCGTTCGCGCCGGCCAGACCGAGGATCAGCATGTCCCCGGCCCGTATCTCCTGACCACCGAAGACCAGGTCGCGGGTGGCGTACCGGGCGGGGAAGTTCTGCGTCGGGGGGAACCGCCACAGCACCAGGTCAAGCGCGTCGTCCACGCTCAGATGACCGCCGCTGAGCGAGGACCGGAACGCCGGGTCGCAGAGCAGGATGCGCAGGGTGGTGGCGATCCAGTTCACCGTCGTCTGGTTGCCCGCGACGAACATCACCACCAGGTTGTGCAGCACCTCCTCGTCCGTCAGCCGCGCCGGATGGTTCAGCAGCGCGGACGTGACGTCGTTGCCGGGGCGGTGCCGCTTCTCCTCGATCAGGGCGAGCAGGATCGCGCCCATGCGCTTGCTCGCGTCGGCGGAGTGGGCGTTCGCCACGGCCAGCCCGGCGATCGCCTTCACCAGCTCCGCCCCCGTCGGCCCGTCGAGCCCGAGCAGGCCGGTGATCACCATCAGCGGCAGTTTGCGCGCGTAGTCCGAGACCAGGTCCGCCTCCTTGCGCTCGGCGAACTCGGCGATCAGCCGCTCGGACATCGCCCTCACACCGCGCCGCAGCTCATGCCCGTTGATTCGGGAGAGCGCGTCCGACACGGCGGTCCGCATACGGCGGTGCTGCTGCCCGTCGGCGAACAGCAGCGCCGGGCGCCAGCCCACCATCGGCAGGATCGGCGAGTCCTCCGGCACCCGGCCCTCGCGCAACTGCCGCCAGCGGCGCGGGTCGTGGGAGAAGTCCTGCTCCTCGCGGGTCAGCCGGACGAGCTCCCGGTGGCCGAGCACGAGCCATGCCTCGATACCGGGTGCGACCGTGACCGGGGCCACCGGGCCGTGCTCGGCGCGCAGTTGCTCGTACAGGCGCGGCATGCTGTCGCCGTCGAGGTGCTCCCCGAAGAGGGGAGTCGCGCCGGCGCCGGCGCCGGTGACGGGACAGCCCCCGGCCCCGGGCGTCGGCGTGGACGCGGCTTCGGCCGGGGCTCCGGCGGTGTCTTCGGCTGCGGGCGTGGTCATGGGGACTCCGTCGTCATGAGGACTCGGCGGCGAGAAGGAGGTGGCGTACGAGCGCGATAAGCGCCATCACGGACGACCGCTCGTCCCGCGCGTCGCAGGAGACCAGCGGGGTCTCCGGCAGCAGGTCCAGGGCCGCGCGCAGTTCGGCGTCGCTGTGCCGGGGGCTGCCGGGGAAGACGTTGACGGCCACGGCGAACGGCAGCCCGAGGTCCTCCAGATGGCCGAGGGCGTCGAAGGACGCGGTCAGATCGCGGGTGTCCACCAGTGCGAGCGCGCCCAGTGCGCCCCGCGCCAGATCGCGCCACGCGGGGAGGAAACGTTGCTGCCCGGGCGTACCGAAGAGATAGAGGACCAGCTCGCCGTCGAGCGTCATCCGGCCGAAGTCCAGGGCGACTGTGGTGGTGGCCTTGGCCTCGTCGGGCGGTATGTCGACCGACGCGCCCGCCTGGGTCATCACGGCCTCGGTGCTGAGCGGCTTGATCTCGGAGACCGTACCGATGAAGGTCGTCTTGCCGACGCCCAGCGGCCCGACCACCATGATCTTCGCCGCGCCGGAGACGGTCGGGCTCACGTACTTGCCGGAGTCGGCGCCGGAGTCGGCGGAACCGGTGCCGCCGGACCCGGAGCCGTCGGACGCGGCCGGCCCGGACGGCAGCCCGTGCGCCTCGGAGGTCGCGTTCGCCTCGGACGTCACATACGGCTCGGGCGACGTGTACGGCTCGGACGGCGGGTCCGGCGGGGCGTCCGACGACGCCCCTTCCGGCGCCTCGGGCGCGGAGGCCTCAGAGGCGGCTTTCGAGGCCATGGAGGACCTTTCTCAGCATGGTCACATCGGCTCGTTCGGCCGGCGGTATGGGTGGGCGGGTCACGATCAGTCCCCAGTCGATGAGGTCGGCGAGCAACACCCGTACCACGGAGGGTGGTTGGCCGAGATGGGCCGACACCTCGGCCACCGACAGCAGCCCCTGACAGTGCGTCAATATCGTGCGGTGTTCCGGCTGGAGGGTCACCGGCGGAACCGCCGGCGCGGCCATCACCAGCGATTCCCAGGACAGTGGTGCGACTCCGGCGTCCGCCCTGCCACCGGTGATCACGTACGGGCGTACCGCCGACGTGGTCCGGTCGTCGGGGCCCTCCGTCATGACGACGGGCTCACCGGATCCCGGGGATGGCTGCTCAGGTGGCTGCCGATCTTGACGACCAGCAGTTGCATCTGCTGGGCCACCAGGCCCACATCGGCGTCCGTCTCGGTCGCGGCGCCCAGCTGCGCGCCCACGCCGGCCGAGGTGAAGAGGATGAAGCCCTGGTCGGACTCCAGCATCAACTGCCGTACGTCGGCGCCGCCGCCGAACAGCAGACCCGCCGTGGAACGCCCGGTCATGGTCAGCGCGGCGGAGGCCGCCGCGAGCGATTCGGCCTCGGCCACGCTCAGTTCGGACACGGGGCCCTTCAGGTTCTCGGCGGACGCGTGGCCGAGCCGCAGGCCGTCCTCCGAGACGACCACGGCGTGGCGGACCCCCGGGATCTCGGTCAGCGGGCGGAGCATCCACCCGAGATCCGGGAGTCGGGAGATCGTTCCGGTCACTCTTCCGGTCACTGCCGGCCTCCGTCGTGTTGGTCGGGCACTTCGGTGTCCTGGACGGCCGCCGCGCGGCCACGACGGGAGCCGGACACCACGCTGGTGATCGACGCGCGTGCCGCTTCGGGGGTCCAGGAGGGGTCGGGCTGTGCTTGCTGTGGTGATGTCTGCGGTGCCTGTGCCGGTGTCCGTCCCCTCTTCCGGGCGGAGCCGGAATCGGAGTCGGCGGCCGGGGACCGCCGCCTGCTGCGGCGGCGCGGCAGCCCGCCGGGCGCGTCCTCGGCGCTCACGGGGGCACCCGGCCGTTCGTGCTCACGCTCCTCGCCCGCCGGAGTCGCGCCGGCGGAGCCGCCGCCGCTGCCGGTGCCCGAGCCCGCGCCGGAGCCTCCGCCCGCCGACGCCTTGCCGGCCGAGCGCTTCCCCGACGCCTCTCCCGCCGTCGCCCGTTCGCGGGCGGGCACCGGCGGAAAGTGCGACAGCGGTTCGGTCAGCAGGCGGTGTGGTACGAAGGTGACGGCCCGGGTCCCGCCGTACGCGGAGGCCCCCGTCAGCTCCACGTTGAAGCCCATCTCCCGGCTCCAGCGCCCCACGCACGCCAGTCCGAGCCGCGGTACGGCCCCGAGCCGCGTCAGGTCCATATCGTCCCTGAGCTGCGACATCGCCATGTGCAGTACGTCCGGAGGCATACCGAGGCCCGCGTCGTCGATCTCCACGACGGCCCCCGCGCCCACTTCCCGGATCGTCACGATCACCTGGGTGCGGGAGGGCGAGAACACCGTCGCGTTCTCCAGGAGTTCGGCGATGGCGTGCATCAGACCCTCGACGGCGGGCGGCACCACGAACAGCGTCTGCCCGCCGTGCACCTCCACCCGCCCGAACTCCACGATCCGCGACTGCGCGCCACGCACACAGTCGTACAGCGAGACCGGCTGCGACTCGCGCCTGGCCGGCCAGATACCGCACATCACCAGGAGCGTCTGGGCCTTACGGGTCATCTGCGCCGCCGCGTGGTCGGCCTTCATCACGTCCGCCATCAGCCGCGGGTCGTCGATGGCGCGCTCCACATGGTCGAGTACCTGCTGCTGCACGGTGGCCATCGCGTGCATGTTGCGGGCGACCGACTCGAAGGCCGTCTGCACCGAGTCGCGGAGCCCGCGCTCGCGCCGTACGGCCTCGTCGGAGCCGAGCGCGGCGACCACCGCGGCCAGCGCGCGGGCGAAGTCCTCGCCGGTCTCGGTCTCGGGCGCCAGGGGTCCCGGCACACCGTCCAACCGCCGCCCCGTGCGCACCCGTTCGGCGATGGCGGGGACGCGTACCGCCGCCAGATGGGCCACTTCCGAGGCTCGCGCGGCGGCGGTCCGCCGCTCCCGCTCGCGTTCGGCGCGCTCCGCGCCCAGCCGCCGGTGCAGCACGATCACCCAGGCGACGAGCAGCACGGCCAGGGCAGCGCAGCCGCCCGCGAGGGCCTGCCGCCACTCGGCCGACGAGCCCTTGCCGATCGCCGCGGCGGCGACGGCGGCGGTCACCAGGACCGCGAGCCACCACACGACCCGTCTGCGCCGCCTGTCCACCGGACGGTTCAACACGGCGACCCCGACATGACAGGCGCGGATACGGCGAACACGGAGACCGGGCCCCTTCCAGGACTTGTCGGATACGTCGGGCTCCCGATGGGGTGATCGCGAGCAACCAGATCCTACGAGCAATGTGCCTGCGGCGGGCGGGAGTTGCTCAACTCCTGTCACACCGCGACACGAGTCGCCCACCATCCGCGCACATGTACGGCGAGTCGGCGGGGCGTTCGGGCTGGCCGTGCCCGGTAGACCGCGCGGCGCAGCCACCCCCTGGGCACCATCGGTCCCATGTACAGGTCCCTCCACGGTGTCGGTCGTGTTCGGTATCGGTCATGACATGGCCGACTGGCCCTGTACCGGAGCGATTTGGGCCGGTACCGTCCTGTTCTGCGTGAGCTCGTCGGGGGGCGGCCGCGGGAACGGCCGATGGGGACGGGCCCGAGCGACCGGGGGGTCGAGTTGAGTGAGGTACGCGTACGAAGTGCTGCCGCGGCCCGCATCCGTGTGATGCGGCCCGAGGAGCTGGACGCGGGGGAGATCGAACGGTGGCGTGAGTTACGGGCGCTCTCCGCCGCGCCCGCCAACCCGTTCATGGAGCCCGAGTTCACCCTCGCCGTCGGCCGGGTGCGGCCGGGCGCCCGGGTGGCCGTCGTCGGAGACGGGAGCGGCCCGTCGAGCGGCTTCTTCCCTTATGAGAGGGGCCCGTTGGGGCAGGGCCGTGCGATCGGCTTCGGGGTCTCCGACAGCCAGGGGCCGGTGCTGGACCCCGAACACCCCCTCACGGCGGGGGAGTTGCTGCGTGCCTGCTCGCTCACCAGCTGGGAGTTCGACAACCTGGAGGCGGGCCAGAGGCTGTTCGTCCCCGAGGCGGCCGAGGAGTTCGGCTCCCCGGTCATCGACATCGGCCAGGGGTACGAGGAGTACGAGAAGGTCCTGCGCGCCGGATCGCCCAAGTTCTTCCGTACGACGACCGCCAAGGAACGGAAACTGGCCCGCCAGGCGGGCGAGGTCAGGTTCGTCTTCGACGAGCGCGACCCGGCGGCCCTGCGCACGCTCATGGAGTGGAAGTCGGCCCAGTACCGCAGGACCGGCCGCCGCGACCGGTTCGCCAAGGAGTGGATCAGCACGCTGGTACGGCAGTTGGCGGCGGACCGCACGCCCGGCTGCTCCGGGGTCCTGTCCGTGCTGTACGTCGGTGAGAGGCCAGTCGCCGCCCACTTCGGGCTCCGCTCCCGGACCGTTCTGTCCTGCTGGTTCCCCGCGTACGACACCGACTTCGCCAAGTACTCGCCGGGCCTGATCCTGCATCTGCGGATGGCCGAGGCGGCGGCCGGAGCCGGGATCTCGCTGCTCGACCTGGGACGCGGCGCCGCCGAGTACAAGGACGCGCTCAAGACCGGTGAACTGCGGGTGTACGAGGGGGCGTCGGTACGGCGGGGGCCCCGGGCGGCCCTCTACCGGCTCAGCCGCGAGCCCTCGCGCCGCGCGCACAGCTTCGTACGGAACCGGCCGAAGCTGGCCGGCTACGCGCAGCGCGCCCTCAACCGGGTGGGCCGGCTCCGCGACCGGTGACGGGCGGTCGGTGTCCGCCGGTCCCGGGCCGGCGGCCAGGCTGCCCGTGGCCGGTCACCGGCGCTCACACCCCTCTCCCGCACCACTTGTCAGTCGTTCCCAGGGCACATGAGCGGAGGCAGGATGCCCCAGAGTCCGAGCACGTCCTCACGACCACCCGCGCGATCGCCCCTGCGCGACATCGTCGTCGCCGACCTGGACCTGGACCTCGATCCGGGCGGTGGGGCCACGGTGCTGACCCTGACCCCGGCCCCCGGCGGACCGGCCCTCCGGGCGGGCCCGGTCTACGCTCTCGTACGGCTGCGGGGCCGCCCCGTCGCCACCGTCCTGACCACGGTCCCGGACGGCGCCGACCCCCGCGACGTACTGACGGCGGCCTTCCTCGCGCAGTCGGGCGAGCACGGCCCGCACCGCCCGGCACCGAGCACGGCGGGCGCGGGCACGGCGAGCCCGCCGACGGCGGGCCCGCCCCGTACGACCGTCGTCGTCGCCACCCGCGAGCGCGCCGACCGGCTCGGCCGGGCGCTCGACTCGCTCCTCGCGCAGGACCACCCGGACTTCCGCGTCGTGGTCGTCGACAACGCGCCCGTCACCCCGGCCACCCGCGAGCTGGTCGCCACCGGCTACGCGGGCCGCGTCACCTATCTCCGCGAGCCGGTGCCCGGACTGGCCACGGCCCACAACCGGGGTGTCGCCGCCGCGGACAGCCCCGTCGTCGCCTTCACGGACGACGACGTCGTCGCCGATCCGCACTGGCTCTCCGCGCTGACCGCGCCGTTCGCCGAGGACCCGCGCACCGGCTGTGTCACCGGCCTGATCCTCCCGGCCCGTCTGACCACCCCCGCGCAGGTCCTCCTGGAGAGCCACGGCGGCTTCGCCAAGGGCTTCGACCCGCGTCTCTACGACCCGGCCGCGCCGCCCGTCGGCGAACCGCTCTTCCCGTTCACGGCGGGCAGCTTCGGCTCCGGGGCCAACATGGCGTTCCGCGCCTCCGCGCTGCGCGCCGTCGGCGGCTTCGACCCCGCGACCGGCACCGGCACACCCGCCAAGGGCGGCGACGACCTCTACGCCTTCGTCCGCGTCCTGACCGCGGGCCACCGGCTGCGCTACGCGCCCGACGCCCTGGTCTGGCACCACCACCGCGAGACCTGGCAGGACCTGCGGAACCAGGCGTACGGCTACGGGGCCGGCCTCACCGCCTACCTCACCGCCGTCGTCTGCCGCCACCCGGCGCTCCTGCCCGCGCTGCTGGCGAAGCTGCCGCGCGGCCTCGCCCACGCGCGCGCCATCACCGCCCACCGGCAAGGCCCCGGCGAGAACGGGACGGGCGCCCCCGGCGCGCACGGCGCCCAGGCCCACCCGTGGCCGCGCGCCCTGTCCCGGCTGGAGCGCAGGGGCATGCTGTACGGCCCCCTCGGATACGCCAGGGCCCGCTGGGGGCGGCGATGACCCGGCCGGCGGACCACCCGCCGTCCCCTGTCCCGGTGCTGCTCTACCACGCCGTGATGGACGACCCGCCCGCCTGGATCGCCGAATTCACCGTCGCGCCACGGCGGTTCGGCGACCAGTTGGACGCGATCGTGGCCTCGGGCCGTACTCCCGTGACCGTCGGCGCGCTCGTCGACCGGCTGATCCGCCGTGTCCCGCTGCCGCCCCGGCCCGTCGTCCTCACCTTCGACGACGGATTCGCCGATCTTCCGGGGCCGACCGCCGAAGCGCTCGCCGAGCGCGCCCTGCCCGCGACCGTCTATCTCACCACCGGCGCCATCACCCCGGGTCTCGGCAGCCTGCTGCCGCCCGCCCCGATGATGACGCTCGCGCAGGCGCCGTCGCTGGAGCGGCACGCTCTGGAGGTCGGCGCGCACACGGTCACCCACCCACAGCTGGACACGCTCCGCGCGGGCGAACTGGACCGTGAACTAAGGGAGTCGAAGGCGGCGCTGGAGGACGTGCTCGGCCACGAGGTCGCGCATCTCGCCTATCCGCACGGCTACAACAGCCGTGCCGTACGGCGGGCGGCCCGGCGCGCCGGATACGCCTCGGCCGTCGCCGTACGCCATGCGCTCAGCTCCGAGACGGACGAACCCTTCCGTATCTCCCGCCTCATCCTGCGCCGGAGCCACACGGTGGCGGACGTGGAGGCGTGGATGGCGGGAGCGGGCGCGCGGGCGGCGCCGTTCCCCGACTCGGCGGCGACGGTGGGCTGGCGGCTCTACCGCAGGGCACGCGCCGCCGTACGGGGCCCGGAGTTCGCCGGCTGACGCGTCTCATCCGGATCAGGCCGAGGCCGGGAGCGCGCTGATGCGCAGGGCCCGGTGCGCCGGAGACCCTCATGCAACAGAGATGCACGAGAGCCACGCAAAAGCCCAGAGACTTCATATAATTCGCTGAACGGGACAGCGGCGTGACGGCCGCGACACAGGGGTGGGGGGAGTCGCACCGTGCAACCACGCGTGCCCGCGCCGGACCTGGCGGAGCCTCGGACCGAGGCGGAGGCCCCGTCCACGACCCGGCGGCCCCCGCCCCCGCCCCGGCCGCGCCGCGCGCTCGCCCGGTCCTTAGCGGTCCTGCGGCCCCAACTCCTCCTCTCCTGGCTGCCGTTGCTCACCGCGGCCGTCCTCTGGGTGTACGCGCTGCCGCGCATCGGCTTCCGTTCCATGGGCGACTACGGGCTCCTCGACCGGTTCCCCGTCGCGTACTACCTCGCACTCGCCCTCCTCACCCTCGGATTCCTGGCCGCCCTGCGCCGCGCCGGCACCGCGCCCTGGTGGCCCGCGAGCTACTGCGTCGCCCTCCTGGCCGCCCTCAAGGCACCACCCGCCGTCCTCTACGACTCCGTGCGCTACCCCTGGGCCTCCAAGCACGACGCCGTCGTCAACCAGCTGCTGGGGAGCGGCGAACTGCGCCCGAACGGCGCCCTGTCGGGCAACATGTCCGCCTACGACCAGTGGCCCGGCTTCTTCACCCTCGTGGGCGGTCTGGTCCGCGCCTTCGGTGTGGAGAGCGCGGCCGTCTTCCTCAACTGGGCCCCGATCGCGCTCGGTCTGCTGATGCTGCCGGTGCTCGTCCTCATGTACCGCACCTTCACCGAGGACTGGCGGCTGGTGTGGACCGCCGTCTGGATCTTCCAGCTCGCCAACTGGGTGGGCCAGGACTATCTGGCGCCGCAGGGTTTCGCGTATCTGCTGCATCTGACCGTGATCGTCGTCTTGCTGCGGCACTTCGTCCTGCCGAGGTCCGCGGGCAGGCTGCGCGACCGGACGTATCTGGACCCGGCGTCCGCTGCCGTACCACCGCCCACCGGCACCCGGCAGCGCGCCGTCTGCGCGGCCGTCCTCGCGCCGCTGATCCTGGCCGTCAACGCCTCGCACCAGCTCACACCGGTGATGCTCTGCGTCGCGCTGTTCGCCCTGACCCTCACCCGCCGCTACCGCAACTACGGCCTGCTCGTGCTCGCCGTGCTGATCATGCTTGCCTGGGACCTGACCATGGGCCGGCCGCTGTTCGTGGAGACCCTGGGCACCCTGCGCGACTCCCTGGGCGAGCTGACCCAGAACTCACGCGCCGGATACGCCGGTGAACTCACCGGACCCGGCCCCGAACTCGCCGGCCGCGCCAATGTGCTGATGGTGCTCGCCGTCGCCGCGCTCGCGGGCGCCGCCCTGCTGCTGCGGCGCCGTCTCGTACGGAGCGCGCTGCCGCTGCTGCTGGTGTCCGTCGCGCCGGTCCCGCTCTTCGTCGTGAACGACTACGGCGGCGAAATGCTCTTCCGCGTCTATCTGTTCGGGCTGCCCGGCGCCGCGTTCTTCGCGGCGGCGACACTCGTGCCCGCCGTCGGCGACGCCCGGCGCGGACCGCGCCGGCGGGGAGCCGCGCTCACGCTCCATCTCGCGCTGCCCGTCGCCCTCCTCGCGCTGCTGGTGGGCTTCCTGCCCTCGTACTACGGCAAGGAGAAGATGTACTACACCCCGCCCGCCGAGACCGCGCTCGTCACCCGCACGCTCGACCGCGCGCCCGACGGATCGCTGATCCTCGCCACCACCGGCTCCTTCCCGGGGGCGCTGCACCGCTACGACCGCCTGGAGCACTGGTTCTTCGCCGAGCAGGAACTCCCCGAGAACGAGAGGATGCTGGCGGACCCCGCCCGCTATCTGTCCGACCGGATCCCGCCCGGCGCCGAGGCGTACGTGATCCTCACCCGTACCCAGGACATCTACGCGGCCGGTGAGGGGCTGCTGCCCCCGGGCGGCTTCGGCCGGCTGCGCTCGCGCCTCAGCGTCTCGCCCCTCTTCCGGGTCGTGGAGGTCCACCCGTACGGCATCGTCCTGGAGTACCGGCCGGACGCGGAAGGTGAGAGTCCATGACCCTGGATCATCTACGGCTCCGACTGCCGCCGGTCCTCGCCGGCTGGGGCGCGCTCGCCGTGACCGCTCTGCCCGGTGGTTCACCCCTGCGCTGGATCCCGGTGCTGCTCTTCGTCTGCTTCGGACCCGGACTCGCGCTCCTGCACCCCCGGCGCGGCACGCTGCGCCCGGCCGCCCGTATCGAGATGGTCGCGCTCGCCGCACCGCTCAGCCTCTCCCTCGCGGTGACCGTCTCCACCACCCTCTTCCTGGTGCGCGGCTTCTCGGCGACGGCCTTCCTGGTGACGCTCGCGGCGATCACGACCGTCGCCGCCGCCCTGCCCGGGCTGCCGCTGCCCGCCGCGACGCGGGGCGCGGTCGGCCCCGGCCGTCACGGACCCGGCGCTGGGAGGGGCCGCTGATGGCGGCGGGCACCGGCCGGGACGAGAAGTGGGCGTTCACCGCGGTCGTCCTGATCGCCGTCGGGCTGCTCGTCGCCGGGGTGGGCGTCTGGGCCACCCAGCGGGACGGACCGGTGGACACGTGCGCCGCCACCGAACGGTTGGAGCCGCCGTGCGGCGCGTGGTGGGGCGCGTACGTCCCCTACGCGGAGGAGGGCCCGGCCGAGGGCTCGCTCACCAGGGCGGTGTACGCCTTCGAGGAGAGGATCGGCCGCAGGCTGGACCTCGTCTACAACTACCACGACATGTCCAACACCGAGCTCGACGGACAGCTCCTGACCCCCGACGAGCGGGAGTTGGGCGAGGACCGGATGCTGATGCTGGCCTGGGAGTCCACCGTCTGGCGCGAGCCGCACCACGCCAACTGGACGGAGGATCAGCTGGGCTGGGCGAACATCGCCGCCGGGAAGCACGACGAGGAGATCATCGACCCGCAGGCGCTCCGTATCAAGGAGTACGGCGAGGAGCGGGGCAAGCGCATCTTCCTCTCCTTCGACCAGGAGGTCGACGCCCGTATCAAGGAGGGCGCGGGCACCCCGGCGGAGTACGTCGCCGCCTACCGCCACCTCCGCGACCGCTTCGAGGAGCTGGGCGTCGACAACGTGGTGTGGGTGTGGACGGTCTCCGGCTATCTCGGCAGCGCGGCCGAGATGAAGGCCCTGTATCCGGGGGACGACTACGTCGACTGGATCGGCATGGACCAGTACAACTACTACCTCTGCCACGACACCACCGACTGGAAGGACTTCGAACGCAGCCAGCGCCCCACCTACGACTGGCTGCGGGCCAACGTATCGGCCGAGAAGCCTCTGATGCTGGCCGAGTTCGGCACCGTTCCCGACCCGTCGGACGCCGCCAGACAGCGCGACTGGTACGCGGACATCCCCGGATCGGTGCGCACCATGCCGGAGGTGAGGGCGCTGGTGCAGTGGAACAGGCCGGTGCCCGGCGAGAACTGCGATCTGACCGTCAACGAGGGCCCAGGGCTCGATGGTTACCGCGAGGCCGGCCGGGACGGGTACTTCCGGCAGCCGCTGCCTGGGTAGTACTCAGCCGCCGAACAGCACCTCGTACGCCGTCGGCACGAACCGGTCGCCCCGCCGGAACTTGCGCGTCGCCGCCGCCACCACCGCCGTCCCCGTCCCCGGACAGAACCCGATGAACGCCTGCTGCCCGCTGGTCGCCCCGCAGTGGAAGTACGCCGGACCGTTGTCCGTCGCATGCTGGAACCAGGTCAGGGTGTGCGTGTGCGCCTTGCCCCGGCCGCGCCGCAGCACGGGGCGGCGCACCTCGTGCAGCGCGTGCGCCAGGGCCGGGGTGCGCTCCGGCCGCAGATGCGCCTCCAGGAAGGTGAGCAGATCGTGCGGGGTCGCCCGGACCGCGCCCGCCGCCGCGAAGCCGCCCATACTCAGCGGGGGCACCTCGCGCACACCGTCCGCGCCGTGCCCGATCGCGTCGGTGGCGGTCGGCGCGGCACGTGTCGACGTACCCGACAGCCCCAGCGGCACCAGGATCTGCTCCTCCATCAGCGCGTCCCAGCTCGTGAACGTGGCGGAGGCGAGCGCGTGCCCGAGCACGGAGACCGCGAAGTTGGAGTAGTGCCAGCGTCTGCCGGGCCGATGGCGCGGACGCGCCTGGAGGAAGGCGTCGATCACCCGGTGCGGGGGGTATCCCGCGTACGGAGTGGTCGTCCAGCGCGGCAGCGCCTGCGGGTAGAAGTCGCGCGGCAGGGAGGGCAGTCCGGAGGTGTGGGTGATCAGATGGCGCAGCGTGATCGGCGCGACGGGCGGCCGTGGCCGGGTGCCGAAACAGGCCGCCGCGGAGTCCTCGTACGCGATGTGGCCGCTCCGCGCGAGCCGGGCCAGCAGCAGACCGGCGAACGGTTTGGAGGCCGAGCCGATCTCGTAGCGCAGCCCCTCCGCGCCCGGCGAGGCGCGGACGGTGCGACGGCCCTGGACGGAGACGGCGAAGACGACCTCCGGCGCGTCGACCGCGCGTACGGCCGCGTCGAGCCGGTCGTGCGGGGTGCCGGCGAGGGCGGAGCGCGCGGCCTCCATGACCGTCCGCGCGGACAGGTCGGACATGTCCGCGCCCACGGCCCGCGCGTCCTGTGCCTCCCGTGCGTCCCGGGTGCCGCCGTCCTCGGCGTCCGTGAGGCCGTACCCGTTCATGAGGCCACGGGCTCCGACAGGCGCGCCATGGCGCGTGAGGTGGCGAGCACGGAGGCGAAGGCGGCGACCAGGGTCGGATGGTAGACGATGTCGAACACGTCGTCCCGGCTCCCCCGCGGCATCTCCAGGACGGCGGGCATCGCGCCGTCGGGCTGCTGCGCGGCGGCGAAACCCCGCCAGGCGTGCTCGTCCAGGGTCGGTTCGGGCAGACAGGCGTCGACGACGAGCAGTTCGCCCAGCAGGTCCCACCGCTCCAGGTCCAGCCAGTCGTCCAGCCAGACGGGCAGCCACCGCGCGAGATAGCGGGCCATGCCCTCCGGCAGCCCCTCGGGCCTCTCGCCCCAGTCGGTGAGGTGGAAGACCGTGTGGGTGATGCTGTATCCGATGTGCCCCTCGACGGTCCACGGCTCGGGTGAGCGGGCCAGCCAGGTGCGTGCGGTCGCCTCCTCCACGGGAGTGCTCGGCTCCAGCCCGAAGCGCCGCTCGCACGTGGACATGCCCAGCCGGCGGACGGGCGGCAGCTCCAGGGCGGCCCAGCTGCCGAGCCGGTGGTTGAGATGGACGGCCCGCTCGGTCTCCGGCTCCTGGTAGCCCATCTCCCTGAACGGGAGGTAGACCTCGAAGGGGATGGGCGACATCGGCTCCTGCCGCCCGGCCCGGGCCAGCATCCGCCCGCCGTCGAGGGCGTCGCGCCACAGATGGTCCATCAGTCCCCGGGCGAGTGAGGCCCCCCGCGAGCCCGCCACCCCCTCCCGGAACAGGACCTTGCAGATCGTGGCGGCCTCGCCGATCGGTTTGAAGCGGTCCAGGAAACCCACCTCGGGGTCGGCGTCCGGTTCGAGCCGGAAGTGGGCGCGGTGGGTGTGCAGCCACTCCATGGCCTGGGCGCCCACGCCGTGGATCAGCCGTGTGAGGTCCGCGCCGCCGGACGCGGCCCCGCCGGGGCCGTTGGCCTCGGGGCCCGGCCCGTGCGCCCGGTCGCTCTCCGTCCCGTCGCCGCCCGGTCCGAGCCCGCTGTCCGTCGTCATGCGACGCCTCCGTCCGCGCCCGCCAGGCGGACATCCGTCAGTGTGCCGGCGAAAACGGCCAGCAGTGTGGAGTGGTAGCAGTACGCGAAGTCCGCGGCCGGCTCGTGCGGGCGGTCCCTGCCGTTCTCGGGGATGCTCCCGGCCGCGTCCTGGATGTCGGCGATCCGCGTCCACGCGGCGTCGACGGTCCCGGGCAGGTCCTCGTACGACGCGGAGTCCGGACCGGCTTCGGGGAGGCTTCCGGCGACGGCGAGCAGTTCACAGGTCAAGTCCCACTGCTCCGCCTCCAGACAGGTCTCCAGCCACGCGGGCAGCCAGGTCGCCAGATACCGGCCCACCTCGGCGGGCATCAGCTGCGGCGCGTTGCCCCAGTCGGTGAGATGGAAGACGACGTGCGTCAGCCCGTAACCGGCCGTCTGCTCGAACGTCCACGGCTCGGGCAGCCCGCCCAGCCAGGTGCCCGCGAACACGGCCGACGGCTCCCCGGACGCCGGGAAACCCACCCGGCGCTCGGTGTTGAGCATGCCCAGGCGCCGGTTCGGCTGCTGCTCGATCCGCTCCCAGCCGCGCGTACGCCGTACCGTCCCCGCCAGCTCCTCGAAGCCCGGGTGGCGCAGACCCACGGCGGCGAAGGCGGCGTAGATCTCCAGCGGATAGGTGGTGAAGGGCTCGCCGCGCAGCAGGTCGAGGAAGAGCCGGCCCTGCCGGGTCTGGTCCCACGCGAAGTCGAGCAGCTCCGACGCGCGCCGATGGCGGTGGGAGCCCGGTTCGCTGTGCGTCCGGACGGAGGAGGTGAGCTGGGCCAGTTCGCCGAGCGGCTTCAGTGTCCGGTCGACGGAGGCGTCCGGGGCCAGGACATCGTCCGGCAGCCGGAAGAAGTCGCGGTGCCCGTGCACCCATTCGAGGGCCCTCCGCGAGACGCGGGACGCCGGTGACTCCCGGGTCCCGCGAGACAGCTCCGGCGCCTCGGCCGTCGGAGGAGTGCTCATCCACGGCCCCCGGCGCGGATGTGCCGCGCGGCGTGCACATGCAGGCCGACCCGCGCGTCGCTCCCGGCCATCCGGCCGACGAATTCGAGCCCGGTGTCGAGTCCGAGCGTGCCCGGGACGCCGTCGATGACGCTCAGCCAGCGTCCGGCGCCGGCCGCTTGGAGCCAGTCACGGCGGCGTACGGCGCGTACGAAGCCCCGCGCCACGTCCACGGGGCGGCGGGCGGCTGCCTGGGCGACCGCCGAGTCGGCGCCGGGGACGGCGAGCGCCGCCAGGAGCGAGAGCTGGTGGGTCAGCCGGGGCCACTCAAGCCCCTCCAGCCACGACGCGTCGGGCCCGGCGTGCGCTCCGGCCGCCGCCGCCGGACCGTCCAGTCCCTGGAGCGCCTGCGTCATCGCCCAGTGGCTCCAGACCGTCGTCTCGGACGACGTGGCGCCGGGGGCGAAGGTGTGCACGGCGCGCTGGAAGACGGCGAGGTCGTCCGGGAGCGGCCGACGCCGGGTCAGCACGCTCGGCAGCAGGACGTCCGCGCCCAGTACGCGCACCGCCGCCAGGCCCAGCTTCTCGTCCGCCAGGGTGCCGACGCTGCCGCCCACCACAGAGGAGTGGCCCCCGCCCCGAAGGACGGAGACCACCTCTGAAGCCAGGTCATGCACCGCGCCCGCCAAATGGGGTGGGGTACCTGACTGCTCCATTCGACGTCTCCCGTCAGGCCTTCTTCGGGCGGGGGGTCGGCGGCGAGAGCAGCAGAGCCCCTCCGCCGGCGAGCAGGGCGAGCTGCGCGCACTCGCGGCTGTCGCGGTATGTTCCTTCGGCCTCGCTCGGGCTCAGGACCGCGTCCATGTCGACGTCCAAGTCCTTCACGATGTCACGGGCGTTGGTCTCAGTGGACATGCCATTCATCCCCTCAGGAGGAAGCGGATTTCCGACTACGTCATTAGTTGACCCGATATGTCCGATGTGCGCAAGCGCTCAGCGTCCGGACGGGGACCTTCGTACGGAGAACCGCACCAGTACGGCGGTGGCGGCGACGGCCAGCAGGCCCCCGGTCACCGGGACGGCGACCGCCGCGAAAGCGCCCTGCGCCCACCAGCCCACCACCGTCAGGCACCAGAGCGCCGCCGCGACCGCCCGCCCGTCCGCGCCCGCCGCGCGGAGTACGACGGCGAGCAGCCCCAGACAGAGCAGTTGCAGCGCGACGGGCAGAAGCTCCGAAGCACTCGTCCGGTCGGTCGATCGGGTGAGCGCGTCGCTGAACGCGTCGGTGAGCGGCCGGTGCCAGGGGCCGGACAGCGCCTCGGGCCGTACGCCCAGAAGGACCGGCGCGCCGTGCAGTGCGCCGAACGTGGCCAGCAGCCCGGCCGTGAGGAGGAACGGGCGCGCCCGCACGAGCGCCACGGACGCGCACTGGACGACGATCAGCAGAACTCCCGCCGCAACGGTCAACGGCGGCAGCGCGGCGACGAGTCGGTCCGCCGGGACCCGGTCGGCGCCGATGTCCGCCGCGTCCCGCAGCGGTGCCCAGAACAGCCCGGCGGCCAGGGCCAGCAGCACCCACAGCGCCGCGGCCGACCGGTGCCCCCGCGCGGGCGGGGCGGCCACGGTCCGTTCCGCCGTCCCGGTGCGGGGAGCGGCCTTCGGTGACACCACGGGCAGTCCGAAGGCCGGGGTCGCCGTGTCGTACCCGGCCCCCGGATACGGGCTCCGCCCCGCCATGCCGTCTCCCGCGCGCGCCCTCCGCTCGGCGGCCTCACGCGCCCACGTCGTCCCGTACGCCTCGTCCGCCGCCCGGCTCCTGCCTCCGCCCCTGCCGCCGCGCCCCCGGCCCGGACTTCTCAGCGCCGAGCGCAGTCCCGGCGCGGCCACCAGCGCGATCAGCGTCATGGAGAGCAGCATCGACAGCCCGGCCCCGGAGATCCCGGCGGGCCCGAGCAGCACGACCGCGCTCCCGAGGACGCAGACGCACATGGCGCCCTGGAGGGCGGCGAGCATGCCCGTACGCCCCTGGACACGCAGCACGCCGATGTACAGCTCCACCACGACACGCGGCAGCGCGGCGGCGGCCAGCAGGCGCAGGACCGTCGAACCGTGCTCGGCGTAGTCCGCCCCGAAGGGCGCGAGCACCTGCGGCGCGAAGAGCACCAGCACCAGCACCACCGGCACCAGCAGCAACGTCATCCGGCGCAGTGCCCCCCGTACGCCCTCGGCCAGCCGCTCGGGGGAGTGCGAGGCGTGCGCGGTGAGGGAGGAGGCCATGTTGATGGCCATGAACTCCATCGTCCCGCCCACGGTGTAGGCGGTGTAGAAGAACGCGTTGTGCGCCGCGTCGAAGCGGACGGCGACCATCACCGGCAGCAGGTTGATCATCGCCAGGCTGAAGAGGGCGCCGACCGAGTCCCCGGCCAGGAACCGCCCGATGTCCGCCGGGCGCGGCGGCTCCCGGTCCCGGTCGGCGGCGGCCTGGCGGGGGATGAGCCGGCGGAACACCAGCCAGCCGAGGGGCAGCACGGACAGCGCTATGGCCGCCGCCCAGGACACGAAGACACCGAGGACCGGCATCGCGGTGGCGAACACGACGAGCAGCAGCAGTTTGCCGAGGGAGAAGACGGCGTTGCCGATCGGAACCCAGAAGGCCCTGCGCAGCCCGGTCAGTACCCCGTCCTGGAGGGTGAGCAGCGCCCAGGCGACGCACGAGGCGGTGAAGACGAGCCCGGCGCTCACGCCGCTGAGCGGCGCGTAGGAGGGCCCCCACAGATCGAGCGTCAGCAGGAAGACCACACAGGCGACGCAGACGACCGCCGAACTGACCGCGTACGCGCGCCAGACGAGCGCTCCGGTCGCGCGCCCGGCGCGTGGCACGTATCGGACCACCGCGCCGATCATGGTGGTCGCGGTGA
Organism: Streptomyces sp. NPDC058653; assembly: GCF_042716895.1. Classification (NCBI taxonomy): domain Bacteria; kingdom Bacillati; phylum Actinomycetota; class Actinomycetes; order Kitasatosporales; family Streptomycetaceae; genus Streptomyces; species Streptomyces sp. NPDC058653. The sequence continues at coordinate 65,610 of NZ_JBHXRM010000012.1, read as the reverse complement.
GGGACGCCAGCAGCCGCATGGCGGCGATGGCGGCGGAGCCCTGGCCGACGGCCTCCTCGGTGTAGTAGCGGGCGGCGACCAGCCAGAAGCCGAGACCGAGGGCGGCGGAGACGCCGGTGGAGAGCATCAGCGCGTAGGCGTTGCGGAACATCGAGTCGCTGTGGTCTCCGCCGTCGGCGCCCTCGCCCTCGCCCCCGGCGACCGGCGCCTTTCGCGCCACCGTCTCCGTACGCGAGGTGTCAGTCACCGACGTGCTCCGGCGGTGACGCGGGCTCGGCCCCCGACGCGCGCAGCGCGGCGACGATCTCGCCCGCCCGTAAGGGATCGGCCGGCAGCGCGTGCCGGGCGAACCAGGCGGCGGGCGCGGGCCGCGGGGACGCGTCGGTGAAGACGTCGCCCGCGTACACGTCCAGCGGCGGGTCGTACAGATAGCCGGTGGTGATCCGGCGCCGGGCGAGCGCGGCGACGGCGGCGTCCCGGTCGGCGAGCAGCAACGGCACCCGGAACAGCGGCTGCACCGGTTCGTGCGGCCCCGGCGCGGCCCACCGCGTCGCCAACAGCCGCTCCGTGCCCGCCCGGTGGGCCCCGAGCAGCGGGTCGAGCCCCGACAGCAGCCGTTCGGTACGTCCGAGGCGCACCCGGCCCGGCGCGATGCGGTACCGGTGCATGTCCACCCGCACCCAGGAGTCGAAGCCGCCCAGTCCGGGCCCACCGGCCAGCGCGTCCTTCAGATCACCCGGACGCAGCTCCATCCGGATCTCCCGGCGCTCCTGCGCGCCCGCCGCGCGCAGCAGCCCGCGCGCCGCCCGCACCAGGCGCAGCCCGCGTAGGCCTGCCTCCGCGTACGGCCTGACGGCGTAGGTGAGTTCGGCGGCGAGCCTGGACGGTTCGAGGAGCGCGTCCCGGGCCGCCGCCAGCTCCGTACGGAGCGCCGGGTCGGCCACGGCGAGGAAGCCGCCGGTCTTGGCGCCCACATGCTTGGAGAGGCTGAAGACGGCCGCGTCCCCGAAGGTGCCGACGGCCCGGCCCGCCAGCCGGCTGCCGATGGCGTGGGCCGCGTCCTCGATCAACGGGATGCCCAACGCCTCGCAGCGGGCGCGCAGTTCGGGCGCCGGGTCGGGATTCCCGTACAGATTCGTGGTCAGTACGGCGGACAGCCCGCGCCAGTCGGACTCCGGGACGGCCGCCGGATCGATCGACCCGTCCCGCGCGTTCAGCGGCGCCTGGACGGGACGCAGTCCGGCGGCGAGCACCACGAACATGATCACGTCGTCGTTGACCGGCGACATCAGCACCCGGCCGCCGGGTGGGCACCAGTGGCGCAGCGCCACGTACAGCCCGAGCCGGCACGACGGCACGTACAGACACTCCCGGCCGAGTCGGCGCCGCATCAGCCCTTCCAGCGCGGCGTACGACGCCGGCCGGCCCACCCCAAGAGTCATACCTTTTCCCCCTGCCCCCGGATCAATGTGGCCTTGGGGGATGCTCCCGTCAATACGGTCTCCGCCCGGTCGGGCACGAACGAGGCCGCGGCGTCGCGCCGGCGCCGGGCGTCGACGGGGACCGCGCCGGAGAGGATCTCCGGGTTCTCCTCGGCGAGGCGGTTCGCGACCTCACCGGCCTACGAGTGGAAGACCAGGCCCACGTTCCCGACGCCGCCCATCCGCTCAGGCCCGGCCCTCAATCAGGCGGCGACGCCGAGGAGGTCGGCGAGGTCGTCCAGGTGGATTGTGTCGGCCGGGAGCCTTTGGAACACGGCCAGAGCGCGGATACGGGTGAGACCGTTCCGATACGAGGCCGGAAGGCTGCCGTATGCCTGGGCGGTGATGTGGGCTGCCTGTGCCCTGTCACCGTCATGCAGGCGGCAGCAGGCTTCGTCGATCGCGATCAGGGCCCGCGTCATGAGCGACGGCGCCCGGGACAGTTCCAGAGCCGCCGCCTGAGTCTCATACGCGCGGGCGGTTTCGCCGAGGTGGGTGAGAGCCTGGCTCATGTGGACGTGATGCTTCTGCACCGGGTAGCCGAACCAGGTGTCGGCGCGCTGCTGAGGGGTGAGCAGGTCGGCCAGCCGTTCGACGTCGGAGACGGCGGCGAGGGCCTTGTCCCGGTACCCGTCCATCGCGTACGCCCTGGAGGCGACGGCGGCCGCGAGGGCCGCAGCGGAGCTGGGGCCGTTCCCAGCGAGGTGCCTGGCCTGGTCGGCGAGCTTGGCGGCGGCGGCCGGGGCACCGTAGTTCAACGGCACCATGGCCTCACGTCCCAGCACCCAGGCATGCAGAAGTTGGTCTCCTGACTGTTTGGCGGCTCGTCCGGCGGTCGCGAACCACCGGTGGGCCTCGCGGTGTTCGCCGAGGTCGTGCAGGACGATCGCGACCATGCCCGCCATCTGTCCCGTGACGTGGCACAGCTGGGTGCGGCTGCGGTCGGACTGCGCCCGGAAGAGAAGCGGCTTCATCTCCTCGACGTCCTCCAGGAGACTCGACAGGACATCCGAGGGCGCCCGGCCGTGGTAGCCGTAGCCGTAACGCTCGGCCGTCGACTGCCAGTGGTCGAGATCGGGCTGGGTATGGTCGGCGGCAAGGGCGGCGTCGATATCGGTGCGGGTGGAAGTCACAGCGGCGAGCCCGGTACCTGCCAGACCGGCAGCGAGCGCGCCGCGCATGACGTCGCGGCGCTTCATCGGATCGTCTCCATCTCCTCGATCAATTGGGGGAGTTGTCGGCACTCCGGCCTCCCACGGCCTTGATGCCAAGCCTAAGTCCGCACCCGGAATGCCGAGTCCGTCCGCGATCCGCTCCAGGACCGGCAGAGAAGACACCTCGCCGTTCCCGCGGGCGATCTGGCTGACCCGTTCGGCCCTGATACCGCAAGCCTCGCCGATGCGGTTGTAGCTGATCCCCGCCTCGTGATGGGCCAGGGCGAAAAGAGCGCCGATGTCGCGCCGGGCCATAGCCGCGACGCATCGTGGGTCGCGCCGCAGCACTGAGGGCAACGCCGCCAGCTGCGTACCAAATGCCATGGCATCCCCCTCAGTTGGCGCTACCCCCATGAAATGTACCCATCGTGGGGCCCCTCTCATGGGGTTACCGCCTTCCCGTCGCCGTCCTTAACTGAACGTGACTACCCGACGGCGACCGCTCGGTCTTCGGGCGGGGAACACTCCCATCCCTTGGAGAACACCATGACCCCACTCCTCACGTTGCCGACCGCTGACACGGCGGTCGACTGGACCGCCCTGGAAAACTTCGCGGCCCTGCGTGGACAGCTCCGAGTGTCCCTGACCCCCCGGTGCAACATCGCCTGCTACTTCTGCCACAACGAGGCCGATGTCCCGCCTCCTCTGACTCGCCGCGACCGCGTGCAACAGCCCCGGCGCCGGGATATCGGCGCCGAAGACTTCCTCACGGTCATCAGGGCGATGACCCGGCGAGGGCTGAGGCGGATCTACTTCAGCGGCGGTGAGCCGCTGACCTCGCCGTTGGCCCGCGAGGTCTTGACCGGACTGGAGCCACTGGGACCGGACGGGTCCTACACGCTGATCACGAACGGGACCCGTATCCGCACGCATCGGTCCTGGTTGGGCGACACGCTGCTCGACAAGATCAAGGTGTCGCTGCACTACTTCTCCGACGAATCCCTTCGCGCGATCGCGGGTACGCGCATCGGGATCGACGCAATTCTCGACGGCATCGACATCGCTCGCGGGATCGTCGACCATGTCGAGCTGAACTGCCTGCTGCTGAAGCAGAACGTCCACGAGGTGCGGCACATCCTGGACTTCGCTCTGGACCAGCGGATGCCGGTCCAGTTCATCGAACTGGTCGAGACCGAGTTCAACCAGGACCAACGGTCCACCGCGGTCTCCGCCGACGGCGTCATCGCCCATCTGCGGACACTCACCCGTGACGAGCACAGTGAAGTCGTCGGCGTCGGACAGGGCCGCCGGGTCTTCCGGGTCGACGGCGTGAAGATCGAGGTCATCCACCGCAGCCTCGGCCGCCACCACGTCGGTCAGTGCGGACCTGCCCGCTCCGCCCGCAGTGCGTCGAAGGGTTCTGGGCTCTGAGATTCGACCACTCAGGCGGCATCCAGCCGTGCCTCCTGCGCCCGGACCTGCACCTGAACGTCAAAGCCCTGCTGGACGACCCCCAGCGGCTGGCCGAAGCTGTCGCCGGGCACATTTCGTCATTCAGCGTGGGGACCCTGTGAGCCTGCCGCCCGCTTACGCACCGATCGCGCCGGACCATCACGGTCAGCCGGGCCCCTTTGTCGTCCTGGAAGGCGTCTCCGGTGTAGGGAAGACCACCCTGGCCCGCATCCTGGCCGAACGGCTCGGCGGGGCCTCTCTCCACACCCTGACCGCGCCGCACGTGGACTGGTCGGCGCAAGCCGCCGGCCGGCTTCGGCCGCTGCCGCAGTTCGCGTTCTACCTCTCCGGACTCCTGCACGTCTCCGACCGCACCCGGTCGGCCCTGACAGCAGGACCGTTGATCGCCGACCGGTACACGTCATCCGTGGTCGCCTGCCATGCCGCAGCCCACCGGGTCGCCACCGCCGACGTCGCCCGGCTGCCGGAGCCCTTTCGCGGCTACCTCGTCGTCCCTGATCACACGTTCTACCTGCTCTGTTCGGAGCCGGTGCTGCGCGAACGGATGGGGAACAAACGGGATCTGAAGAAGGACGACACGGACCTGTTCGAGGTACCCGGCCGCCTCAAGCAACTCATGGAGAACTTCGAGTCGGTGGCCGCCGCCGATTCCACCGCCGTCGTCCTGGACACCGACCACTCGACCCCCGATCAGCTCGCCGGACAGATCGCCACCCACCTGGAGGCGATGCGTGCTTAACCCGATCAACGCCGAGGCCGTGATCCGCGACGGCGGCGCGAGTGGCCGCTTCCCAGGAGAACTCCACGAAGGCGTCGCCTGGTGGCTCGGCGCCTGCCTCGTCGTCACCGTGAAAGCCGGCCGGATCGTTGTCGCCCACGACGGACAAGGCACCAGCGCCGCGTTCCTGGCTCGGCTGTGCCGGGGCGCCGTCAACGCCCAGCACTACGCGTGCACGGTTCTGGACTTCGGCGTTGCCGACGAGGCCGCTCTCCTGGAGGCCATGCGTGAGGCCGGAGCCGTTCCTGGCGTACACGTCTCCACCACGGCGGGCGAAGACGACACGGAGAACGTCCGCATCGCTTTGTACGGGCCCGATGGCAGGCCTCTGGGAGAGGAGCGGGGGCTCGCCGGGATCCGGCAACTGATCGCGGCGGACCGCGTTCCGCTGCCCGTCAACGAGAGGGCCAAGGGGCATGTCGAGTGCTACCACCCGTTCACCGACAACGAAGGAGACGAGCGGTGATCAATGCGGCTGAAGTCGTTCATTCCGGAACGGACATCCTGTTCATCACCCTGGACTCACTGCGCTACGACGTCGCGCGCTCCACCCTGGATGACGGCAGCACTCCCCGCCTCGCGAGGCTCTTACCGGAAGGAGGCTGGGAACGGCGGGACACCCCGGGCAGCTTCACGCTTCCCGCTCACATGGCTTTCTTCTCCGGGTTCCTGCCCAAGCTCCCCCAGCCCGAGCAACCGACCCGCCTCTGGGAGTGTCGGCCGCCCGCCTTCAAGACGGTGCCCGCCCAAACCCTCGTGTTCGAGGCCCCGAACCTTCTGACCGGGCTCGGTCGGCACGGCTACCGAACCGTGTGCATCGGCGGCGTCACCTACTTCTCCCGTGAGACACCGCTCGGATCCGTCCTGCCCGACATGTTCGACGAGGACTACTGGCGCCCCGAATTCTGCTCGTCCGAACCCGACTCCACTCGTCATCAGGTCGACTGCGCGCTCGAAGTGGCCGAACGCGTCATCGAGCCCCTGTTCCTGTTCGTCAACGTCTCGGCCACGCACGTTCCTCATGGGCATTACCTCGGCGACTGCACAGACAGCGCACGGTCCCAAGCCGCTGCCCTGGCCTACGCCGACGAACACCTCGGACGGTTGATCGCCACGCTGACCGCCTGCCGTCGGTGGCTGATCATCATGTGCGCCGACCACGGCGACGCCTTCGGAGAGGACGGTTTCCGCGGTCGGGGAATCGCTCACCCCGTGGTGATGAACGTCCCGTACGCGGCGATGCTCCGGGGTTGAACCCCCGCTACGCTCGCCGGGCATGAGCGACGAACCCAGTGCCCCCACCCGCGACGCGTCGGTGATCGTGGCGCGCGACGACAGCGGCCGGCTAGCCATCCTGGCCGCTGACTTCCCGCGCCACGGCGGCGAGTATCTGTTCCTGCCCGGTGGGCGTCGCGAAGACGGCGAGAGCCCCGAGGACTGCGCCCGTCGGGAGCTGCGGGAAGAGGCCGGTATCACCGCCGGCCAGTGGCGACCGCTCGGCTCGTACGCCATCACCCTGGCCTCCACAGCCCGTATCCACCTGTTCGAGGCCCGCCAACTGTCGTTGGGACCGCAGGAGCTGAGCCCGAGCGAGGCGGACTTCAAGCTCGCGTGGTGGCCGATGACAGAAGCCCTCACCGCCGCCGCCGACGGCCGTTTCCTTCTGCCTGCCGGTCCGCTCGCCCTGCTACTGGCAGACAGGAATGTGCGGCCGTAGGTGCCCTACGCGCCGAGTTCACCGCGCTTGATACCGGTGACGAACACGGACCACTGGGCGGGAGTGTAGAACTGGGTCCCGGCCGCGCGGTTCTTGATGTCGCGTGCGGCGCGTCCACCGTCGGCGGTCTGGGCCACCTCGACGCAGTCGGTTGCGACTGACGCCCCGGATGCGCTTGCTTTCGTGAAGACGGTGGCGATGCGCGCCGAGTACATGGTCGACCAGATCGACCCGTCCGCCGCGCGGCCGTCGCGTACACGGCTCACGGACGTGACCAAGCACGCGCGGGAGCGCGCGTACTCGTTTCTCGTCAGGGAGGGGCGGCTCATCTACATACTCTCGGCCGCGACGCCGACGGCCCGGCGGGGGCCGGAGCCGGCCGCCGGGCCGTGGGGGGAGTTGGCTGGGGGGATCGTCCTGCTCACTCCTCCAGCGTCAGGCCCTTCCGCAGCCTGACCAGCGTGCGTGACAGCAGGCGTGACACGTGCATCTGGGAGATGCCCAGCTCCTCGCCGATCTCCGACTGCGTCATGTTGGCCACGAACCGCAGCGAGAGGATCGTGCGGTCGCGGGCCGGCAGGCCGGCTATCAGGGGCTTCAGCGACTCGACGTACTCGATGCCCTCGATCCCGTGGTCCTCGTAGCCGATACGGTCCGACAGGGCGCCCTCGGTGTCGTCCTCCTCGGGCTGCGCGTCCAGCGAGCTGGCCGTGTAGGCGTTGCTCGCCGCCATCCCCTCGACGACCTCGTCGTTGGTGATGCCGAGCCGCTCGGCGAGTTCGCCGACGGTCGGGGCGCGGTCCAGTTGCTGGGACAACTCGTCGCCGGCCTTGGCCAGTTCGAGACGGAGCTCCTGGAGCCTGCGCGGTACGCGCACCGACCACGACGTGTCGCGGAAGAAGCGCTTGATCTCGCCGACGATCGTCGGCATCGCGAAGGTGGGGAACTCGACGCCCCTGCTGAGCTCGAAGCGGTCGATCGCCTTGATCAGTCCGATCGTGCCGACCTGGATGATGTCCTCCATCGGCTCGCTGCGGGAGCGGAACCGGGAGGCGGCGAACTTGACCAGGGCGAGATTCAGCTCGACCAGGGTGTTGCGCACGTACGCGTGCTCGTGGGTGCCCTCTTCCAGGCCTTCGAGGCGCTCGAAGAGCGTCTTGGACAGCGCCCGGGCGTCCAGGGCGCCGACCTCGTCGAAGGGCGGGATCTCTGGCATGTCATCGAGGCCCGGGAAACCGGGCGCGGATGTGGCGCCGGTCTCGTCAGGTTCGGACGGGATTGTCGACGGCGCGTCGTGGGTACGCGGTTCGTCGAGCCGGGGTGACATGGTCTCCTCCATACGTTCTCGGCATATGGCTGCCGATGCCAATACGCGCTGCTGCGGTTTGCGGCGCCTCCATAGCCGGTCGTGTCGGTCTGGTTCTTGTCGTTACTAGCCCTATCGGTTCAGCGCGGAGACACGCAAGTGTCAATTCGTACATATGTCCGCCTTGTGGGGGAGATTGGCTACCGCAGCCCGTTTGAAAGGCGTAATGTTTCGTCGGACGTCGACGCCTCATGACGCGAAGACGGACACGATCACAGCGCGACATGCGACAACTTCTGAAACATCTGACGACGGCGCACGACACGGCAGAAGAGGGACGGACGGGCATGGACCGCCAGACGGTCGGCAGCACGAACCGGGGCCGGCTTCGGGTCGAAGTTCGGACCGAGGGCCGGAGTGAGGTCGTGACAGCCGCGGGTGAGTTGGATCACCACACCGCGGAGCTGTTGCGCGCACCCCTGGACGAAGCACTCGACCAAGGCCGGGTACGGCTGGTGATCGACTGCTCGCAGCTCGAATTCTGTGACTCGACGGGACTGAACGTCCTGCTCGGGGCCCGTCTCAAGGCCGAGGCCGCGGGCGGAGCGGTCCATCTGGCCGCGATGCTGCCCGTGGTCGCCAGGGTTTTCGAAATCACCGGCGCCGACGCGGTCTTCACCGTGCACGATTCGCTGGAAGCGGCTCTTGCGGACTGACCCGGGGGCCGTACGGGGGCCCCGGGCGCGCGAGATGTTGCAAGTGTCACGTCACCCACGTAGGTCTTGTGGGTGTTGTCACGATTACGGCGGGCAGAAGAGACCCCGGACCGGTCGGGACAGACCAGGCACTCTCTGTACCGATGTAACGACTAATTCGCGAACCGGTGAATCGGTGAGGTGAAGCGCTGATGAGCACCACCCGGCAGTTTCCGCCGGGCGACTTCGGCTCCGAGCCGGACGGCGCGGGTACCCACTCCGCCGGGTCCGAAAGCCGGGTACGCACCCTGGCGTTGGGCAGCGCCAGCGGCATCGTCCCGATGGCCCGCGACTTCACCCGTCAGGCGCTCTACGACTGGGGCTGGCTGCCGGCCGAGACCGCCGACCGCCGCGCCGCGGCCGAGGACGTGCTGCTCGTCGTCTCCGAGCTGGTAACCAACGCCTGTCTGCACGCCGAGGGCCCCGAAGAGCTGCGCGTCTCGACCGACACGAAGATGCTGCGCCTGGAGGTCACCGACCGGGGCACGGGCCAGCCCGCGCCCCGTACGCCGCACCGCGCCGGGCGCCCGGGCGGGCACGGCATGTTCATCGTGCAGCGGCTCTGTCTGGACTGGGGCGTCTCCCGTACGCCGGGAGCGCCCGGCAAGACGGTCTGGGCGATCCTCGCGGCCCCGTCCTAGCGACGCGGCAGCGCAGCGCAGCGGCGGGACAGCCGGCGCCCGGCGGGGAGAACGCCGGGACGCGGCCCCGAGAGCCCGTCCCGTGGCCCCGGAGCGCCGGAGGGCCCGGGGGGAGGCACATGTCCCCCCGCCAGCCCCTCAGCGCACGTCGCCCATCTGCGCACGCACCGTCCTGCGGTACATGAAGACCGCGAAGCCCGCGAGCGTGGCCAGCGCCGCCTCCCCGGCGACCACCCCCGTACGGCTCAGATCCACCCCGGCGATCGAGAGCATCCCCGTCACCGAGTCGCCCGCGGTGACCGCGAGGAACCAGACGCCCATCATCCGACCGGCGTATTTGGCCGGCGCCATCTTCGTCGTCACCGACAGACCGACCGGTGAGACACACAGCTCGCCCACCGTCTGGATCAGATAGATGCCCACCAGCCACACCGGGCTGACCAGGGTGCCGTCTGCCGCGAGGACCAGCGGGATCAGGAAGAAGAAGAACGAGACGCCGACGAAGGCCAGGCCCGCGGCGAACTTCACGACCGTGCTGGGCTCCTGCCCCCGCCGGTTCAGCCAGAGCCAGAGCCAGGCCGTCACGGGGGCCAGCGCCATGATGAAGACCGGGTTCAGCGACTGGTACCAGGACGTGGGGAAGCCGATCCCGAAGACATGGTCGGCGGCCTTCGTCGTACCGAACGCCTGGATCGTCGAGCCGCCCTGGTCGTAGATCATCCAGAAGACGGCCGCCGCCACGAAGAACCAGATGTAGCCGGACATCTTCGTCTGCTCGTCGGGCGACAGATCCGTGTCGCGCTTCATCCGGACCAGCACCCCGGCCGGGATGACGATGCCCGCCAGCGTCAGCGGCACCATCGCCCAGTTGATGGTGAAGTGGCCGGTGAGGACGGCGAGCCCGTAGAAGGCGGAGCCGATCAGCAGCCAGGTCAGCCCCTTCGTCAGCCACCTCGCCCGCTCCTCGCGGGAGAGCGGCGTCGGGACCTGACTGCTCCGCGGGGCCAGATGCTTCGTACCGAGCAGGAACACGAACAGCCCGATGCCCATGCCGAGCGCGGCGAGCGCGAAGCCGAGGTGCCAGCTGTACTTCTCACCGACGGTGCCGATGATCAGCGGCGCGAAGAAGGCGCCGGTGTTGATGCCCATGTAGAAGATGGTGAAGCCGCCGTCGCGGCGCGGGTCGTCGGTGCCGTCGTAGAGATGGCCGACCATCGTGGAGATGTTGGACTTCAGCAGCCCCGAGCCGAGAGCCACCAGCGCCAGACCGGCGAAGAAGGTGCCCGAGCCCGGCAGGGCGAGCGTCAGATGGCCGGCCATGATGGTGCAGGCCGCGATCGTCACGGTCCTGCGCGGGCCCCAGACCCGGTCGCCCAGCCAGCCGCCGGGCATCGCCAGCAGATAGACCATCGACAGATAGATCGAGTAGACCGCCGTGGTGGTGGCGACGGTCAGCCCCAGACCGCCCTCCTGGAGCCCCTTCGACGCGTCGGGCCCGCCGGAGATCAGATAGATCGTGAGCAGGGCCTTCATGCCGTAGAAGCTGAAGCGTTCCCACATCTCCGTCATGAAGAGCGTGGCCAGACCGCGCGGGTGGCCGAAGAACGTCTTCTCGGGAACGCCGTGGGGGCCGGGGGCCCTGGGGCGGCCGCCGGTCGGTTCGGGGGAGTCCTTGGTGAGGCTGGACGCCATGGGGCGATCCTTGCCCGACCGGGCTCATGAAAAGGGGATCTTCGGCGTGCGAGCGGCTAAAGAACCCCAATTGGTCCTACGGGTCGGTCCTACGGGACGTCACGCCACCGTGCGTGACGACGGAGGGGCGCAAGGTAGGCCCTGAGGGGGGAATCGCAGGTCTCTGTCACACCTTGGGTCACTTTCGAAGGCGGGTGGCCCAATCGCATCCCAGAGCCACAGGCATCGGCGATCACTGCCCGGAGGCTCCTCCACGCGGACTACCATCAACCCATGACCCGTGTACTGCTCGCCGAGGACGACGCGTCCATCTCGGAGCCGCTGGCCCGCGCCCTGCGCAGGGAGGGCTACGAGGTGGAGGTACGCGAAGACGGTCCCACCGCGCTCGAAGCCGGCCTCCAGGGCGGAGTGGACCTGGTCGTACTCGACCTGGGGCTCCCCGGCATGGACGGTCTCGAAGTCGCCCGGAGACTGCGCTCCGAGGGCCACTCGGTGCCGCTGCTGGTGCTGACCGCCCGCGCCGACGAGGTGGACACGGTGGTCGGCCTGGACGCCGGCGCGGACGACTACGTGACCAAGCCCTTCCGGCTGGCCGAACTGCTTGCCCGGGTCCGGGCCCTGCTCCGGCGCGGCGCGAGCGAACCGGCCGCCTCGCCCACCACGCACGGCGTCCGCATCGACGTCGAGTCGCACCGGGCCTGGATGGGCGAGGAGGAGCTCCAGCTCACCGCGAAGGAGTTCGACCTGCTGCGGGTCCTGGTCAGGGACGCGGGCCGGGTCGTCACCCGCGACCAGCTGATGCGCGAGGTCTGGGACACCACCTGGTGGTCCTCCACCAAGACCCTGGACATGCACATCTCGTGGCTGCGCAAGAAGCTGGGCGACGACGCGGCGAACCCGCGGTACATCGCGACCGTACGGGGTGTCGGTTTCCGTTTCGAGAAGAGCTGACGCCGGCGGTCCGGCCCGGTCCGCGGAGACCCGGCGGACAGAGGCAAGGGCCGAACAGAAGTAGGGCACAGTGCGCCGTCGTCTGATCAACTCCACGCTCGCCGTGGTGCTCGTCGTGATCGCCGTCTTTGGGGTCTCGCTCGTCATCGTCGAGACCCGGACCATCACCAACAGCGCCCAGGAGCGGGTGGACCTGGAGGCCGTCCGGCTGGTCAGCATCGTCGACAGCCGGCTGCTCGGTGGTGAGCGCGTCACCGAGGCGATCCTGCGGGAGCAGATCGAGGGCGGGCGGTACGCCAAGGTCGAGATCCCCGGCCGCCCGACCGTCGAGATCGGCGACCGCCCCGAGGACGGCGCCATCAGGGGCAGCGCCGAGGGCGAGCAGGGCGAGACCGTCACCGTCGAGGAGTCCCGCGCCTCGGTCACCGAGGAACTCGGCCGCACCCTGATGATCATCGGCGCGGTGGCACTGCTCGCCGTGATCGCCGCCGTCCTGCTCGCCGTACGCCAGGCCAACAAGCTCGCGTCACCGCTCACCGACCTCGCCGAGACCGCCGAACGGCTCGGCTCCGGCGACCCGCGCCCCCGCCACAAGCGGTACGGCGTCCCCGAGCTGGACCGGGTCGCCGATGTCCTCGACGCCAGCGCCGAGCGGATCGCGCGGATGCTGACCGCCGAGCGCCGGCTGGCCGCCGACGCCTCCCACCAGCTCCGTACGCCCCTGACCGCGCTCTCCATGCGGCTGGAGGAGATCTCCACCACCGACGACCCGGACACCGTCAAGGACGAGGCGACGATCGCCCTCACCCAGGTCGAGCGGCTGACGGACGTGGTGGAGCGGCTGCTCACCAACTCGCGCGACGCCCGCACCGGCTCCGCCATCGTCTTCGACCTCGACGACGTCGTGCAGCAGCAGATCGAGGAGTGGCGCCCGGCCTACCGCAGCGCCGGCCGGGCCATCGTCTGCTCCGGCACCCAGCACATGCGGGCCGTCGGCACCCCGGGCGCCGTCGCGCAGGTCCTCGCCGCGCTGATCGAGAACTCCCTGATGCACGGCGGCGGCACGGTCGCCCTGCGCAGCCGGATCACCGGCAACCAGGCCGTGATCGAGGTGACGGACGAGGGCCCCGGTGTCCCGGCCGACCTCGGGTCACGGATCTTCGAGCGGGCGATCAGCGGGCACAACTCGACGGGCATCGGCCTCGCGGTCGCCCGTGACCTGGCGGAGGCGGACGGCGGACGGCTCGAACTGCTCCAGCAGCAGCCGCCGGTCTTCGCGCTCTTCCTCAGCCGCGAGGTGCGTATCCGCAAGGAGCCGAAGAAGACCGTCAGGTGACCGTGCCGGGCTCCGCCTCCGGCACCCGCTCCGTCTCCGGCACCCGCTCGGGCACGGCGACCGGCTCGGGCCGGAGCCGGCGGAACACCCAGGTGCGGTAGGACCAGAAGCGGAACAGCGTCGCCACGCCGATCCCGATGAACTTGAACACGTTGCTCTGCAGCGGCCCGTCCCAGCCGAAGCCGTACGTCGCGGTGTAGAGCACACCGTTCTCGATGACCAGTCCGACCGCGCTGAACAGCAGGAAGAGCGTCAGCTCCTTCGTCCGGCGGCTCTTGTCCCGGTCCCGGTAGGCGAAGTAGCGGAAGCCCACGTAGTTGCAGGCGATCGCCACGACGGTGGCCAGGATGCTGGCCCGCACCACCTGGAGCTCGGTGGTGTGCCGTACGAGGTTGAAGACGGCCAGATTGACCAGTAGCCCCACCCCGCCGACCGCGCCGAACTTGGCGATCTCACGGGCGAGCAGGGACAACCGCTCCCGCAGGGATGGTCGCTGCGAAGGCGCGGCAGTCATCTTCTCGCTCAGCCTCGTCCGGTCGGCGTGTTCGTCCGGCGAGCGCTCCCGCCGGTGAAGTCGTTCGAGGCGCCACGGCGGCGCCCGACCGGCCCACTGTAACCACCGGACCGTGCCGGACCCGGCGACGGATACCCTGGGAGTGTGACGTTCCCGGTAGTCGGCATGGTCGGCGGCGGTCAGCTCGCCCGTATGACCCACGAGGCGGGCATCCCCCTCGGCCTCAGATTCAAGCTCCTCAGCGAGACCCCGCAGGACTCCGCGGCCCAGGTGGTCGCCGATGTGGTCGTCGGCGACCACACCGATCTGGAGACCCTGCGCGCCTTCGCGCGCGGCTGTGACGTGATCACCTTCGACCACGAGCACGTACCGATCGAGCATCTGCGCGCCCTGGAGGCGGACGGCATCCCCGTACGCCCCGGGCCCGACGCTCTCGTGCACGCGCAGGACAAGGGCGTGATGCGCGCCAGGCTCACCGAGCTGGGCGCCCCGAGCCCGCGCCACCGCGTGGTCACCGACCCCGCCGATGTCGCGGCCTTCGCCGCTGAGGTCGGCGGCTTCCCCGTCGTCCTGAAGACGGTGCGCGGCGGCTACGACGGAAAGGGCGTCTGGGTCGCCCGATCGGAGGACGACGCCGAGAGGCCCTTCCGCGCCGGTGTCCCCGTCCTCGCCGAGGAGAAGGTCGACTTCGTCCGGGAGCTCGCCGCCAACATCGTGCGCTCGCCGCACGGCCAGGCCGTCGCGTACCCCGTCGTGGAGTCCCGGCAGGTCGACGGCGTCTGCGACACCGTCATCGCGCCCGCGCCCGGCCTCTCGGACGAACTGTCCGGCGAGGCGCAGCGGCTCGCGCTGCGGATCGCCGCCGAGCTGGGCGTCGTCGGTCATCTCGCCGTCGAGCTGTTCGAGACGGCCGACGGCCGCATCCTTGTCAACGAGCTGGCCATGCGCCCGCACAACTCGGGTCACTGGACGCAGGACGGCGCGATCACCTCGCAGTTCGCCAACCACGTACGGGCCGTGCTCGACCTGCCGCTCGGCGACCCGCGCCCGCGTGCGCCGTGGACGGTCATGTGCAACGTGCTGGGCGGCGACTACCCCGACATGTACGCGGCGTATCTGCACTGCATGGCCCATGACCCCCAGCTCAAGATCCACATGTACGGCAAGGACGTGAAGCCCGGCCGCAAGGTGGGCCACGTCAACACCTACGGTGACGACCTGGACGACGTGCTGGAGCGCGCCCGCCACGCCGCCGGTTACCTCCGAGGGACGATCACCGCATGAGCTCTCCCCAGATCGGCGTCGTCATGGGGTCGGACTCCGACTGGCCCGTCATGGAGGGCGCCGCACGGGCGCTCGACGAGTTCGGGATCGGCTACGAGGTCGACGTCGTCTCCGCCCACCGGATGCCGCGCGAGATGGTCGCGTACGGCGAGGAGGCGGCCGGACGCGGACTCAGGGCGATCATCGCGGGCGCCGGCGGCGCCGCCCATCTGCCGGGCATGCTGGCCTCCGTCACACCGCTGCCGGTCATCGGCGTCCCCGTACCGCTGAAGTACCTCGACGGCCTGGACTCGCTGCTGTCGATCGTGCAGATGCCCGCGGGCGTGCCGGTCGCCACCGTCTCCGTAGGAGGAGCCCGTAACGCCGGTCTGCTGGCCGCGCGGATCCTCGCGGCGCACGACCCCGCGCTGCGGAGCCGTATGGAGGACTTCCAGCGGAGCCTCAACGAACAGGCGACGGACAAGGGCAGACTCCTGCGAGCCAAGGTCAGCGGTCACGACAGCTTCGGCTTCGGGAAGTGAGGGCCCCATGAACACCGAGGACTATCTGGAGCGGGCCCGCGAACTGCTCGAGGACTTCCCCGTGGTCGACGGGCACAACGACCTTCCGTGGGCGCTGCGCGAGCAGGTCGCCTACGACCTCGACCGCCGCGACCTCGCCGACGACCAGTCGGCGTATCTGCACACCGACATCCCCCGGCTGCGGGCGGGCGGGGTGGGGGCGCAGTTCTGGTCGGTGTACGTGCGCTCCGACATGGCCGGCGACTCGGCCGTCAGCGCGACCCTGGAGCAGATCGACGTCGTCGGGCGCATGATCGCCCGCTACCCCGACGACTTCGCCGGGGCCCGCACCGCCGACGACATGGAGAACGCCCGGCGCACCGGCCGGATCGCCTCCCTGATGGGCGCCGAGGGCGGCCACTCCATCAACAACTCCCTCGCCACGCTGCGCGCCCTGTACGCGCTCGGGGTGCGGTACATGACGCTCACGCACAACGACAACCTCGCGTGGGCCGACTCGGCGACCGACGAGCCGGGCGTGGGCGGGCTCTCGCCCTTCGGCCACGAGGTCGTACGCGAGATGAACCGCACCGGGATGCTGGTCGACCTCTCGCACGTCGCCGCCACCACGATGCGCGACGCGCTCGCCACCAGCGCCGCGCCCGTCCTCTTCTCGCACTCCTCCTCGCGGGCGGTCTGCGACCACCCGCGCAACATCCCGGACGACGTGCTGGAACTGCTGCCGGCCAACGGCGGCGTCGCGATGGCCACCTTCGTACCGAAGTTCATCCTTCCCGAGGCGATCGCCTGGACGCGGGCCGCCGACGAGAACATGCGCGAGCACGGCGCGCACCCCCTCGACACCACCGAGTCGGGGATGGAGATCCACCGGGCCTTCGAGGCGGCCAACCCGCGCCCGACGGCCACGGCGGCGACGGTCGCCGACCATCTGGACCATATGCGCGAGGTCGCGGGCATCGACCACATCGGGATCGGCGGGGACTTCGACGGCACGGCGTTCACGCCGGACGGCCTCCAGGACGTCGCCGGCTACCCGAACCTCGTCGCGGAACTCCTCGCCCGCCGCTGGTCCCCCGAGGACCTGGCCAAGCTGACCTGGCACAACGCGGTACGGGTGCTGCGCGCCTCGGAGGACGTGGCCCGGGCGCTGCGCGCGGAGCGCGGGCCGTCGACGGCGACCATCGAGGAACTGGACGGCTGAGGGTCCCGTACGCGATTCCGTAAGCGATTCGTACGCGATTCCCTACGCGGGGCGCGGGCCGTTGCCGGTCGCCCGCGCCCGCTGGCGTACCCCCGAACGCCGCGTCCGCCGCGACCCGTCCGTCCGCCCGTGGCACGGTGGCCGTACTGCCGTCGCACCCACGGAGCCTCGTCATGGCAGATCTGCAGGACGACCCCTACGACACCGACACGGACACGACTGCCGCGGCCGGTGATCTCGACGGGCCGCAGGAGGACCCGTCGGCCGGGACGGTGACGACCGACACCGCCTCCCTGGCCACACCCGCGTCGTCCGCCGAGCGTGCCCGCGTACTGCTGGCCTCGCACCCCGTCGTCGACGGCCACAACAGCCTCGCCCCCACCCTGCTGCGCCGCCGGGGCACCAGCCACGGCCACGACCTCGAACAGGGCGACACCTTCCTCGACACCGACATGCCGAGGATCAAGGCGGGCGCGCTGGGCGGGCAGTTCTGGTCCGTCGAGGCCGACGCGGAGGCGGTCCGCGAAGGCCGCGCCGTCGGCAGCACGCTGGAGCTGATCGACCTCGTACGGGACCTGATCTCGTCCTACCCGGAGAGCCTGCGCCTCGCGCTCGGCGCCGGGGACCTGGCCGACGCCCGCAACTGCGGTCGGGTCGCCTCGCTCCTCGGTCCCGCGTCGGGACCGGCCATGGGCGACTCGCTCGCCACCCTGCGCGCCTTCCACTTCCTCGGTGTGCGTGCCCTCTCCCTCGCGGGCGCGCGCTGGGCCGAGGACGGGCTCAGCCGCTTCGGCCACGAGGTCGTACGCGAGATGAACCGGCTCGGCGTCATCATCGATCTGTCCGGCACCTCCGACGAGACGATGCGCGCCACCTTCGCCGTCACCAAGGCACCGGCGATGTTCTCCCACTCCGTCGCCCGCGCCGTCGGCGAGTGGCCCGGCGACGGCGGCGTACCGGACGACATCCTCACGCTGCTCGGCGCCAACAACGGCGTCTGCATGGTGAGTTTCGCGGCCGAGCAGCTCACGGGCGAGCGGCTCGCGCACGATCGGTTCCCGGGCGAGAGGCTCGCCCGGGATCGGATCGCCGACGACGGGAAGGGCCCGTCGCTCTCCGACGTCGCGGACCATGTCGAGCGCGTACGGGAGGTGGCGGGCCCGGAGTGCGTCGGCCTCTCCGGGACGTACGGCCGCGAGTCGGGGACACCGCACACCGTCGGCCTCGAAGACACCTCGTGCTACCCGCTGTTGATCACCGAACTGCTCGACCGCGGCTGGACCGACACCGCCATCACCGATCTCACCTGGGGCAACGCGGCACGCGTGCTGCGCGACACCGAGTTCCTGGCACGCGCCGCCCAGCAGCGGCGCCCGCCGTCGACCGCGACGATCGAGGAACTGGACGACGTACGCCGGTAGTCGGCCCCGGCGCGGACCCCGGCACGGTCGGTCTCCTCCGCCGCGCCGGTTGGGTCAGGCCCTCGGCCGTCCCATCGCCCGGTACGTCCAGCCGGCCCCGCGCCAGACCACCGGGTCCAGCGCGTTGCGCCCGTCGAGGATCAGACGCCGTGACACGGCCTCGCCGAGCTCGGCCGGGTCCAGCTCCCGGAACTCGCGCCACTCGGTCAGATGCAGGACGACATCCGCGCCGCGCACCGCCTCCAGCGCGGACCCGGCGTAACCGAGCGTCGGGAAGAGCCCGCGCGCGTTGTCCATGCCCTTCGGGTCGTACACGGTGACCTGGCCGCCCTGGAGATGGATCTGCCCGGCGACGTTGAGCGCGGGGGAGTCGCGTACGTCGTCCGAGTCCGGCTTGAACGTCGCGCCGAGGACCGCGACCCGCTTCCCGAGGAACGACGAGTCGCCCCCGACGGCCTCGCGCGCCAGCTCCACCATGTGACCACGGCGCCTCATGTTGATCGAGTCGACCTCGCGCAGGAACGTCAGCGCCTGGTCGGCGCCCAGCTCGCCCGCCCGCGCCATGAACGCCCGGATGTCCTTGGGCAGACAGCCGCCGCCGAAACCGATCCCGGCCCGGAGGAACTTGCTGCCGATGCGCTCGTCGTAGCCGATGGCCTCCGCCAGCTTCGCGACGTCGCCGCCGGCCGCCTCGCAGACCTCGGCCATCGCGTTGATGAAGGAGATCTTGGTGGCGAGGAAGGAGTTCGCGGCGGTCTTCACCAGCTCGGCGGTGGGGAAGTCCGTCACGACGAACGGCGATCCCTCGCCGACCGGGGTCGCATACACCTCGCGCAGCAGCTTCTCGGCGCGCTCGCTCCGGGCGCCGACCACGATCCGGTCCGGGTGGAGCGTGTCCTGTACGGCGAAGCCCTCCCGCAGGAACTCCGGATTCCAGGCCAGCTCGACCTCGTCGCCCGCCGGCGCCAGCTCGGTGAGCCGCCCCGCGAGCCGCTCGGCGCTGCCGACGGGCACGGTCGACTTGCCGACCACGAGCGCCGCCCGGCGCAGCTGCGGGGCCAGCGAGTCGAAGGCGCTCTCCACGTAGCTCATGTCGCACGCGTACTCGCCGTGCTTCTGCGGGGTGTTCACACAGACGAAGTGGACGTCGCCGAAGGCGCCGATCTCCTCCCAGGAGGTGGTGAAGCGCAGCCGGCCGCTCGACCCCTCGATGCCCTCGACATGGCGCCGCAGCAGCTCCTCCAGACCGGGCTCGTACATCGGGACCCGGCCCGCGGACAGCATCTCGATCTTCTCGGGGACGACGTCGAGCCCCAGGACGTCGAAGCCCAGTTCCGCCATGGCCGCGGCGTGCGTGGCGCCGAGGTAGCCGGTACCGATCACAGTGATCTTGAGGGCCATGGGGTGCTCCTGGGAGTGCGGTCGGGTTCCGGTGCGCCCGGCGTGCGATCGCGGCCGCGATCGCACCGTCAGTGCGCGGCCGAGCATAGCCCCGTGCTCCGGACGCCTTTTCGGTCGCCCGCGGGCAAGGTGCGGAAGCTGTCGGGAAACTCACGTACATCGCGGCGTCCCGGACCTCTAAAATTAGTGTTACTTAACGGTAGTTAGCATGCAGGGGAGTGGGAGACCGTGGCCGGATCGGCTGATTTCGACCTGTACCGCCCGTCGGAGGAGCACGACATGCTCCGGGAGGCGGTGCGCGCTCTCTCCGAGGCGAAGATCGCGCCGTTCGCCGCCGCCGTGGACGAGGAAGCCCGCTTCCCCCAGGAGGCGCTGGACGCGCTGGTCTCCGCGGATCTGCACGCGGTCCATGTCCCCGAGGAGTACGGCGGCGCCGGGGCGGACGCCCTGGCCACGGTGATCGTCATCGAGGAGGTCGCCCGCGCGTGCGCGTCGTCCTCCCTGATCCCGGCCGTGAACAAGCTCGGCTCGCTGCCCGTCGTCCTCTCCGGCGGCGAGGACCTGAAGAAGAAGTACCTCGGCCCGCTGGCCAGGGGCGAGGCGATGTTCTCGTACTGCCTCTCCGAGCCGGACGCGGGCTCCGACGCCGGCGGCATGAAGACCAAGGCCGTAAGGGACGGCGACAGCTACGTCCTCAACGGTGTGAAGCGCTGGATCACCAACGCGGGCGTGTCCGAGTACTACACGGTGATGGCCGTCACCGACCCCGCCCTCCGTACGAAGGGCATCTCGGCGTTCGTCGTCGAGAAGGGCGACGAGGGTGTCTCCTTCGGTGCCCCGGAGAAGAAGCTCGGCATCAAGGGCTCCCCGACCCGCGAGGTCTACCTCGACAACGTCCGCATCCCGGCCGACCGGCTCATCGGCGCCGAGGGCACGGGCTTCGCGACGGCGATGAAGACCCTGGACCACACCCGCATCACGATCGCGGCCCAGGCCCTCGGCATCGCCCAGGGCGCGCTCGACTACGCGACGGGCTACGTCCAGGAGCGCAAGCAGTTCGGCAAGCCCATCGGAGACTTCCAGGGCGTCCAGTTCATGCTCGCCGACATGGCGATGAAGCTGGAGGCGGCCCGCCAGCTCACCTACTCGGCGGCGGCCCGCTCCCAGCGCGTCTCCGACGGGGGCGACAAGGAGCACCTGACCTTCTTCGGCGCCGCCGCCAAGTGCTTCGCCTCCGACGTGGCGATGGAGATCACGACGGACGCGGTCCAGCTCCTCGGCGGCTACGGCTACACGCGCGACTACCCGGTGGAACGGATGATGCGCGACGCCAAGATCACCCAGATCTACGAGGGCACGAACCAGATCCAGCGCATCGTCATGGCGCGCAACCTCCCCTAGCAGGGCTTTTGCAGGTCAGAAGCTGTTTCGAAGGCCCGGAGGGGGCACTCTCGGCTCTCTGCCCGTTACGGCCCGATCAGGGCCGTTCCTGGGCGTCATGCCGGGGGAATCCTGGGCAGATGCCGGGTTGAAGACAGCCACTGACCGCACAAACAACACAGCCCCCGGCGTCGCGCCGGGGGCTGTTGTCGTACGCGTATCAGGCGACCGCTGATGCCTCCGTCGGGTCGTCCGCGCCGGGCGGCACCGGGCAGGCCAGTTCAGCGTTCGCGCGATTCGGGGAACAGGTCACCACTGCCAGGGACAGATACGAGGGACGTTCCAGGTAGAAGCCGTACGACACATCAGTACCGGAGCGCAGTTGCTCGGCCGCAGCGTTCACCAGCCGGGCCAGGCGCGCGGTGTCCCGGTCACTGTCCGACGCGAGCCGAGGCGCGTACTCGGCCAGCTGCTCACCGAGCCATGACGCGGCTTCCTTCGCCTCCTCCCACGTGCCACAAACCAAGGAATGGGGCTTGATCAGCCAGAAAGCCGTTTCCAGCGGCGGCAGATCCGACGTGGGGAACTCTGCGGCTACGTCGCGGTACCGCTGGATCAGTTCTTCCTTGCTTCCGGCAGGGGGCGGCTCAGCATGCGGGGGTCGTCGCAGCGCCTCCTGGTCGAAGCGCTCCTTCGGGCCGGTCCATAGATAGCCGTGGTGGTGCACGAGTCGATCCCGTTCCGAGAGGTACCAGCCGGACCGGACCCAGGGACGGGGACGGCCCCGGCCCGGCTGGCGTGAGGGGAGGATCAGACGTTCAGGCCGAAGCGCGCCGGGTCGATCCCGGCCGCGTCCAGTTCCTCCGTGGTGAACCGCAGCGGCTGAGCGTCGGGCCGCTTGCTGTCACCGAGGGCCCAGGCGTCGTCGCCGATCCGGGCCAGGGTCACGCACCCCTCGGTGCAGGGGCCGCCGCACGCCTGCACGAACGAGGCCCCGTTGATGTCGAGCGCGTACAGGTCGGTTCCGTTCTGCATCACTGCACCTTCCTGCTCAACTAATCGCGGTCATGGCTGACCGCCGCCGCCCGTTCCAGGGCGGGAGTTCTGGGATTCCACTGCTGCTCACAGCCCGCCCCTACGGCTTCGCGCGTTGGCCTCGGCAACTCTGCTGCTCAGTCCTTCGGGCGGCGGACTCGGCGGGGCCTCGGAGTCGGGACACTTCGGGCTCCCGCATTCGCAGCGGGGCCAGCGCAAGGCCGAACCGGGGGCCAGGTCAGCGCCTTCGGGGCCCGGGTCGCTCTTCTGCACCATGAGCACGCCGCCGACGCCGAGCGCTCCGGAAACACGGGAGAGGAAATGTCGGGCCTCGCTGCTGCCCAGATGATCAGGCGCTCCGGCCCTATGTGCCCTGCTGTCACTCACCATGGCCCCCATCTTCGGCGGGCCTCGATCGCGCCTCTAGCCTGTTTCCTGTTCCCGCAAAAAGTCGTTGCGGATACCTTCGATCAGATCCCGCATTTCGTCGCCGGCCAGCGCTGCTCGCTCGAATCCTTCGAATTTGTCAACGTAGAGACTCACATCTCGCGGGTCCGTAACGACGACCTCGGCATGGACGGTTTCAACGGTCACCATGCGGTCGTCACGGATGACGAAGGCGTGATTGGCGATGTCGTGCTGCTGAACCCGCAGAGGGACTATCCGGATGTCCACGTGGGAGAGGCGTGAAATAGAGACGATTCGATCAAGCTGAGCGGCCATCATCTGAGGTCGCACGATGCGCCAGCGCAGGACAGGTTCGGTGATGATGAATCGAAGTGACTTTGCGTTGTCGTAGAGAACCGCTTGCCGTTCGAGTCGCCCATTGATTGTTCGCGTGAGTGCGTCTTCACTCAGTTCGTGGCGTCGCAGAATGGCCCGGATGTACTCGGGAGTCTGGAGCAGGCCCGGAACGAGCGCGGGTTGAAACAGCCGCAGTACAGACATCTGGGCTTCCAGAGCCTTGGCGGCCTGCTGGCCCTTGTGGACCCCGATCCGCTTGAGCAGGCGCCACGCCGTCGCCTCCGTCGCTGACGCGCGTGCGGCTTCCGCGTACTCCGCCTTGACCTCGTCCGAGACGCCGATGGCGGTCAGGACGCGCTCTACGTCCGTCGCGCTGGGTGCCAGCTTCGCATTCTCGATCTTGGACAGCTTGGACGGAGACATGAGTGCGCTGCGGGCCACCGCTTTGGCTTCCTTGCCGGACGCCAGTCGCAGCGCCCGCAGCGCGGCTCCGAGCTGTGCTCTGTTCACGTCCCGTACTTGGCCCACCATTCGGTGAACGGTTCCGCGTGCGCGAGAGCTGCATCGCGGTACCGCGTGAATTCCGCTGTTCGCTCCGGCGGCAGCACTTCCGAACCCAGGTATTTTCCGCTTCCGTCGTAGTTCATCACAGCCACGGAATCGGAGTCGAAGAACCAGAAATCCGGAACATTCTCCAAAGGGTTGGGCTTGTCGGTGATGTCGAGGACGAAGAACTCTTCACCCCCGCTCACGTTTTTGTGGTAGCCCCAGCCGAGTTCGAACCGAAGATAGTCCGTCAGCGGGCGGGACAGGATATGGACCCGATACACCCGCTTTCCCTTCTCGGTGTGCGAACGCAGTTCTTTGACCCATCCCGCGTTGTAGTCGCCCGGCTGTGGCTCCCCGGCCAGGAATGCCTGGTAGGCGTCGATGCTCCCGGACCTGCTGTAGTCGTCCAGGGTCTCCAGCCGGAATGCCTCGTGCTCGAATGCGTCGAAGAGATCGCCGAGGGTCCTAGACGAGGTTGTCACGGATGGCCTTTTGGATCAGTTCCACAGGGATCTCCACCAGGGTTTCGTGGGCGGGAATCTGAAGCCCATGGTCGGTCGGCGTCTCGCCCTGTACCAGGAAGGTGCCGCGATCCGTGGCGTAGATCGTCGGGCAGTCCTTGATGTCGCACGTGCTGACCAGCTTGGTGACCTTCATGGTCTGGGTTTCCCCTCTCCCGTGCCGCTGCAAGTACCCCGCATCTGGGTTGATGCTCCCGAGAGCTGGGCGCACCGGTCAAGCGATCACGGTTGACGGAACGGGAAACCGCGTGACCCGCGCCGGGTCTGCCCGAACCAGATCCAGCGCATCGTCATGGCGCGCAACCTTCCCTGATCCCCTCGCGCGACGAGAACGCCCCGGCCCGCTCGCGCGGGTCGGGGCGTTCCGTGGGGCGTTCGTGGCCTCAGTTCGAGGTGACCGTGACCTTCTCGTCGTTGTTCAGCTGCTCCACGAGCTGCTTGACCTTGGCCTTGTCCCAGACCAGGTTGCCGCCCGTGCTGCCCGAGATCGGCATGTTCATCGACTTGCCGTCGCCGCCCGTGACGCCCTTCATCGCGAAGAACATCTGGCTCAGCGACCAGAGCGACATGTCCTTGTCGACGATCAGGGTGTCCAGGCCCGCGCCCATCGTCGGGTAGAGCTTGAACGGGTTGAGGATCGTGCCGGGCGTGGCCGTCTGGGAGGCCAGGGCCGCCAGGAACTTCTGCTGGTTCTTCGTACGGTCCAGGTCGCTGCCCGCGAAGGCGTAGCGGGTGCGGACGTACGCCAGGGACTGCTCGCCGTCCAGCGTCTGCTTGCCCGCCTTGAAGTCGGCGCCCGACTTCTTGTCCTTGAAGGCCTTCGGGATGTCGAGTTCGACACCGCCGATCGCGTCCACGATGTTGGCGAAACCCGCGAAGCCGATCTCGACGTAGTGGTCGATGTGCAGACCGGTGTTGAACTCGACGGTACGGACGAGCAGTTCGGGCCCGTCCTCCGCGTACGCCGCGTTGAGCTTCGTCTCCCGGCCCTGGTTCGGGAACATCTTCCCGGACTCCGAGCCGCGGAAGGAGGGGATCACCACGTTCGAGTCACGCGGCAGCGAGATCAGCGTCGGGCCGTTCGAGCCGTCGTGCAGGATCATCATCGAGTCGGTGCGCTTGCCCTCCGCGCTGCCCGTGTGGAGTTCCTTCTTCTCCTCGTCGGACATGCCCTCACGGGAGTCCGAGCCGACGATCAGATAGTTCGTGCCGTCGCCGGCCTCCGGGCGCTCGATGACCTTCGAGAGGTCGACCTCGCGCTTGAGCTTGGAGTCGGCCCAGAAGTAGGTGCCCACGGAGACGACGAGAACGGTGACGACCAGGGATATCGCGGTGATCTTGATACGGCGCCGCCAGTCCGGTGCGTGGTCGGGCGGATACCCGCCGCCGTTGTTGTAGCCCGCCTGCGGGGGGATACCGGGCGGCCCGCCCTGGCCGCGGTCGGCCGGGGTGCCGTAGACCTGGCCGGTGTTGTAGTCGCTGTTGTACGGGGGCGGGTCGTAGCCCCCGTCGTACCCCTGCGACGGCTGCTGGGGGACGGCGCGCCGCTGTACGTGCGGCATCGCGCGTACGCCTTCGGGCTGACCGCCCGCGCTGCCGCGTCCGTAACGCTCGCCGCCACGGTCAGCGCGGTCGCCGTTCCATCCGTCAGGCCAATCGTTCATGCCGACCAGTGTGCGGCTCGGAGGTGTCGCGCATACAGGGGTGGGGGAAAATCACAGCATCCCTGTTGCCAAGCTGATGCAATGCGGGCCGTGACGGACCCCCGCATAGGGTGGAGGGCATGACAGACCAGGCCGTCCGCCCCGAGACAGATATTCCGGGAAAGCCCACCTCGGCGTCCCGCACCACGCTCAGCCACATCATGACCGGCGGTGACACCAACCTCCTCGGCACGGTGCACGGCGGTGTGATCATGAAGCTCGTCGACGACGCCGCGGGCGCGGTCGCCGGCCGGCACTCGGGAGGGCCCGCGGTCACCGCGTCCATGGACGAGATGGTCTTCCTGGAGCCGGTACGGGTCGGGGACCTGGTCCATGTGAAGGCCCAGGTCAACTGGACCGGCCGGTCGTCCATGGAGGTCGGCGTACGGGTCCTGGCCGAGCGCTGGAACGAGTCGACCCCCGCCCAGCAGGTCGGCAGCGCGTATCTCGTCTTCGCGGCCGTCGACGCGGACGGCAGGCCCCGGCCCGTACCGCAGGTGATCCCCGAGACCGAGCGCGACAAGCGGCGCTACCAGGAGGCGCAGATCCGGCGCACGCACCGGCTCGCCCGGCGGCGTGCGATCAAGGAGCTGCGCGAGAAGCGCGCCGCCGACGGCATCGACGACTGAGCGGCCCGAGCCGACGGGGGCGTACAAGCGGCGGGCCCCTACGCGGCGCTCGTCACGGGCACACCACCTGGTCGCCCTTCACCGCCCCGAACTCTCCCTGGTGCACGTCCTCCGCCCGCACCGGCCGCACCCGCTTGTAGTCCTTCCCCGCCATCACCCTCAGCGTCGCGCCCTGCCGCGGCACCGGCTTCAGCTCACAGCCGGGCAGGGCGGCGGCCAGGGACTTCGCCGAGCGGTCCCAGCGCGGGTCGAACAGCACCTGCGTACGCGTCACCTCCGGTCCCGTGTGATTCAGCGGGGCCCGCGTCGTACCGAAACCCGTCGCGCGCAGGGCGCCGTCGACGCGCTGGCCCAGCCCGTCCTGGCGCGTCGCGTTGTAGACCTGCACCCTGATCTGCTGCGGCGACACCTCGACCATCGAGGCCGGCTGCGTCGGCACCCCCGGCACGGCCGGCCGGGCGGCGGCGGGCGGCGTCAGCGGCTTGTCCTCACGCAGCGCCCGGAAGAGCCTCTTCGACTTCACCGGGTCCCACTTCAGCGTCGACCCGATGCCCTTGACCGGGAAGCCCCCCTCGGTGACCGGCACCGACATGAACTCCGACGACGCCGGGGTGAAGTCGCGCATCGCCTTGCCGAGCGCGAGCATCTCCGGCGTACCGAAGCCCTTGTCCGCCCGGACCGAGTCGAGCATGGTCGAGGTCACACCCTGGAACCTCACCGGGTTCAGCAGTACACCGCTACTGGTGGCCTGCTTGATCAGCGCGGCCATGAAGCGCTGCTGGCGCTGCATCCTGCCGAGGTCGGACGAGCCGTCCAGATAACGGGACCGTACGTACTGGAGCGCCCTGCCGCCGTCCAGCTTGTGCGTCCCGGCGTTCAGATCGAGGCCGGTGTGCGAGTCCTTCAGCGGCTTGGCGGTGCAGATCTCCACCCCGCCGAGCGCGTCGACCGTTTTCATGAAGCTGGTGAAGTCGATCTCCAGATAGTGGTTGATCTTCACCCCGGTCATGCTCTCGACGGTCCTCACCGTCAGATGCGGGCCGCCCTCCGCGTACGCCGCGTTCAGCTTCACCGGGTGGGGGGCGTGCTTCTCGCCGGTGTTCCCGTCGGTGTGCGAGGGCAGCTCCGCGTAACTGTCGCGCGGCAGGCTCACCACGCTCGCGCGCTCACGGTCCTCCGAGATGTGCACGAGCATGATCGTGTCGGTGCAGCGGCAGGGAGCGCCACCGAGCCGGTACTTGTGCCGCTCCTCCTTGGTGATCTTGTCGCGGCCGTCGGTGCCGACCAGGAGGATGTTCATGCCGTGGCCCCCGTCGGGGCGGTTCTTCATGTCCTTGAACGGATCCACCCGGCCGATCCCCGTGTCCACGCTCGTCACCACGGCGTGCCCGATGCCGCCCGCGCCGAGCACCAGCACCGAGAGCGTCGTGGCCACCCGCATCCCCCAGCGGGGCCGGCCCGGCCGCTGTCCGTTCCGCCGTCGGCCGCGCGCACCACGGGCGGCGCCCGCACCGCGCGCGTTCCGGACGCCGGTCCGCGCCGGACTGGGCCGGCCGGCGGGCCGGGGCCGGGGGGAGCGGGGTGGTGGGGGCACGGGGGACACCTCCGCGGGTGACGGGAACGACTGGGGACCGCCGGGTGGCGGGGCGAAGGGCGGCCAGGGGACGCAACGTAGGCCCATACGATCAGCAGCCTTGCGCTGAGCCCGCCCGACGCGCGTCGGGGTCCCCCGTTCGCGGTAACGTGGCGTGCCAGAACCCGTCTCCCGGACGCCCGAAGGATCACATGCCTGCCCAGCCCCCCGCCGTCTCCGTGATCATGCCGGTGCTCAACGAGGAACGGCATCTGCGGAACTCCGTCCGGCACATCCTGGACCAGGAGTACGAGGGCGAGATGGAAGTGGTCATCGCGCTCGGCCCGTCCACGGACCGTACCGACGAGATCGCCGCCGAACTCGTACGCGAGACGGCGGACAGCCCCCGCGCCCGGGTGTTTACCGTGCCCAATCCCACCGGCCGTACGCCTGCGGCGCTCAACGCGGCCATCAAGGCCTCCAAGCACCCCGTCGTCGTTCGCGTCGACGGCCACGGCATGCTCTCGCCGAACTACATCGCGACCGCCGTACGGCTCCTGGAGGAGACCGGCGCGCAGAACGTCGGCGGCATCATGCACGCCGAGGGCGAGAACGACTGGGAGCACGCCGTCGCGGCGGCGATGACCTCCAAGATCGGTGTCGGCAACGCGGCCTTCCACACGGGCGGCGAGGCGGGCCCCGCCGAGACGGTGTACCTCGGCGTCTTCCGCCGGGCCGCCCTGGAGCAACAGGGCGGCTACAACGAGGAGTTCATCCGCGCCCAGGACTGGGAGCTGAACTTCCGGATCCGTGAGGCCGGCGGCCAGATCTGGTTCTCGCCCGAGCTGCGCGTCCAGTACCGGCCCCGGCCGTCCGTCAGGGCGCTCGCCAAGCAGTACAAGGACTACGGCCGTTGGCGCCATGTCGTCGCCCGTTTCCACTCCGGCTCGATCAATCTGCGCTACCTCGCGCCGCCGGCCGCGGTCTGCGCCAACGCCCTCGGCATCGTCGTCGGCCTGGCGTTCACCCCCTGGGCGCTGATCGTCCCCGGCGGCTATCTCGCCGCGATCGTCGCCGGCTCGATACCGGCGGGCAGGGGTCTGCCGCTCAAGGCGCGGCTCCGGATCCCGCTCGCGCTCGCCACGATGCACATGTCGTGGGGGGTGGGCTTCCTCACGAGCCCGCGCTCGCTCGCCAGGAAGGTCATCGCGAGCCGCCGCCCGGCCGTGCGCCAGACCGCCTGAGCGAATCGGCCGGACGACATGCACGACGAGGAGCCCCGGGCAGCGCGCCCGGGGCTCCTCGTCACTCACTCGCCCGCTACCAGGTGAAGCCGGGCTGGATCTCCATGCACTCGCTCTCGTCGGCCCCGTTGAGCGCCCGCGCCGTGTCCGGCGTCTTGTTCTCGTCCGGCGCCGCCGACTTCGGGTACGTGTCACCCGTACGCCAGTCGGCCCCCACGACCAGCGTCACCCCCGACACGTCCGTCGACTTCTTCACCGAAGAGACCGGAATCCCGAGGGACTTGGCGACCGCCTGCGCGTCGCCCTCCAGGTCGGCGCTGGGGAAGAGGACTTCGGTGCGCTCGGAGGGATCGGGCGTCGCGTCCGACACGGCCTTGGTGTAGCCCTCGCCGACGAGCAGCCCCGCCACCGCCGTGGCCCGCCGCGACGTCGGTGCCTGGGTGGCGCTGCCCGTGCCGTTGCGGACGAGCACACCGGTGTCGGCCGGAGCCGCCGCCGGGTCCGTGGTCTCGGGCCGGGGCTTGCGCTTGGACGCCTTGCCGTCGAGCGGCACGTCGTCGCGGACCATGGTGAACAGCTGCTCGGCGTCGCCCGGCTTCGGATACACCCGCCCGGACTCGGCACCCTCGCCGTACACGTTGGGCATCGTCGCCATCGTGATGCGGTTCGTGGGTACTTTCTTGAGCTCCTCCGCCAGGTCGTACAGCTTCTTGACGCCGCCGAGCCCGGTGTCGACGGTCAGCGCGTCGGTGGCCGCCTCGGCGAGGCTCATCAGCTTCCCGGGGTCGGTCAGCTTGGCGCCCTTGCGCAGCTCCCGGACCATCGAGTTCATGTACATGTGCTGGGCGTGCGTACGGGCGAGGTCGCTGCCGTCCTCGAAGCCGTAACGGGTACGCAGCCACTGGAGGGCCTGCTCGCCCTGGATGACGTTCTCGCCCTTCTCCAGCTTCAGCCCGGAGCCCTTGCCCTCGGCGTTGCGTGAGTGGACGTTCTCCTGGACGCAGACCGGTACGCCGCCGATGGCGTCGGCCATCGACACCACACCCGCGAAGTCGATCATCATGAAGTGGTCGATGGTGATGCCGGTCAGCTCGTACCAGGTGGCCACGGTGCAGCCGGGACCCCCGCGCCCCAGGCTCTCGTTGGTCTGTACGTTGACGGTGCTCGCCGGGTAGACCTCGCCGGTGTCCGGGTCCGTGCACTTGGGCATCTTGAGCATGGTGTCGCGCGGCATGCTGACGACCGACATGTTGCTGCGGTCGGCCGAGACATGGAGCAGCATCTGTACGTCGGCCAGAGGCGCGCCGCCGAAGGTCTCCTTGGCGCCGCCGAGCTTCTGGTTCTCCTTGGAGTCGCGGGCGTCCGAGCCGATCAGCAGGATGTTGAGCGGCGTCTGGCCCGCGGAGTTGGCCGTGTGGTCGGCCATCGGCTTGTCGCCGAGCGTCAGGTCTTCCTTCTTGAGCTTGCCGTCGAGATGACGGTAGTAGAGGTATCCGGCGCCGGCCGTGCCGAGGATGAGCAGGGCGAGGGCGCCGGAGACCCAGAGAAGTATTCGGCGCCTGCCCCGGCGGTTGCGCGGGCGTGGGCCGTCGCGGCGCGGACCGCCCTTTCGCTTCTTGCCGGACCCGGAGCCCGACCCGTCGCCGCCGTCGGCCGCGGCGCTGTCGTCCGCGGGGGAGCCGGAATCGTCACCGGGCCCCTTGCCGCCGCTCGCCCCGCCCGCCGAACCGTCGGGACCGGGCCCGTCACCCGGGCCGTCCTCGTACAGACTGTCGTCCCAGCCCAACTCGCGGGCGTGCGGGACGCGTTGCCGCGTCCCGTTTCTGCGCGTGCTCTGCCCCACTCCGTACCCCCCTACCCCTGTCGTTCAGGCGCTCCGCACGAGTCGGGGCTCCGGGCGTACCGGAGCCGGGCTCACTTGGCGCACACTTGCTTGTCCGCTTCCACCTTCTGCACGCCTTCCGGCGCCTTTGCCGGACCGACGATGGGAATGCCCGCCCCCTTGAAGTCCGCGCCGAGCGTCAGGGTCATCGCCTCCAGCCCCACGGCGTCCTCCGTACCGGGCTTCATCGCTTCGGCGGGAAGGCCCATCATGTCCGCGAGACGGCGGGCCTGATCGGCCTGGTTCGGCGCGTACCGCAGCTCCGTCTTGGCCAGGTTCTTCGGCGCGTTGCCCTTGTTGGTGGACTTGTTCACGCCTTCCTCGTTCTGCAGCCAGGCGAGGGTCTCCTGGGCGGACCCCTGGGGGCCGCCACCGTTGAACACATCGACCCTGACATCGGCGGGGTCGGCCCTGGTTCCCTTCAGGAGCGCCGCCTGCTTGCTCTTGGCGGCCTTCTCCTTCTCCTTCACCTCGGTGAGGGAGGTGTCGTTCTGCATCATCGCGAAGAGCGGCCTCGCCTGCGCCTCGTTCACCACGACCGTCGCCTTCACGACCTCGGCCGGGTTGTCTATGACGGGCAGGGTGGTGAAGGAGATGTTCTTCGGATTGACCTTGGCCAGCTCGCCGCCGAGGTCACGCAGCTTCTCGATGCTGCCGATGCCCGTGTCGACCGTGAGCGCCTTGGTCGCCGCCGTCGCCAGGTCCCACAGCTTGGTCGGGCTGGTCAGCGTCTCGCTGGACTTCATCTTCCGGATCAGCGAGCCCAGGAACTGCTGCTGGGTCTGGATCCGGTCCAGGTCGCTCTCGTTGCCGAAACTGTGCCGTGTACGGACGAACGCGAGGGCCTGCTCGCCCTCGATGACGTGCTTGCCCTTGGTCAGCTTCAGATGCGAGTCGGGGTCGTCGACGTCCTTGCCGACGCACACCTCCACGCCGCCGACCGCGGACGTCAGCGTCTTCACCGCGTTGAAGTCGGCCATCATGAAGTGATCGACGGTCAGGCCGGTCAGCTCCTTGACCGTACGCATGGTGCAGCCCGGGTCGCGCTCGGACTGGCCGAGGCTGGTGTTGAACCGGACGCCCTGCTCGCCCGGGATGACCTTCGTACCGTCCTCGGTCTTCGTCTCGCAGTCCGGGATGTCGGTGATCAGGTCGCGGGGGATGGAGAGCGCGGTCGCGTTCGTCCGGTCCTTGGAGACATGGAAGAGGATGGTGGTGTCGGCGTGGCCGACGCTGTCCTTGTCCCCGTAACTCTCGTTGCCGGCCCCGGTGCGCTTGTCCGTGCCGATGACCAGGATGTTGACGGCCTGGTCCTTCTTGAAGCCGCCGCTGCCCGCGCCCTCGACGTCGATCGTGTTGATGTTGCCGTTGAGTTGCTGGTACGCGTAGAAGGCCGCGCCCGCTCCGCCGATCAGGACGAAAGCGGTGACGCCGCCGGTCCAGCCGAGGACCTTCTTCTTACGCGACTTCGGCGGCGCCTTGCGTTTGCGGCGGCCCGCGGCGCCGGCCCCGCTGTCGGCGTTGTTCGCGGCGCGACGGCCGCGCTGGCCGGGTACGTCGCGGCGCGAGCCGCCCGAAGTGCCGTTGGCGTTGGCGGAGTTACGGGCGCGGGGGATGCGCGAGCCCGCGCTGTCGGACGTCCCGGCGGCACCGGCCGCCGCGGCGGCTCCGGCGCCCGCGCCCGGGGCGCCCGGCGCCCGGCGGTCCCTGGGTGCGCGGCCGCGCGGCGAACCGTCGTCCGTGGGCGGTGCGTTTCTGGACCGGCGAGGAGCGTCGTGCCCGCTACCCGCGTCGGGGGAAGGGGCGGGCGACTGCCCTTCGGAGTGGTTCAGTCGCAATTCGTAATTGCCGGTCTGCGGGTTGAGTACCCACTGGTCGGCGGGGTCGATCCCGCCCGACTCGCCACGGCTATGCGCATCCACGGTTGCTTGAGTCCTCCGTCGGTGCCACGCGAAGCGCCTCTTCCCCCAAAGGCGCTCGGTCTTTCGATCCGGCGGTGCGCGACCTCACGGTCCGATGAAACCGGATCGAGTCACACTATCCGCCCAGTTCAGCGTCGAGCGACGCCGGTGACAAATTCGACTCCTCTTACAAGGGGGCAATCTGCCCAATCGTCATAGACTGCCGACGTCTCCTTGGTTCTGCTTTTACTCGCACAGGCCGGCGGCGGCATTTGTGCCCGGGAAACTCGGTGTGGGAGTGGCGTTCGACGACCCCGTGTCGTCCGCCTTTTCATCCGTCTTCGAACTTCCTCCGTCACGCTCTGTGCTCTCCTTCTCCCCGGCGGGGGCGATGGAGACGGGCTCGTCCTTGCGCAGCTGCGAGAAAAGCCGACCCGCGTCCGGCTGTACGAGTTCGTCACGATTCGGGTCATTCACATAGGGCTGGCGCGGGACCGTCATGAACTGCACCTTTTCCGTCGGTACATTCCGCAGTCCACGTGCCAGGTCGTACAGATCCTTGAGCGTGTTCAGACCCGGATCGGTCGTCACCGATTTGGTCGCCGCGTCCAGCACCGGATAGAGCCGGGTGGGATTGAGCAGAACACCGTTGCTCTGCACCTTCTTGACGAGCGACCCGAGGAACTGCTGCTGGCGCTCCATCCGTTCGGTGTCGCTGCCGTCGCCGATGGTCTTGCGCGCCCGTACGAAACCGAGGGCCTCCTCGCCGCTGAGGGTCTGCTTGCCCGCCGGCAGCTTCAGATGCGCGTCGACGTCGTCGACGGGCTGCTTGAGGCAGACCTCGACACCGTCGACGGCGTCCACCATCTCCTTGAAGCCACTGAAGTCGATCACCATGTAGTGGTCGATACGGATGCCGGTGAGCTTCTCGACCGTACGGATCGAACACGCCGTACCGCCGACCTGGAACGCCCAGTTGAACTGCGCGGACTGGGCTCTGGAGCGCCTGCCGTCCGAGGTGAGACAGCGCGGGATCTCGACCATCAGGTCGCGCGGGAGGGAGACGGCGGTCGCGCTCTGCCGGTCGGCCGCCAGGTGCAGCAGGATCGTGGTGTCCGAGCGCTGCGAGCCGCCGTCGTCGCGGCCGTACTTGCCGTTGCCCGCGCCCGCGCGGGTGTCGGAGCCGATGAGGAGGATGTTCTTGGCGTCGACGGCGATGGGCCGGGGACGTTCCCTCTCGTACGTCCGCAGCTCGGAGGCGGCGGTGGTGTCGGTGGTGATGTTGCTGTCGAGCTTCTGGTAGAACCACCAGCCGGCACCGGCGGCGGCGAGGACCACGACGGAGGTGCCGAGGGCGGTCCAGCGGAGCCAGTGCCGTTTGCGCGGGGTGGCGGCGTCGGGGTCCGGGTCGCCGGGGTCCTCGTCCTTCAGCAGGTGGCTCCCGACGGGGCCGGCCGCGACGGCGGCGGCTTCGCCGGTGACGGGCGCGGGCCCGTCGGGTCCGGCGTCACCGGGCTCGTCGCTCGCGCCTTCCCCGACCTCTCCGCTCTCCTGCGACTTTCCCGTCGGCTCGTCGTCCGAGCCCGCGTCCGCGTTCGAGCCCGAGCTTGTGTTCGCGTCCAAGCCCGCGTCGGCGTTCGTGTTCGCGTTCGAGCCTGCGTCCGTGTTCGCGTGGCCGTCCGACCCGGGAGACGCGGTCGGCGGCTCGTCGTCTGCCCGGGGGTCCCGTTCGGGCGGCGTGCCAGCGCTGTCGGTCACGGCGAAGTCCATCCTTCATGGCGTCGGCGGCGTACGGCGCCGCCGGTTTCAGGGGTAGACGGCTGAATCGCACACTTGGTTGTGTACTGAACTAGAACTACCGACGATCATCTACCGCTGGCGGCGTTCCGCGCCGGAACCCGTCGGGCCGTCAAGTCACCGTGTCGCCGACCGGACGCTATCCCGAACGCTCACCCCTCGCCGTCCGCCGTGCCCGTGACCCGCTCGCTCTCGATCCGCTTGACCAGCCCCTCCGCCGACAGCCGGTCGAGGTTGCGGCAGAGCACCACCGAGGCGCCCGCGGCGAGCGGTGCGTACAGACCGGCCGACAGTCCGTCCCAGGTGTCGTACGGCCCCCCGGACAGCAGCCGGGCGCCCGGCGCCGTCAGCCCGAGGGCCCCGGCGTCCGCGCGGGCGCGTTCGACGATCTGGGCCGCCGTCAGTTCCGTACCGCCGACGGAGAGCGCGGGCGCGTCCGGGTCGACCGGCTCGAACGGCGCGAAACGGTCGCCCTGGCCGGGCACCTCGACCGCGTAGTCGGAGAAACCCTCGGGTGTCTTCGGGAAGCGGCCGCCGAGCGGACGCAGCGCGAGGGCGAGCCGTTCGCCACGGCAGGCGCGGGCCGCGTCCAGCGTGTCGGGACCGGTGACGACGAGGTCGGCGCCGGCCGGGTCGCCGCCGATCTCGACGCGCACCCCGACCGACGAACAGGCGAGCAGCCAGACCGCGGTCTGCCAGTGCGCGGGCAGCAGCAGCGCGAGCCGGTCGCCGGGCACGGCGGCGAGGTCGCCCTGGAGGAGGTTGGCGGTCTTGGACACCCAATTGGCGAAGGTGGCCACCGACAATTCCACGCGTTCACCGGTGGCATCGTCGTAGAAGGTGATCAAGGGGCGGGCCGGATCCGTGGCGAGGGCGGATCGCAGCAGGTCGGCGGGGGTGCGGTCGCTGGCGTTCACGCGGGCAAGGGTACGCGGGGCGGTCCGGCGCACACCGCCGTACCGGTGACGCCGTCCACCGGTTGGTCCGATGGCCCGTCAGTTTCCGCGGCTGCTCCCGGAAGGCGGCTCCGGCTCCCCGGCCGCACGATCGGCACATGCGTGTATTCCTGTCTTCCTCGATCGGCGTCGCCTGTGCCGCGGCACTCGTCCTCCCCCTCTCCCTCACCTCCGGGGCGGTGGCGGCTCCCCAGGACGCCCGGGCGGGCTCACCCGTGCCGGGCTCCACCGAGTCCCTGCCCCTGGTCCCGCTCAGCTCCGAACGCTCCTCCGGTGTCGCCACCGAGCAGGGGCTGTCCAAGCGGGACGTCCACCCCTTCTCGCTCGTCGGTGTCGTCTGGGACGACGCCGACGAGGAACTCCACGGCTCGGTCCAGGTCAGAAACCGCTCCGCCGGGACGGGTACCTGGTCCCGCTGGCAGCGCCTGGAGACGCACAACGCCGAGCACGGCGCGGACCGCGGTACGTCGGAACGCGAGTCCGGCACGGTGCGGGGCTCCACGGCGCCGCTGTGGGTCGGCGCGTCGGACGGCGTCCAGGTCCGGGTCCAGGCGTACGAGGACCCGGACGCCGGCCCGGAGGCCCGCCCCGGCCGCCCGCCGCTGCCGCACGGGCTGAGCCTGGAACTGGTCGACCCGGGGGAGGCGCCCGAGCAACTGCCGGTGACGGAGGCCGACGCGTCGCGCGGCGAGACGGTCGCGGCCGACTCCGACTCCGACGATCCGGCCACGCCGGCGGGCGGAGAGAGCGGTACGGGAGCCGATCCCGCACCGGGCACGGGACCCGGCGGCGGCACCGGACCCGGCAACGGCACCGGCACCGGGGCCGACCCCGGCACCGCACCCGCCGCCAAGCCGTACCAGGCACCGCGCCCGAAGATCGTCTCCCGCCAGGGGTGGGGCGCGAACGAGAAGCTCCGCGAACGCGAGTTCGGCTACACGAAGACGGTGAAGGCGGCCTTCGTCCACCACAGCGCGACGGGCAACAACTACACCTGCAAGCAGGCGCCCTCCGTCATCCGCGGTATCTACCGCTACCACGTGACGAGCAGCGGCTGGCGGGACATCGGCTACAACTTCGCCGTCGACAAGTGCGGAAACATCTACGAGGGGCGCGCCGGAGGCGTGACGAAGCCGGTCATGGGCGCGCACACCCTCGGTTTCAACACGAACAGCACGGGCATCGCCGTCCTCGGGTCGTACTCGACCGTCAACCCGCCGGCGGCCGTCACCAGGGCGATCGCCAAGCTCAGCGCGTGGAAGCTCGGCCTGTCCGGGGTCAACCCCAAGGGCAAGGTGACGCTGATCTCGGGCGGGGGCAACAAGTACAAGAAGGGCAGGAAGGTCAGCATGAACGCGGTCTCGGGTCACCGGGACGGGTTCGTGACCGACTGCCCGGGCAACAGGCTGTACGGCAAGCTGGGCACGGTCCGGGTATCCGCCGCGAAGTACCAGGGGCGCTCCTAGACTGGCTCGTCATCCCCTGCACGGGGGACCGCCGACCCCAGCAGGAAGCAGAGACGAACAAGGTGACTGAAGCGATCCTCCTGGTCGGCGGCAAGGGCACCCGGCTCCGGCCGCTCACGGTGCGTACGCCCAAACCGATGGTCCCGGCGGCCGGCGTCCCGTTCCTCGCACACCAGTTGGGACGGGCGCGGGCGGCCGGGGTCGAGCACATCGTCCTCGCGACGTCGTATCTGGCCGAGGTGTTCGAGCCGTACTTCGGTGACGGCTCGTCCCTCGGCCTCCGTCTGGAGTACGTCACCGAACGCGAGCCGCTCGGCACCGGCGGCGCGATCCGCAACGTCGCCTCCCGCCTGGACTCCGGGCCGGACGACCCGGTGCTCATCTTCAACGGCGACATTCTGACGGGCCTGGACATCGGCGCGCTGGTCGCCACCCACGAGTCGTCGGGGGCGGACGTCTCGCTGCACCTGACACGGGTCGAGGACCCGAGGGCGTTCGGGCTGGTGCCGACGGACGGGAGCGGCCGGGTCACGGCGTTCCTGGAGAAGCCGCAGACACCGGAGGAGATCGTCACCGATCAGATCAACGCGGGGGCGTACGTCTTCCGCCGCTCGGTGATCGACTCGATCCCGACGGGCCGCCCGGTGTCGGTGGAACGCGAGACGTTCCCGGGTCTGCTGGAGTCGGGGGCGCATCTGCACGGCATGGTCGACTCCACGTACTGGCTGGACCTGGGCACCCCGCAGGCCTTCATCCGGGGCTCGGCGGACCTGGTCCTGGGCGTCGCCCCCTCGCCGGCCGTCCCCGGCCGCTGCGGCGACCGCCTGATCCTCCCGACGGCCACGGTCGCCCCGGACGCGAAGCTCACGGCGGGCACGGTGATCGGCGAAGGCGCGAGCATCGCGGAGGGCACCCGCATCTCGGGCAGCGCGATCCTCCCGCACGCGGTGATCGGCCCCGGGGCGGTGATCACGGACTCGCTGGTGGGCGTGGGAGCGCGGGTGGGAGCCCGTACGACACTGTCGGGCACGGTGATCGGAGACGGCGCGACGGTGGGCCCGGACAACGAACTCCAAGCGGGAGCCCGCGTCTGGTGCGACACCACGCTCCCACCCCACTCGATCCGCTTCTCCTCGGACGAGTAACGGGGTCTCCCGGGGGTCTGGGGGCGGACCTGCTTACGCGCACGTACCGCACGTCCCACCCGGATTCGGTGACCTTTGGCGTCGCGGCCAACGGGGGCCGCGAAGCCTGCGGGGCCCGGGGCCGAGCCCCGGTTTGAGCTGGGCGCCCGGGACGCGTGCGGCGCGGCCTGCCCCCTCCGGCACGGGGTTCCGGGGGCGGCGCGGCTCGCGTCCGGGCTTTCCCGGCAGCCGGGTCCGGGGCTGTGCCCCGGTTCCAACTGTGCGCCGGGTACGCGGGCGGCGCGTCACACGCTCCCCGGCACGGGGTTCGGGGCTTCGCCCCGGTTTCGGCCGGCCCCCGGCGGCGCAGCCCGCCCTTCGTCTCCCCGGCCACGGGGGTCCGGGGGCGGCGCCCCCGGATTCGGGGAGGGGCGGGGTTGGGGGAAGGGGCGCGGGTGGGACCGCCTACCCTCTTCAGAGACCCCGACCCCCAAGGACCCCCGTGGCAGGCCGCTTCGCCCCCCGCCCCCGTACCACCCCCGCCCTGCCCGCCCCACGGCCGAGCCGCGACACCGCACCCCCCAAAACCCGCCTCTGGGCGCCCCGGGGCCACTTCGAGCTGGGGCTCGTCCTCGGGCCGCTGCGTCGCGGGCCCGCCGACCCCACCTTCCGTATCTTTCCCGACGGTTCCGCCGTCCGTGCCACCCGGACACCCGAAGGGCCCGGCACCCTCCGCGTCAGGGCCGGTGACGGCGGCGTACGAGCCGAGGCGTGGGGCGACGGCGCGGACTGGCTGCTGGAGCGCCTCCCGGAGATGCTCGGCGCGTCGGACGACCCCGACGCCTTCGTCCCCCGCCACAGACTCCTCGCCGCCGCCCAGCGCCGCCGCCCCGGCCTGCGCCTGTGCCGCACCGGCCGCGTGATGGAGTCGCTGATCCCCTCGGTCCTGGAACAGAAGGTCACGACGATCGAGGCGAACCGCTCCTGGCGCCATCTCGTACGGAAGTACGGCGAGCCCGCCCCCGGCCCGTACGGCGACTCCCCCGACGGCCGCCGCGACAGCCGGATGTACGTGATGCCCGACCTCCGCACCTGGGCCATGATCCCGTCCTGGGAGTGGCACAAGGCGGGTGTCGACGCCAAACGCTCCGACACCGTCGCGCGCGCCGTCCGCGTCGCCCGCCGGCTGGAGGAGGCGGCCACGATGGAGCCCGAACCCGCCGCCGCCCGCCTCCAGTTGATCCCCGGCATCGGCCCCTGGACCGCCGCCGAGGTCATTCAGCGGTCGAACGGCGCCCCGGACGCGGTCACGGTCGGCGACCTCCATCTGCCGGGCATCATCGGCTACGCGCTCGCCGGCCGCCCCGACACCGACGACGCCGGGATGCTCGAACTGCTGGAGCCGTACGCCGGACAGCGACACCGTGCCGTACGGCTGATCCTCCTCACCGGCCGTACCCCGCCCCGCCGCGCCCCCCGCATGCCCGTCGGCAGAATCGCCCACCTGTAGCCGACAGGGTCTGGAGTAGTCGGCAGGGTCTGTAGCCGGCAGGGGCGGAGCTGCGGGGCAGCCGCTCAGCGCACCTCGATGAAGTCCTCCGCCGCCCGCGCGGCCCGCCGCTTCGGCTCCGCCGCCGCGTGCCCGATCGCCACCGCGCCCATCGGGTCCCAGCTCGCGGGCAGTTCGAGCACGTCCCGTACGACGTCGCGGCAGAACATCGTCGACGACACCCACGCGGAACCGAGCCGCTCACCGGCCAGCGCCACAAGGAAGTTCTGCACACCGGCGCCCGTCGCGACCACGAACATCTCGCGCTCCGCCGTGTCCCGCCGCTCGTCGCCGTACGTGTGCGCGCCGTCCGCGACCAGGCACGGCACCACCAGATACGGCGCCGCGCGCAGCACGTCCCCGCGCCGCACCCGTCTGGCCACGGACTCCTCCGACTTGCCGTCGCCGCGCAGGTCCGCGATCCACGCCTCCTTCATCGCGTCGAGGAGCCGGGTCCGCGACTCGGGCGACTCCAGCAGTACGAACCGCCACGGCGTCGTGTGATGCGGCGCCGGCGCCGTCAACGCCGCGGCCACCGCCCGCCGCACCGCGCCCGGATCGACGGGCTCGTCGGTGAACTCCCGGACCGTACGCCGCTGGGTGACCGCTTCCCGTACCGCCTCCGACGTCCCCAGCCGGAACATGTCGTCGGCCGCGACCCGCACCATCGCCCGCGCGCCCTCGGCCGGTTCGCCCACCAGGTGGGCCAGGCCCCTCACCACCGCGACCGGCAGCCCGGCGGCCTTGCCCTTCACGAGGTCGCCGGCGGCGGCCAGTTCGTCGGCGAGAGCCACGACCGTCGCGCTCAGCGGATTGCCGTGCGCGTCCGTACCGCCGCGCAGATCGTCCAGGACCCGCACGCCCGCCGCGCCGATGGCGACATCCGTCAGCCCGTTGCGCCAGGGCCGGCCGAAGGTGTCGGTGACGATCACCCCGACGTCCACGCCCAGCGCGTCCCGCAGCCCGTCCCGGACGGCGCGAGCGGACGCGTCGGGGTCCTCGGGCAGCAACAGCACTGTCCCCGAGGGGGTGTTGGACGCGTCGACGCCGGCCGCGGCCATCACCAGACCCTGCCGGTTCTCCACGATCCGCAGCGGTCCGCGCCGCGCGACGACGCGGACGGTCTCCGCGTCGATCGCCGCCTCGCGGTCCCGCGCCTCGACGATCCTGCCCTCGGCCTTGGACACGATCTTCGACGTGACGAGAAGGATGTCCCCGTCGGCCAGACCGGGCCCGGCCGCGACGATCAGCTTCGCCAGGTCGTCGCCCGCCCGGACCTCCGGCAGCCCGTCGAGCGCCCGGACACCGAAGGACGCCGCTCCCACGTCACCGCCTCCGGACGGCCCGTCTCCGGACCGCCCGCCTCCGGACGGCCCGTCTCCGTACGACGTCACGCCCGCACCTCCTCGGCCAGCGCCAGCGCCTCACGCGCCATCGCGGCCGTCGCGTCCAGATCGGTCATCATCAGCGGTACGGCCCTGCTGCGGATTCCCGCGCCCTCGATCTCCGCGACCGACGCCGCGTCGACCGTGTCGACCAGCCAGCCGTCCAGCAGCCCCGAACCGTAGTGCTGCGCCACGGCGGTGGCCGTCGACTCGACGCCGATCGCCGCGAGGACCTTGTCGGCCATGCCACGCACGGGCGCGTCCCCGACGATCGGCGAGAGCCCCACGACCGGCACCCCGGCGTCGGCGATCCCCTCGCGGATCCCCGGCACCGCCAGGATCGTGCCGATGCTGACGACCGGGTTGGACGGCGGGAAGAGGATCACGTCGGCCGCGGCGAGGGCCTCCAGCACGCCCGGCGCGGGCTTGGCCTGGTCCGCGCCGACGGGCACGACCGCGTGCGCCTCCACCGAGGCGCGCATCTTCACCCAGTACTCCTGGAAGTGCACGGCCTTGCGCTCACCGGTCGGACTGTCCGGCACATCGACGGCGACATGCGTCTCGACGCGGTCGTCGGACATCGGCAGGAGCCGTACGCCGGGCTTCCAGCGCGCGCAGAGCGCCTCGGTGACCGCGCTCAGCGGATAGCCGGCCCCCAGCATCTGCGTACGGACGATATGGGTGGCGAAGTCGCGGTCGCCGAGGCCGAACCACTCGGGCCCCACGCCGTACGCCGCGAGCTCCTCCTTGACCTGGAACGTCTCGCCCTCGCGTCCCCAGCCCTGCTCTTCATTGATGCCACCCCCGAGGGTGTACATCACCGTGTCGAGGTCCGGGCAGACCTTGAGCCCGAACAGATGGATGTCGTCACCGGTGTTGCCGATCACCGTGATGTCCGCGTCCGGCGCGGCCTGCTTGAGGCCACGCAGGAAACGGGCACCACCGATACCGCCGGCCAGAACCACAATGCGCATGCTCCGCAGTTTGTCAGGCGGGTACGACATCCTGGGCCGCCGGGGCGCAGCGCGCGGAGTGCATCGGCATTTCGGTCAGACCCGGGAAGTAGATGTGCAGACTGACCGCGGGTTCGATCGAGTCGTTGACGACCTCGTGGACGTATCCGGGGGCGAAGACCCGCTGCGCGCCGCCGCCGAGGCTCCGGGTCGCCCGCTCCGTACGCTCCGTCAGTTCGCCCTCCAGGACCGTCAGGACCCCGGACGAGCGGCCGTGGTCGTGGAGCCCGCTGCGCTGGCCCGGCACCCAGGAGAGCAGCCAGACCTCGTAACCGGGACCGGCGCCGAGCCGGTGGTACCAACGGCTCACGGCGTCGTACTCGACGAGCGCCGCCCACCGGGAGCGGTCGGCGGCGATGGCGCGGGCCAGACCGGCGAACTCGGCCACGGTGCCCGGATGCTCACGGGCGGGCTGGAGAAGGTGCGGCACCTCAAGGATGTCGCCTGCGATGTGAAGGTCACTGTCGCTGTTCATGGGTGTGGAGGTTCCTCGGCAGAAGGCCCGAACGAGCTGACGGGAGGTGAGCGGGGAGCGGGAGCGGTGATACGGGACCCGCGGATACGCGGAAGAAGTGTGCGAACCGCGTGAACTACATGTCCGGCCGGAGCGTCAGTGGCTCAACAGCAGGGACAACAGGAACAGCAACAGCGCGCCTGGACAGCGCTGCGGAACCCACGGGTGTGGACCGCGTACGGCGCTGAGGTGATCGGCATGCGTTCAAAGGTGGCGGGAAGGCTTCCCGGCTGTCAACTCAGTGACCGATTTGGCGCCAATGTTTCACCTCATCCGGTTACTGAGTTCGGAGAAAGGTTTGTGCACCGGCTGACGTGGAGACATGGCGCAGCAGCCGTGCTCGCAAACACCGTCAAGGTCCCGTGATCAGACTGTGATTCGGATCGCTTCGGTGGCTGAATCGCAACACTGACGAAACTCCCGGCGTCTCCCTCTGGGAGGGGTGGATGCGGGCAGGCCAGTGGCATGTGTCAGGTTTTTGGTGATTTGAACACTTTCCGCATAGCCTTGGTTCCGCAGAGTGAATACCGGGACCAATAGCAGATCTCGGCTTGACTGGCTCGTATCCGCACACTTGTAATTTCACTCGTGTCGTTCGGCCGAAAACGGTAGCGGCCGCAAGCACGGGGACGTAAAGACAGACGAGGGGCGCACATGACCGAGCTGTTCGAACAACTGCTGGTCGAGGACGCGGACGAGGAACTCGGCTGGCAGGAGCGCGCGTTGTGCGCCCAGACCGATCCCGAGTCCTTCTTCCCCGAGAAGGGCGGCTCCACCCGCGAGGCGAAGAAGGTCTGTCTCGCCTGTGAGGTCCGCTCCGAATGCCTGGAGTATGCCCTCGCCAACGACGAGAGATTCGGTATTTGGGGCGGTCTGTCCGAGCGTGAACGCCGACGTCTCAAGAAGGCCGCGGTTTGAACACTTCCAGCCAATCTCCGCTCGCGCCCCACGCGATAGCCCGCGTGACACCTCGCGCGACATTCTCCGAACGGTCCGTCGGCTGCGCACTCTTCGCAGGCGGCGGACCGTTGTCGTGACCGCCGGAGGCCGCCGGACCCGGCGCTCCCTCCCGCATGGTCCGGTTTGTCCAGGCGCTCGGCGACCCGGCGCCTGTTCGTACCGTTAGTGTGGGGCCCCGT
Organism: Streptomyces sp. NPDC058653; assembly: GCF_042716895.1. Classification (NCBI taxonomy): domain Bacteria; kingdom Bacillati; phylum Actinomycetota; class Actinomycetes; order Kitasatosporales; family Streptomycetaceae; genus Streptomyces; species Streptomyces sp. NPDC058653. The sequence continues at coordinate 21,880 of NZ_JBHXRM010000012.1, read as the reverse complement.
CCGAGACGCCCCAACGCCCCGTCGGGGCGACCCCCCGGCCGGAGGGCCCCTACCTCGATGTCCGCCACCACAGCCGCGTTCGTTCCCGCCACCGCACCGGAGTACCCGCGGCACGTCGTGACCGCAGTGCTCGTCTCCCACGACGGTGCCCGCTGGCTCCCCGACGCCCTCACCGGGCTGATCGGCCAGGAACGCCCCGTACAGAACGTCATCGCCGCCGACACCGGCAGCGCCGACGAATCGGCCACGCTGCTCACCGAATCGCTCGGCCCGGACCGTGTCGTCCACCTCGCCCGCCGCACCAGCTTCGGTACGGCCGTCGAGGAGGCGGTCCGCACCGCCGGCGTGCTCACGCCCGACGATCTGCCCTATCTGAAACGGCCGAGCGGCTGGGACCCGGTCACCAGAACCTGGCAGGACGACGCGTACGACATGCCCGAACTGCCGCACGGCGAGCCCGTGCAGTGGCTGTGGCTGCTCCACGACGACTGCGCGCCCGACCCCGACGCCCTCGCCGAGCTGCTGCGTGTCGTGGACAACGACTCGCACGCCGCGATCGTCGGCCCCAAGCTGCGCGGCTGGTACGACCGCAAGCAGCTTCTGGAGGTCGGCGTCTCCATCGCCAACAGCGGACGCCGCTGGACCGGCCTCGACCGGCGTGAACAGGACCAGGGCCAGCACGACCAGGTCCGCACCGTGCTCTCCGTCTCCAGCGCGGGCATGCTCATCCGCCGTGACGTGTGGGAGGAGCTCGGCGGCTTCGACCGCAGACTCCCCCTGATGCGCGACGACGTCGACCTGTGCTGGCGCGCGCACGCCGCCGGCCACCGGGTCCTCGTCGCGCCCGACGCCGTCCTCAGACACGCCGAGGCCGCCGCGCGCGAGCGCCGCACCGTCGACTGCGCGGGCCGCTCCGTCGTCAACCCGCACCGGGTCGACAAGGCCGGCGCCGTCTACACCATGCTCGTCAACTCGCGCAGCGGGATCCTCCCCTACGTACTGCTGCGGCTCGTCGTCGGCACACTCCTGCGCACCGTCGCCTACCTGGTGGGCAAGGCGCCGGGACAGGCCGTCGACGAGGTCATGGGCCTGTTCGGCACGCTCCTGCGGCCCGGCAGAATCATCGGCGCGCGAAAACGACGAGGCAAAGGCGTCGTCGAGCCGAGCGAACTCCGCGCGCTTTTCCCGCCACCCGGCGCCACCGTCCGGGCAACGGCCGAGCAAGTAGCTGGAAGCCTCGGTGGCGGCTCTGAGACCGAGGCCGGTGGCTCACGCCACGGCGCGGTGGAGTCGGGCCCCGGCGGGGACGACGCGGACTTTCTGGAGGTCGAGCAGTTCGCGCGGCTGAAGCGCCTCGCGCGCCGGCCGGGCCCCGTCCTCTTCGCCGTACTGCTCCTCGTCTCCCTCGTCGCCTGCCGGGCACTGCTCGGCGGCGGCGCGCTCGCGGGCGGCGCGCTGCTCCCCGCGCCCCCCGACGTGGGGGACCTGTGGTCCCGTTACGCCGACGGCTGGCACCCCGTCGGCACGGGCGGCACCCAGACCGCGCCTCCGTACCTCGCGCTTCTCGCCGCCCTGTCCGCGCTCTTCCTCGGATCGACCGGCTTCGCGCTGACCCTGCTGCTCGTCTGCTCCGTACCGCTGGCCGGAGTCACCGCGTACTTCGCCTCCCGTCCGCTGATCGAGTCGAAACTCCTGCGGGCCTGGGCGAGCATCGCGTACGCCTTCCTGCCCGCCGCCACCGGCGCGCTCGCCACCGGGCGCCTCGGCACCGCCGTGCTGGCCATCGTGCTGCCGCTGATCGCGCGGGCCGCCGTCGCGGCGTACGGCTTCCGCGCCGGCGAGAGCGCCGCGCGCGGCAGCTGGCGCGCCACCTGGGCGTACACCTTCCTGCTCACCTTCGCGATGGCCTTCACGCCCGTCGTCTGGCCCATGGCGCTCGTCCTGGGCGTCGTGGTCCTCGTCCTGCGGCGTGACGACCTCGTCGCGTACGGGCTGCGCCTGCTGGCCGTCGTCGGCACCCCGCTGCTGGTCCTGGCCCCCTGGTCGCTGTCGCTGCTGACGTCACCGTCCGACCTCCTCCGCGAGGCGGGACTGGAATTCGGTACGGGACAGGCCACCGCCCTCGATCTGCTCGGCCTGAGCCCCGGTGGCCCGAAGGCCGCCGGCGGGCTCCTGCTGATCGGCGTCGTGCTGGCGGCACTGGCCGCACTGCTGCGGGGCGAACGGCAGTTCGCCGTACGGGCGGCCTGGGTGGCCGCCCTCGTGGCCCTGGTCTTCGCCGTCCTCGCCAACAACTCCGGCTGGGCGGGACCCGCCACCCTCGTCTACGGCCTCGCGCTCATCGCGGCGTCCGTCATCGGCGCCGAGGGCGCCAAGGAACGCGTCGCCAGCCAGAGCTTCGGCTGGCGCCAGCCCGTCGCCGCGGTCATCGCGCTCGCGGCCGGGGCCGCCCCGCTGCTCGCGGCGGGCGGCTGGATGATCAGCGGTGCCTCGGGCCCGCTGGAGCGTCGCGACCCCGTGCAGGTGCCGGCCTTCGTCGCAGAGGAGAGCATCACCCGCGACCAGCCGCGCACCCTGATCCTCGGCGGCACGTCACCCGCCGAGGTCTCGTACTCCCTGGTACGCGGCTCGGGCGGCCGGATCGGTGACGCCGAACTGACCGAGTCCGGCGGCAGCGACCCCGGGCTCGACAAGGTCGTCGGACGCCTCGTCGCGGGCTCGGGCGCCGACCAGACCGACCAGCTCAGCGGCTTCGCGATCCGCTACGTCCTCGTACGGGACGGCGCCCCCGCGCAGATGTCCCGTGTGCTCGACGCCACCCCCGGCCTCAGCCGGCTCAGCCAGCTCGACGGCAGCGCGCTGTGGCGCGTCGACCGGCAGATCTCCCGGGCCACGATCGTCGAGGGCGAGAACGACGCCGAGCCACTGCCCGTCGGATCGTCCACGGTCGAGGCCCACACCGACATCCCGGCCGGCAAGGCCGGGCGGGTCCTGCGGATCGCCGACCGGGCCGCCGAGGGCTGGCAGGCCACGCTCGACGGCCGCGTCCTGGAGAAGACGACCGTCGACGGCTGGGCGCAGGGATTCCAGCTCCCCGCCGAGGGCGGCCGGCTCGACCTCACGTACGAGGACACGTTCACCCACACCGCGTGGGTCTGGGCGCAGGGCGCGCTCGCCGTCGTCCTGCTCGTGCTCGCCCTGCCGGGGCGGCGCAAGGAGATCGACGACGACCTGCCCGAGGAGGGCGCCGACGTGCCCGCGGAGCCCGTGTCGGGCGAGGGACGGCGGGCGCGCAGGCTGCGGGCGGCGGCGCAGGCGGAGGCCGAGGGCGAGGGCGGGCCGGAGAACGCGGAAGGCGCGGCCGGGCCCGGGGAAGCCACCGAGGCGGCCAGCGCCGGTGTCGGCGAGGGCGACGGGGTCGGCGGGGTCGGCGGGGTCGCACCGCCGATGCCCGCGGAGGACCCGTACGTCACCGCCGCGGCCGTACCGCACCAGCAGTCGTACGGAGAGTGGGACGGCCAGACGTCCTACCAGGGCGCGGACTACGGCTCGTACACGAACGAACAGCAGTACCAGGGCCAGGGCGACCAGCAGCAGTACGAGGGCGCCGCCTACCAGGGCGCGCAGCAGTACGACGCCGGAGCCGCTCCTCAGTACGAGGGCGCCGCGCAGTACGACGGCGCTCCCCAGTACGACGCCGACGGATACCAGGTGTACCCGCAGTACCCGGCCGACCAGTACCAGCAGCAGGCACCGGTCCAGTACGACCAGTACGGATACGTCGTCCAACAGCCGTACGAGGAAGGGTCCCAGCCCTACACCGGCACCCAACAGCCGTACACCGACGGCAACGAGAACGAGCAGCGTCCCGACGGGAGCAGCAACCAGTGAACCGCACGACTCTCTCTCTCCTCGCGGCCGCCACCGCACTCGCCGCGGTCACCGGTTTCGCCGCCGTCACCGCGCCCGACGGGGACGACACGATCGCGACGGCGAAGGCGCCCGCGCGGCTTCCCGTGGAGCGCAGCAGTCTGCTCTGCCCCGCGCCCAGCACGTCGGAGCTGGCCGAGACGGTGTACACGTCCTTCACCCCGGCAGGCACGGCGGGCGGAGGCACGGACGGTGCGGCCGAACTGGCCCCGCCCGCCGCGCCCTTGGACGACACGGCCCCCGCCGAGGACGAGAAGAAGCCGGACGAGGAGACGACGGACGACGAGAAGAAGGACGACCCGGCCAAGGGCGACGAGAAGCCCGCGACGGACGGGGCGGACGCGAAGGTCAAGCCGTTCCTCGCGCTCAAGGCGGCAGGCAAGCCCGTCTCGGCGACGAAGAACGCCGCCGACGCCCCCGCCCTCGTCGGGTCCGCCACAGGCGCTCTCGCGCCCGGCTGGACCACCCAGCAGACCACCACGGTCACCGGCGCCGAATCGCGCGCACTGCTCGGCATGAGCTGCACCCCGCCCGACACCGACTTCTGGTTCCCCGGCGCCTCCACGGACAAGACGCGCCAGGACTACGTCCACCTCACCAACCCGGACGACACGCCGGCCGTCGCCGACATCGCGCTGTACGGCAAGGAGGGCACGCTCAAGTCCAGTACCGGAGAAGGCATTCCGGTCCCGGCACGCTCCAGCGTCCCCGTCCTGCTCTCCACGCTCACCGCGGAGGCCGAGCCGAACGTCACCGTCCATGTCAGCACCCGCACCGGCCGCGTGGGCGCCGTGGTGAACGCCGTCGAGGAGAAGGTGGGCGGCGACTGGCTGGCCGCCTCCGCCGACGCCGCGCCCACCGCCGTGCTCCCCGGAGTCCCCGCGGACGCCACCTCCGTACGACTGGTGGTGTTCGCGCCCGGTGAGGACGACGCCGAGCTGAAGGTGCAACTGGCGGGCAAGAGCGGCACGATCGTCCCGGCCAGCGCGAGCGAGACGCTCAACGTGAAGTCGGGCATGACGGCCTCGCTCGACCTCGGGGACGTCACCAAGGGCGAGGCCGGCTCCGTGCGGATCGGACCCGCGGAGGGCGCGGGCGAGACCCCGGTGGTCGCCGCGCTGCGCGTCGTACGCGGCAAGGGCACCGACCAGGAGGTCGCCTTCATCCCCGCGACAGGGGCCGTGACGGAGCGCGCGACGGTCGCCGACAACCGCGCCAAGGGCTCGACGCTGTCGCTCACCGCGCCGGGCGCGGCGGGGAAGGTGAAGGTCACGGCCTCGGCGGGCAGCGGGGGCGGTGAGCAGGTCGTCAAGACGTACACGGTCAAGGGCGGTACGACGCTGGCCGTGACCCCGCCGGTGCCGGCAGGGCTCAAGGGCTCGTACGCGCTGACCGTCGAACCCGAGTCGGGCGGTCCGGTCTACGCCGCGCGCACGCTGGCGGAGACGACGGACGGCGTACCGCTGTTCACGGTGCAGACGATGCCGGACGACCGGGGCATGGTGTCCGTGCCGACGACGAGGGAAGACCTCTCCGTACTGAAGTGACGCGGCACAGGCGGGACGCGGAGTCCCGCCGGCCCGCGTCCTCCCGGCCCGCGTCCTCGGGGCGCGCTCAGTCCTGGCCGTACCGCGGATCGACGGATTCCGGTGCGAGCCCGAGCAGTTCGGCGACCTGCTCGACCACGACCTCGTGGACGAGCATGGCGCGCTCCTCGCGGTTCTTCGTACGGATCTCGACGGGCCGCCGGTAGACGACGATGCGCGCGGGCCGGTCCTTCGCCTCGGGGACGGACCGGCCGAGCGGTACGGACTCGTCGTCCGCCCCGGGCACGTCGAGCACCAGGAAGTCGATCTCCGCCAGCTGGGGCCAGCGCCGCTCCAGCCGTTCCACCGAGTCGCGTACCAGATCACGGAACGAGTCCGAGCGGCTCGCCGAGAGCGGGACCTGCGGCGGCGCCACGGGGCCTCGCATTCCGCGGCCGTGGCGGTCTCGGCGACGCGGTCTCGGCTCGGCCGGCTGCTGCGGTACGGGACTGTCCATCACTGACGCAGGGTAGCTCTCCGGGGGACGCCGCGACGGTGCCTGACGGGCCCACCGGACGTCATGTCGCAAATTGAGCATTCCGGCCAAGCTTGGGCTCGTTTCGCTACGTCCGCCGGATCGTGGAACTCGCCTTCATTGGCGGGATTTGCCCCAAGTAATGACTGGATCACTGACGGTGATTGATCGGTCACTCCTCTTCCCGTGCAGGTCAGGGTAGTTGCGCGAGTGCCGGAAGGGGTGAACGCCGCATCACGACACGGTGGGGTGAGGTAAGGGTGAGTCGTCGCGGCCCGCTCAAGAGTGCGGTACCGTCCAACATCGTGAGCCCTGTACGTCGCTGTTCGCGCACCGCGTGCGGCCGTTCCGCTGTCGCGACACTGACGTACGTCTATGCCGATTCGACCGCGGTCCTCGGTCCGCTCGCCACGTATGCCGAGCCCCACTGCTACGACCTGTGCGCGGAACACAGTGAGAGACTCACCGCGCCCCGCGGCTGGGAGGTCGTCCGGCTCACGGACCCGTCCGCGCCGACCCGGCCCAGCGGCGACGATCTCGAAGCCCTGGCGAACGCGGTACGTGAGGCGGCGCGCCCGCCGGAGCGCCCCGGCGGGCCCGGTGGACCGGGCGGGAACGGACCGCGTGGGACGGATCAGGCGGAGGGCGGGCGTCGCGGACATCTACGCGTGCTGCGTTCCCCCGATTCCTGACGTCTGATCCCCGTCGCGGACCCGTCCGCGGAGTCCGGGCCCGGTCCTGACCCTCGTACGGGCGGGGCTCGCGGTCGCGCCGGACCCTCCCCGTGAGTTTCCGTGACGGATCCTGCACGGGCCATTGACCTCGTTTGTCGTGGACACGATCATTCCTCCAGCCGTGAGAGATCACTTTCCGCATCGCGGAATTCGGAGGCCCTGTCGTGTTCGAACAGCAACTGGAACCCGTCGCCGATTCACTCGGCCTGTCCGCCCTGGTCGCCGCGCTTCCCCTGGTCACCGTGCTGGTGCTGCTCGGCGCCGTCCGTATGAAGGCTCATCGCGCCGGACTGATCGGTCTGGCCGTCGCCGCCCTGGTCGGCTGGCTCGCCTTCGGGATGCCGATCGGCCAGACCCTCTCCGCCGGCGCGCAGGGCGTCGTCTTCGGCCTCTTCCCGATCATGTGGATCGTCGTCAACGCGCTCTGGGTGTACCGGATGACGGTCCGCACCCAGCACTTCGACATCCTGCGCCGCTCGTTCGGGCGATTCTCCGACGATCCGCGCATCCAGGCCCTCGTCGTCGCCTTCTGCTTCGGCGCCCTCCTCGAAGCGCTCGCCGGCTTCGGCGCTCCGGTCGCCATTTCCGCGGTGATGCTCGTGGCGATCGGCTTCGACCCCGTCAAGGCGGCGGTCGTCGCCCTCGTGGCCAACACCGCGCCCGTGGCCTTCGGCGCGATGGGCACGCCCGTGGTGACCCTGGCCCAGGTGACCGGACTGCCGCTGGACTCCGTCGCCTCCGTCGTCGGCCGCCAGACGCCGCTGCTCGCCGTTGTCGTCCCCCTGGTGCTCGTCTGGCTCGTGGACGGCCGGCGGGGGCTCCGCGAGACCTGGGCGCCCGCCCTGGCGTGCGGACTCGCCTTCGGCGTCGCGCAGTTCGTGGCCTCCAACTACGTCTCCGCCCAACTCGCCGACATCGGGGCCGCGCTGGTGGGCGCCGCCGCGCTGCTCGCCGTGCCGGGCGCGCGCAAGCCGGCCGACGAGGCCGTGCGGACCTCCGTACTGACGGGCGCGCGCAGCGAGGACCTGGACGTCCAGGACGACCGCCGCGAGGTCGTCCGCGCCTACGCCCCGTACGGACTGATCGTGGTGATCTTCTCCCTCGCGCAGATCCCGCCGGTCAAGGACCTGCTGGCGGAGGCGACGCAGTCCTTCGACTGGCCCTTCCTCGACGTCGCCGACTCCGAGGGGAAGCCCGTCGGGGCCAACGTCTTCTCGCTGCCGCTCATTTCGACCGGCGGCACGCTCGTCCTGATCGCGGGCCTTCTGACGGCCGGGGTGATCGGGCTCAAGGCCAAGGACGCGCTCAAGGAATGGGCGGCCACCGTGCACGAGCTGCGGTACGCGATCCTCACCGTCGTCTCGGTGCTGGCCCTCGCGTACGTCATGAACCTCTCCGGACAGGCCGCCACCATCGGTCACTTCGTGGCCGCGGCGGGCGCGGGGCTGGCGTTCCTCTCGCCGGTGCTCGGGTGGTTCGGTGTCGCCGTCACGGGCTCCGACACCTCGGCCAACGCGCTCTTCGGCGCCCTCCAGGTGACGGCCGCGCGCGAATCCGGGCTCTCGCCCGAGCTGCTGGCGGCGGCGAACAGCTCCGGCGGCGTGCTCGGCAAGATGATCTCCCCGCAGAACTTGACCATCGCGTGCGCCGCGGTCGGTCTCGCCGGCAAGGAAGGGGACCTCCTCAGGAAGGTCCTGCCGTGGAGCCTCGGGCTGCTGTTGGTGATGTGCCTGATCGTGGTCGGACAGAGCACCTTCGTACTGGAGTGGATGCTGCCGTAGGTGCCATGACCGGCGCGGGGTCGCGCCCTCCGGGTCCCTCGGCGGTGCGGGTAGTTTGTGCTGACTGTCCGCAGAGACCTCAGGAGGGGTGGCCGTGGCCGACTTGGCCCAGATCGTGAAGGCGTACGACGTACGTGGCGTGTACCCGGACCAGCTCGACGACCGGCTCGTCGAGCTGTTCGGGGCGGCGTTCGTGGAGGTCACCGGCGCCACGGCGATCGTCGTCGGTCACGACATGCGGCCCTCCTCGCCCCATCTGTCGGCGAGTTTCGCCAAGGGCGCCGTCCGGCGCGGGGCGGACGCCACGCTGATCGGGCTCTGCTCGACCGACCAGCTGTACTACGCGAGCGGGGCGCTCGACCTCCCGGGCGCGATGTTCACCGCGTCGCACAACCCGGCGCGGTACAACGGCATCAAGATGTGCCGCGCGGGCGCCGCCCCGGTCGGCCAGGACACCGGCCTGGTGGAGATCCGCGAGCTGGTCGAGACGTGGCTTGTGGAGGGGCCCCCGGAACCGGCGGCCAAGCCGGGAACGCTCACGCAGAGTGACACGTTGAACGAGTACGCGGCCCATCTGCTGTCCCTGGTCGACCTCTCGGCGCTCCGCCCGCTGAAGGTCGTGGTCGACGCGGGGAACGGCATGGGGGGTCACACCGTCCCCACGGTCCTCGCGGGGCTGCCCGTCGAGCTGGTCCCGATGTACTTCGAGCTGGACGGCACGTTCCCCAACCACGAGGCCAACCCGCTCGACCCGGCGAACATCGTGGACCTCCAGGCCCGTGTGCTGTCCGAAAAGGCGGACCTGGGCCTGGCGTTCGACGGCGACGCGGACCGCTGCTTCGTCGTCGACGAGCTGGGGAGGGGCGTGTCCCCGTCGGCGATCACGGCCCTGGTCGCGGAGCGTGAACTCGCCAAACACCCCGGTGGCACGGTGATCCACAACCTGATCACCTCCTCGTCGGTCCCCGAGGTCGTCAGGGAGCGGGGCGGTATCCCGGTCCGTACGCGCGTCGGCCACTCCTTCATCAAGCAGGAGATGGCCCGCACCGGCGCGATCTTCGGCGGCGAACACTCGGCGCACTACTACTTCCGCGAGTTCTGGAACGCCGACACGGGCATGCTCGCCGCCCTCCACGTCTTGGCCGCACTCGGCGGACAACCCGGCCCGCTGTCCGCACTCGTCGCCTCCTACGACCGGTACTCCGGCTCGGGCGAGATCAACTCCACGGTGGACGACCAGACGGCCCGCCTGGCGGCCGTACGAGAAGCCTTCGCCGACCGCGAGGGCGTCACGCTCGACGACCTGGACGGCCTGACGGTGACCACCCCCGACTGGTGGTTCAACCTCCGCGCCTCCAACACCGAACCACTGCTGCGCCTCAACGTGGAGGCCCGCGACGAACCCACGATGTCCAAGATCAGAGACGAGGCACTGGCCCTGATCCGAGCCTGAGCCCGGGCGGCCCGGTCGTCCGGCCAGGACGAGGCGCACTGTTGGCGTGCTGGGGGGGGCAACCGGTTGGCGGGTCGCTGCGCCCACTTGGCGTGCCGAGGGCCACCGGCAGCCGGGGGACAGGTCCTCGACGGACAAGGCAGCCGGGGTCCGGGGGAGCGGGACCGGGGGAGCGGGATCTTCAGCGCGCCCGGGCTACGGGCGCGCCGGAGCGGCCAGGCGCCCGGAGGGCGCGGGCCTTGCGCACGCTCCGGTTGCGGGGTACCCGGGAGAGGGCGGGGCCGGCTCCCGGGTACGCCGGAGCGCCAGGGCTCCCGGAGCGCGTCGGCCTCGGGCGGGACCTGCGCACGCTCGGGTTGCGGGGTGCCCGGAGAGGGCGGGTGCCCGCGCTCCGGGGCTCGACTTGCATCCGCCCGACTCCCGGGAATGCCGGAGCGCCAGGGCTCCCGGGGGCGTTGGTCCCGGATAGGACCTGCGCACGCTCCGGTTGCGGGGTGACCGGAGGAGCCGGGAACCCAGACTCCCGGGGCGCTGGAGCGGCCGGTGGCCAAGCTCCCGGCGTCGGGGCGTCGGGGCGTCGGGGCGCCGGGGCGGCCCCGGCACCCCGGCGCCGGAAGGCGAAGGCCCGGGGTCCCTGCGCTTGCTCCGGTTCCCGGGGGCGCGGGTCCGGGCAGAGGGCCCGCTGCCTTGCCCGTCCCCGCACCCCCCGGGCCTCGGCGTCGGCCCCACCGCCCGGAGCGAGCCCCACGTCACCCTCCGGCGGTAGGCTGACGTGGCTCGATCCGCACCACCCCGCATCACTCCGCGCACCTCAGCTCGTTCGAAGGGACACCCACCACATGCCGCTCGAAGCCGGCCTCCTGGAGATCCTCGCCTGCCCGGCCTGCCACGCGCCGCTCAGCGACCACACCGCGGACGAGACCCCCGAGCTGATCTGCACCAGCAAGGAGTGCGGTCTGGCCTACCCGGTCCGCGACGAGATCCCCGTCCTCCTGGTCGACGAGGCCCGCCGCCCCGCCTAGGGCGCCGGCCTCAACGCCCCCGCCAACGCCCGTGCTCACGCGCCACCCACGGCGCCCGGCGATCGGAGACCTACCCGCCATGCTCGACGAGTCCTTGCTCGACGCGCCGGACGCGTTGGCCCGCGCCGACCACCGTGGGCTCCTGCTCGGCGCCGCAGAGGCCGGGGCACGCGTCCGTACCGCCGTCCGGCACGCCGCCGAGGCAGGCATCGGGCAGCTCAACCCGGAGGGCCGCCCCCGCGCCGTACTGTTCGCGGGCTCCGGCACCGCCGCACTCGGCGTCGCCGACCTGCTCGGCGCGCTCGCCGGAGCGGCCGCCCCCGTCACACTGCTGCGCCCCACGGGCGTCGCTCCCGCCGCAGGCGCCCTGCGCTGGGCGCTCCCCGGCTGGGCCGGCTCCGTCGACCTCCTCCTGATCGCCACGACCGACGGCGGCGAACCCGGTCTGGCCCTCCTCGCCGAGCAGGCTTACCGTCGCGGCTGCACCGTCGTCGCCGTCGCCCCGCGCCAGTCCCCGCTCAGCGAGTCCGTCGGCGGCTCCCGTGGTCTCGCCGTACCCATGGCGCCGACACCGCAGGAGCAGTACGAGGAGACCCAGGCCGCCAGCCCCGGTGCCCTCTGGGCGCTGTTCACCCCCCTTCTCTCACTTCTCGACCGCGTCGGACTGCTCACCGCCTCCGCCGACGCACTTCACCTCGTCGCGGACCGCCTCGACAGCACGGCGGAGCGCTGCGGCCCGGCCATCGCGACGTACAGCAACCCGGCCAAGACCCTCGCCGCCGAACTGGCCGAAAGCCTTCCGCTGATCTGGACAGAAGGCACGACAGCCGCCCCCGCCGGGCGTCGTTTCGCCGCCGTACTCGCCGAGCTGTCCGGCCGCCCCGCGCTCGCGGCCGAGCTTCCGGGTGCCCTGCCCGCACACGGCCTCCTCCTGGGCGGCGACTTCGCTGGCGGCGCCGCCGACCCCGACGACTTCTTCCGCGACCGCGTCGAGGAGCCCCAGGCGTTGCGGGCCCGCGTCGTGCTGCTCCGGGACCGCCCCATCGGCGGACTCACCGCCGCGCCGGCCGCCCGTGAACTCGCCATCAGCCACGAGACGCCCATCAGCGAACTGGAGCCGCGGGAGGGCAGCGAACTCGAAGCCCTCGCGGAACTCGTCGCCATCACCGACTTCACAGCCGTCTATCTGGCCCTGGCCTCCGGCAACCACGAATGACCCCGACCGGCTGCCCCTCCCCACCCTCACGCTGAACGCACGCCACCGTCACGCGACTAGGAAGCACCCCATGGACCGCCTCTCCAACACTGTGCGCCCCTATGCCTGGGGCTCCACGACCGCCATCCCGGAGCTGCTCGGCACCGCCCCCACCGGCGAGCCCCAGGCCGAGATGTGGATGGGCGCCCACCCGGGGGCCCCGTCCCGTATCAACCGCACCACCACCCCCCTTGAACATCCGCTCTCCGAACTCATCGCAGCCGCCCCCGAGGCGGAACTCGGCGCCCCCACCGTCAAGAAATTCGGTCCACGTCTCCCCTTCCTCCTCAAACTCCTTGCTGCGGGTGCCCCTCTCTCCCTCCAGGTCCATCCCAATCTCGCGCAGGCGAGGGAGGGCTTCGCCGCGGAGGAGCGCCAGGGCGTCCCCATCGACGCGCCGCACCGCAACTACAAGGACGCCAACCACAAGCCCGAACTGATCTGCGCCCTCACCCCCTTCGACGGCCTCTGCGGCTTCCGAGCCCCGGTCGAGACCGCCGACTTCCTCGCCGGGCTGGACGTCGACTCCCTCAAGCCGTACGTCGACCTCCTGCACGCACACCCCGAGGAAGGTGCGCTGCGCGAGGTCCTCACCGCCGTGCTCACCGCCGACCCCGACGAGATGTCCCACACAGTTCATTCCTCCGCCGAAGCCGCGGCACGCCTCGGCGGCGAGTACTCGCCATTCGCGTCGATCGCCCACCATTACCCCGGCGACCCGGGCGTCATCGCGGCCATGCTGCTCAACCACGTACAACTCCAGCCCGGCGAAGCCCTCTTCCTCGGCGCCGGCGTCCCGCACGCGTATCTGAACGGACTGGGCGTCGAGATCATGGCCAACTCGGACAATGTCCTGCGCTGCGGCCTCACCCCGAAACACGTCGACGTGCCCGAACTGCTCCGCGTCGTACGCTTCGAGGCGACCGAACCCGGCGTACTCCGCCCCGAGGCGTCACCGTCCGGCGAGGAGCTGTACGACACCCCGATCGATGAATTCCGGTTGTCCCGCTACGTCCTCGCGCCCCTCGCGGAGCCCCGCGAACTCACCGCCGACACCCCGCAGATCCTCCTCTGCACCGAAGGCACACCGCGCGCCAACGACTTCGACCTCGCGCCGGGCGGTTCGGTCTTCGTCCCCGCAGGCGAAAAGACCGAACTGACCGGTACGGGCACGGTCTTCCGTGCCACCGTTATCGCCTGAATCAACGCTTCCCGCACGGTCCACTTCGGCGACTGCAACAATGTCCCGCCGTAACCGCGGCGCCAGGGCCGGGGACCGAGGAAGGGAACCACCGCACCCATGAGCGCGTCAGGCGGAACCAAGGCGATCGTGGCGGCGCTCGCCGCCAACCTCGCGATCGCAGTAGCCAAGTTCGTGGCGTTCCTTTTCAGTGGTTCGTCGTCGATGCTCGCCGAGAGCGTCCACTCGCTCGCCGACTCCGGCAACCAGGGGCTCCTGCTCCTCGGTGGCAAGAAGGCGAAGCGCGAGGCGACCCCGGAGCACCCGTTCGGCTACGGCCGTGAGCGCTACATCTACGCGTTCCTCGTCTCCATCGTGCTCTTCTCCGTCGGCGGCATGTTCGCCATCTACGAGGGCTACGAGAAGATCAAGCACCCGCACGAGATCGAGGCCTGGTACTGGCCGGTCGGCGTCCTGGTGTTCGCGATCATCGCCGAGACCTTCTCGTTCCGCACTGCGATCGTCGAATCCAATGTGACGCGCGGCAAGCGCTCATGGAAGGAATTCATCCGGCACTCCAAGGCTCCCGAGCTCCCCGTCGTTCTGCTGGAGGACCTCGGCGCGCTGGTCGGTCTGATCCTCGCTCTCCTGGGTGTGAGCCTGGCGCTCGCCACGGGCGACGGTGTCTGGGACGGCATCGGCACGCTCTGCATCGGCATCCTGTTGATCGTGATCGCCATTGTCCTGGCGGCCGAGACGAAGTCCCTGCTGCTCGGTGAGGCGGCCGGCCTGGAGGACGTGGAGAAGATCAAGGCCGCCATGGTCGACGGCGAAGTCGTCACCGGCATCATCCACATGCGTACGCTCCACCTCGGCCCCGAGGAACTGCTGGTCGCGGCCAAGATCTCGGTCGAGCACGACGACACCGCCGCCGAGGTCGCACACGCGATCAACGCGGCCGAGTCGAGGATCCGCGAGGCGGTCCCGATCGCCCGTGTGATCTACCTGGAGCCGGACATCTACAGCGAGGCGGCGGCAGCGGCCGGCACCAACCCGGCCAAGTCGCCGGGAGGCACGGACGCGGAACCGGCGCCGGAGACGGTTCCCGCCCCGGCCCCCGAGGCTGCTCCCGGGGCGACCGCCGAGGCGGACAAGGACCACTGATCACCCGCTCGCATCCGTATGGAGGCCCCGGCGCACCTCGCGCCGGGGCCTCCTTACGGATGAGGCGCCCCTACGACCGCGCGACGCACGACGAAAAGCCCGTGAGGCCCGGGTTCTGGGACCACTCACGGCGTGGCTTGTACGGGGGCCCGGCACCGGTGCGCTGTGGGGCGGCTGGGCCGATCGGTGTAGATTCGTCATCAGAGCCAGACGTCGCTGCTGATGGCGGTCGGGCGGTCTGCGGCGCGGACCGGCCGAGGGAGAGAGGGCCTCCGACGGACTGCGTTGCGTACGTCCGGGCATTCGTATGCCCGCCGCCGCACAGTCAGCCGTACCCACCCTCGACCCCTTTACGAGGAGCAGCTCGCTATGACCACTGTCGCCAACCGACAGGACTTCAAGGTCGCCGACCTCTCGCTTGCCGAGTTCGGCCGCAAGGAGATCACCCTCGCCGAGCACGAGATGCCCGGCCTGATGTCGATCCGCGAGGAGTACGCCGAGGCGCAGCCCCTCGCCGGCGCCCGCATCACCGGCTCCCTGCACATGACCGTGCAGACCGCCGTCCTCATCGAGACGCTGGTCGCGCTCGGCGCCGACGTCCGCTGGGCCTCCTGCAACATCTTCTCCACCCAGGACCACGCCGCCGCCGCGGTGGCCGTCGGTCCGAAGGGCACCCCGGACAGCCCGCAGGGCATCCCGGTCTTCGCCTGGAAAGGCGAGACGCTCGAAGAGTACTGGTGGTGCACGGAGCAGGCCCTGACCTGGCCCAACTCCTCCACCGGCGGCCCGAACATGATCCTGGACGACGGCGGCGACGCCACCCTCCTCGTCCACAAGGGTGTCGAGTTCGAGAAGGCCGGAGAGGCCCCGGACCCGGCGACGGCGGACAGCGAGGAGTACGGCTACATCCTCCGTCTGCTCAACCGCACCCTCACCGAGAACCCGCAGAAGTGGACCCGCCTGGCGTCCGAGATCCGCGGCGTCACGGAGGAGACCACGACCGGTGTCCACCGTCTCTACGAGATGCACCGTGACGGCACCCTCCTCTTCCCGGCGATCAACGTCAACGACGCCGTGACCAAGTCGAAGTTCGACAACAAGTACGGCTGCCGCCACTCCCTGATCGACGGCATCAACCGCGCCACCGACGTGCTGATCGGCGGCAAGGTCGCCGTTGTTTTCGGTTACGGCGACGTGGGCAAGGGCTGCGCGGAGTCCCTGCGCGGCCAGGGCGCCCGCGTGATCATCACCGAGATCGACCCGATCTGCGCGCTCCAGGCGG
The DNA here is from genome assembly GCF_042716895.1 of Streptomyces sp. NPDC058653. Classification (NCBI taxonomy): domain Bacteria; kingdom Bacillati; phylum Actinomycetota; class Actinomycetes; order Kitasatosporales; family Streptomycetaceae; genus Streptomyces; species Streptomyces sp. NPDC058653. Next base: position 6,018 of record NZ_JBHXRM010000012.1, on the reverse strand, counting down.
CCATGGACGGCTACCAGGTCTCGACGCTGGACGACGTCGTCGGCATCGCCGACATCTTCGTCACCACGACGGGCAACAAGGACATCATCATGGCCGCGGACATGGCCAAGATGAAGCACCAGGCGATCGTCGGGAACATCGGCCACTTCGACAACGAGATCGACATGGCCGGCCTCGCGCAGGTCCCCGGCATCGTCAAGGACGAGGTCAAGCCGCAGGTCCACACCTGGACGTTCCCCGACGGCAAGACGCTGATCGTCCTGTCCGAGGGCCGTCTGCTGAACCTCGGCAACGCGACCGGTCACCCCTCCTTCGTGATGTCCAACTCGTTCGCGGACCAGACGCTGGCCCAGATCGAGCTCTTCACCAAGCCGGAGGAGTACCCGACCGACGTCTACGTGCTGCCCAAGCACCTCGACGAGAAGGTCGCCCGCCTCCACCTCGACGCGCTCGGCGTGAAGCTCACGACGCTCCGCCCCGAGCAGGCCGCGTACATCGGCGTGAAGGTCGAAGGCCCGTACAAGCCCGACCACTACCGCTACTGATCCACAAACACCGCCGCTGACACCAGCGGTACGGGCAGGCCCCCACACCCCCGTGTTGGGGGCCTGCCCCGCTTTCCCCCCGCTGGTCCAGCCGGCCACCGGTCCCCGGTGGTTCCCGCGTACGCGAGCCGCACCGCCCCGCGCCCTCACGACGCCACCACGGCCCCGGAGGACACCGAAGGACTTCCGCACATGCCCCGTGGCCGCTACTCGCTCCACGATCCGCACGACCACACCCCCCTGGGTGAAGAACACTTCCACTGCGCGCCCGGCCCGTCCGGCTGGCGCTACGTCTCCCAGATCACCGCTCCCACCGGCGACCACGCCGGTTCCGTCGACCTCACCCTCGACGAACTCGGCCGTCCCATCCGTCTTGAACTGCACGCCGCGAGCTGGCAGGTCCGTGGCGCCGCACTCGACGGCGTCACCTGGGTCCGCACCGACCCCTCCGGCACCGAAGCCACCGAAGGCAATGTCCGCGCCCACGCCTTCACCGGCACATCCCCCGCGTTTCTGATCGCGACCACCCGTCTTCTGCGCCTCGTCCCCGCTTCCCCCGCGACCCGAGTCCGTCTTGTCGCCTTCACGGACCCGGTGCTGGCGCCCCGGACTCTCGACCAGTCCTGGGCGCTACTGAGAAGTGAAGCGCATGCCACTGACAATGGACCGCTCACCGTGGACGAGTACCAGGTCAGCGCCTTGGACACCGGTGAACAGCACAGCGTCCACATCGCCGGCGACGTGGTCCTCGCGGCACCGGGCATCGAGCTCGAAGACCTGGAAACCCCGCCGTCGGCCCTGCCCTGACAGCCGAGTCGGCTCCGTTGTCCGTGGGGTGTTCGTCAGGAGACGAACTGCTGACCGCCGTCGATGTCGTAAGTCCCGCCGGTCAACGCCGTGTTGACCATGAGGTGGACAGCCAGCGCCGCGACGTCCGCGGGTCCGACGACACGGCCGATCGGCAGCGTGGCGCGCAGTTCGGCGCGGCGCTCCTCGATCTCGTCGCCCAGCAACGAAGCCGAGAGCGGGGTGTCGACGAAGCCGGCGGCGATGAGGTTGACGCGTACGGGGGCGAGTTCGAGCGCGAGGGCCGCGGTGAACGGAGGCAGTGCGTTGGTGGCGGCGGACGCAGCCCCCAGACCCCGGCCGACGCGCCGTGCTCCGGTGCCGCCCATGAACACCAGGCTGCCTCCCGGGTTCAGCCGCCCGACGGCGTTGCGCCCGACCTCCACCTCCAGCACCGCGTGATCGCTGATCGCGTCCCGTACCTCTGCCGCGCTCATGTCGAGCAGCGGCCCGTAGGCGGGGCCACCGGCTGTCACCATCACGTGGTCGACCGGGGTCGGAAGCTCCCCGAAGAACGTCGCCAAGGCCGCGGGATCGGTTGCGTCGAACGCCTCCGTGCGCGGCGTGCCGAGTTCTTCGGCCGCGCGCTCCAGCCGGCCGGGATCGCGGCCGACAAGGATGAGCTCGGCACCCGCGGTCCGGGCACGCCTGGCCGTCTCCAGCCCGATTCCGGCGCTACCGCCGATGACAACGACGGTCTGGCCGAGCAGTTCGGGCTTGCTCGCTGGGATAGCCATTGCCGAGTCCTCCTCTGCATTCCCCCGCTGGGAATCCGCTTGGGTCGACAGCCTTTTCGACCCCTCCCGTCCAAACGGTCGTACGCCGTGAGGCATCGGCCTCTCGGTATCAGCGGCCGGCCAGGCGGGTCTTGATCTCCTGGAGCAACCAGCCGTTGCCGTCCGGGTCGCCGAACGACGCGAAGGAACCGTAGTCCGCGTGCTCGGGAGCCGGCCCGTCCACGCGTCCCCGGGTCCCGGCATGGTGGAAGACGCCCGTGACGTCGTGGAACACCTCGCTCACGTCCACTCCGCGCGCGACGAGATCCGACCGGGCCGCGTCGATGTCGTACACGGAGAGCTGCATGCCCTGCGCGGAACCGGACGGGGCCGAGGTGACGCCCTCGCCGAAGACGATCGAGCACAGGGAACCCGGCGGGGTGAACTGCACCACCCGATTGCCCTCTTCGACGGTCAGGTCGGCATCCAGTCGCCAGCCGAGCGATCCGTAGAACCGCGTGGCCCGGTCGACATCGGAGACAGGCAGGAGCACCACTTCAAGTCGCATCTCACCGGCTTGCACCGGAGGCGTCCCGGGACTCCCGGAGGATTCCGCTTCCACGCTGCCCATCTCTGCCTCCAGCCGTCGGTGGCACGTGAGGATTGAGCACCCGTTCCCACACCATGAGAACGGCCCCCACCGCCCCACGCAAGCGCGGGACGGCGCTACCGAGCGGCCCCGGGGGAGCAGGAGCGGGCTCCTGGACAGTCGGAAGCGGTCAACCGGGGATATCTACTGGTGGAACCGCGTCGGCACGCGGTGGGCTTGCTGATCTCACAGACGAGGAAGCCGAACACGTCTACGCGGCTGTGGTAGGAGACCAGGTCCCTCACCTGCATGTTCACCTCATGCCGCGCTACCCCGGCACTCCCCGGCACTATTGGTGGACCTGTGTTGACGAGGTGCCTGCGAGCCAGCTTGTAGGCATGACGCCAACGGACTTGATAGTCAGAATGAGACGGCGTCCTTGGACAGGGCGTCTCCAGGCCATCACGCAGCTCCATGCCGCGCACCCGGCGCCCCAGCAGTTCGCCACAAGCCCGGGGATCGGAAACAGCTGCTGCGCCTGTCTGTGCCTCTTAAGAGGGTGGCGCGAACCCGGAAGCCGGGGGAGCGGCGGTTCCCGGCTCACGCCCTGCCTCCGCGGCTTCCTGCACCATCTCCGCGGGCCGCGCTACCTGCGGCTCGGCGATCTCGGGTCGCCGCACGGGCGGCATCGCGAGTTCGACACGGCCGGTCGACGAACCGGGCGCGGACCGGCCAGCCGTCCCCGAGGGGGAGCCGAACGCCCGCCGCGCGTCCCGCGCCTGCCGTTCATTGACCACGGCCGCGAGATACGCCGCCGGGGGCACGCCGTGCGGAAGCGGCACACCCGTACGCGCAGCCATATCGCCGGCCAGCCGCTGCGCCATCGACCAGCCGACGCCGGGGTCGAGCTGCGTCATCCGCGTCAGGTACTGCCGTACGGCCAGCCAGAGATCGTCGGGCACGGACGACAGATCCAGCTCGGAGAAGCGCCCGACCAGCCACGGAGGCGGAGGAGGTACGGAAGGAGCCCGATCGGTCGGCACACGCTCCCGTACGACCAGGGTCCCGGCGAACAGGTCCCCGACCCGACGCCCACGCGCCGACACGAGCGAGGCGACGCACGCGATGACCCCGAAGGACATGAGCAGTTCCACCACACCGATCGCCCCGCGCACCAGCGCGTGCCGGAAGCGGATGGGCCCACCGTCGTCCCGCACGACCCGCAGTCCACAGGCCAGCTTCCCCAACGACCGCCCGTGGCTGAGGGTTTCCACGGCGATCGGCACACCCACCGGTATCAGTAGGAAGCTGGCGACAGCCAGCGCCGCCACGGCGGCCGTGTCCAGCGAATCCGTCGCGATCGCGAGAACGATCGTCACCACGATGTACCCGGCCCACACCACCGCCAGGTCGATGACCACGGCCAATGCCCGGCTCGGCAGCCGCGCGGGGCGCAGCCCCAGTACGACCGCGTCGCCCGTGACAAGCTCATTCACCGGTGCTCACCCTTCGCCGACCTTCTCTGCCCCCGGACAGCTCAGTCTGCCAAGCTGGCCTGCAACGTGCCGCAGTAGTACGGACCGTACGCACCCAGTGCCTGGAGCAGCAGCCGACCATGGATCTCGACGTCTTCGTGACGGCCCACCGACCCGAGTGGGACCGTCTGGAATTTCTCCTGCGCCGAGGCCGACACCTCACAGGTACCGAGGCGGACGAACTCGTCGCTCTCTACCAACGCACGGCGACCCATCTCTCCCTGATCCAGTCCAGCGCCCCTGACCCCATGCTCATCGCGCGCCTGACCCAACTGGTCGCGCGGGCTCGCTCGGTGGTCACGGGCACCCGCCGCGCGGGCTGGCGTGACGCCGCCCGCTTCCTTACGGCCAGTTTCCCCGCCGCCATGTACCGCTCCCGGCACTGGTGGATACCCGCGGCCCTGCTCTCGGTGCTCGTCGCCTCGGTCATCGGCTGGTGGATAGCGGCGCACCCCGAGGTCCAGTCGGCCATCGGGGCTCCCGACGACCTTCGACAGATGACCCGACCCGGCGGTGAGTACGAGACCTACTACTCAAGTCACCCCGCAGCGTCGTTCGCGGCCCAGGTATGGACGAACAACGCCCAAGCCGCCGCCATGTGCCTCGTCCTCGGCGCCTTCCTCTGCTTCCCGGTGATCTGGATCCTCTTCCTCAACATGCTCAACCTCGGCGTCGGCATCGGTCTGATGTCGTCCGCCGGCCGGCTGGACACCTTCCTCGGCCTGATCCTGCCCCACGGCCTGCTCGAACTGACGGCTGTCTTCGTCGCGGCGGGCACGGGCCTCCGACTCGGCTGGACCCTGATCGACCCCGGCCCGTACACACGCCGCACGGCACTTGCCCAACAAGGACGCGCGGCGGTGGGCATGGCGATCGGACTGGCTCTGATCCTCTTCGTGTCGGGCGTGATCGAGGGCTTCGTGACCCCCTCCGGCCTGCCGACATGGGCACGCATCGCCATCGGCGTGCTGGCCGAGCTGGCCTTCCTTGCGTACGTGTACGTGCTCGGCGGCCGAGCGGCCCGCGCGGGCTACACGGGCGACGTGGAGAGCGCCGACCAGAGCGCCCAGCTGCCCACGGCAGCCTGATGTGCGTTGCCCGTTCCTGAGCTGCTAGTCTCCACTTCACTCCACAGGGATCCGTGCCGATCGTTGACATGGTCTGTGTGGGGAGGTAGATTTGAAGGGTTGCCTCGGAGCTGGACAGGCTCGGGAGCGACGGTTAATCTCTACTCAGCTTCGAGCGGGAATCGAATTCCCGCGAAGCTCTCCGACACATCTTCCGAATCGCAGCGGCCGATTTAGTTCGACCCCGTTGTTTCTGATAATGTCGGCCTCGCCGAAAGGCAAAAGGCCAATCCAAAGGCCATCGGACCTCTTAATTGAGACTCCTTCTCCATGAGAAGTGAGACGCAAAAAGAGTCTGATAGAGTCGGAAACGCAGGACAGCAAGACCGAAGGGAAAGCCCGGAGGGGCCCGGAGACGGGACCGAAGGAAGCGTCCGTTCCTTGAGAACTCAACAGCGTGCCAAAAGTCAACGCCAGATATGTTGATACCCCGGGCCTGGTCCACTTGATGGTGGGTTGGGTTTGGGTTCCTTTGATAGAAACACAGCGAGGACGCTGTGAACACCGGGTCTTATTCCGGCCCGGTTGTTCCGCTCTCGTGGTGTCACCAACCCCTTACATTGTGGGGGGTTTGGTTGAGCATTCACGGAGAGTTTGATCCTGGCTCAGGACGAACGCTGGCGGCGTGCTTAACACATGCAAGTCGAACGATGAAGCCTT
>NZ_JBHXRM010000011.1:22926-191576 GCF_042716895.1 Streptomyces sp. NPDC058653 | reverse complement strand
TCATCGAGACCATTTCTCAGGGGGAGTCGGGGGGCCCGCCGGGCCGCTACCGATCGCCCGGAAAGCCTTCATTCTGTCGCGGGCAGATTACGCATGAATTCTCCCTCGACGGCAATACACGCAGAGGAGTCGCGATGTATTGATTTTCAATACTGTGAGAAAATGCCGCAAATAATCCAACCTCAAATTTCGCAGGCTTCAACTCCCGCGATCATGTAAATGGATCTCTCGGTCGGAATTGATGGCACCAGTTCGTGGACGCCAAGGGCCTGCCCCCTCGCTGCGGCTGATGCACACAAGAGCAGCCGCCCCGCAGCGGATTCGCCCCCGCAGGGTCCGGCCCGATCCGTCCTCTGTGAGGCGGGTTACCTGAGGCCTGCCTCGCCAAATGAGACAATAGGGCGTCAGGTGCTGCCTGAGGAAGTCCGACAGCGACGTTCGCCCTGGTCGGAGGGGCCGATGTGGCACGCGAATGGCACGCGCCCGGAAAATGGTCTAGACAACAAAGGAGGCCCAAGTCGCTGACTTGGGCCTTCGTCGTGGAGCGGGTGACGAGAATCGAACCCGCGCTCTGAGCTTGGGAATCACCCGGCGTCTGCCCTGTGCAATGGCTTCTGACCTGCGGAAATGCCAACTCGGTCCCGTCTCTTCAGCGTCTTGGCGACCCCCTGTTGTCCGCTGTTCACCGCCTCTACTGGCACATAGTGGCACGTCGCCTTGGGCGGCGCGCGCGTGCGTCGGAAACCACATCCTGCCGGGGCGATAGGTCAGATCGAGACAACGACGGGGTCTCAGGTCTCGGACCTGGGGCTGCTGTGCACCGCTCCCAGGGCCACGGTTGGGGCACGGAGCGCGGAGGGCCGCCTCACCCTGCGGAGACTCGTTTGATCGAGACGGTCCGGCCACGATCCACTCGCCCCGGGTCGTTGTCAGTGCCTCCTTCTAAGGTCACCGCATGACGACCTTCCGTTCCGGTTTTACGCTCTGGCAGATGGTCAGCGGAGCTCGGGAGCTCACTGAGCACCCGAGCGTGCTGGAGCGCATCGATGTAGTGCTGCGCATCATGGGTCCTGCCTTCGGCGGAACGGGGTACGGCAAGGGCAGACCGTTGGTGAATGCCTTGGAGGATGTTGCCCAAGAATCCCTCTTGCTCGGAGACTTTGCTCTTGCGCAGCGGTTCCAGCGCTTCGCCGCCTACGCCGGCGGCGAACTGTTCCTCGAAATCCTGGAGAACTACTACGACGAGAATGCCCGGCATCGTAGCGAGGAGGGCATGCGCAGCTTGGTGGCCATGGGCGCCGATCGAGCCGTGGCCGTTTTGGACGCCCTCTCCAAGGACAACCCCGAATCGACGGTGGGCGATGCTCGGGACCTCTTTCGCGGTATAGCCCTGTCCGTGGACCACTTGGGCCTCGGTATGGGGGAAGGTGGGATTCGGCTGCCCACTCGAGAGAGGAGACGACTCCAGCAGTACGGGCACATGGAGCTGGTCCTGAGGAACCTGCCACGACCGGCCTCAGCCGAGGCCGCGCGAATGGTAGGCGACCTCCTGGCGGACGCCGACGCGGGGTTGCTCGCCCAGTTGCTCGAGCTGAGGGCCCGGAGAGCAGGTCTCGACGATCTCCGGGTTGCGGTGGAGGACGAGACGAGCTCCGAGAGCGCACTCCACGCCCGTCTGAAGAATCAGGAGTGGATCTTTGGCGGTGCTTATGTGTCAGAGCTGGCAGGTCGGCAGTACACCTCGGACACGATTCTGGACATCCCCCTTCTGCGTGGTGACGGGTCCCTTCATGTGGTGGAACTCAAGCGTGCCAACATCAAGGACCTGGTGATACGCTGCAGCGGCCACCTCATGTTAGGTGCCGCAGCCCACCACGCGGTGTCGCAGGCACAGAACTACCTCCGCACCATGGACGAGAACCGTAAGGAGATCCTCGCGCGCCATGGCGTCGATACTCGTAGGGCCTCGGCGACGGTTGTGATCGGGCATCCGAGGTTCGTGAGTGGGGGCGTCACCTCCCAGGAGATCGCGGAGACACTGCGCACCTACAACACGCACGCGGCACGCATTGAGGTGATCACGTACGGAACCCTGCTGGACTCAGCAGCCCGGATGTTGGCCCTCGCGTCGGCGCAGCAGGACCCTGCACACCAGACCGAGCCCACGGCATGACCGAAGACGCGCGTCCCGCGATCGAACAGCTGCTGGCCAGCCTGTGCGGTGGCGTGATCACGGACAAGGATTACGTCGGCTACTTCCTCAACGAGCACGGGGAAGAACTCGTCTTCGCCCAGCGCCGGGGAGAGAAGACCGGTCGGCTCTGGCACAGCGATGCCGACTGGCAGCTGTTCCGCGTCGGCGTCCATTCCATACGGGTCGGCAGCGTGATGGACGGGGTGGTCACCGTGGGCGACCTGATCATCAATCGCGCTGAGGCGACGTGGCTGTCCTCGTGCCTCGCGGCCTCTCGCCACCTGCGTCAGAAACGCGGCTGACACGTCGCTCGGCGAAGGGACAACGAAGAGGGCCCAGGTCGCTGACCTGGGCCCTTTTTCAAGAGCGGGTGACGAGAATCGAACTCGCGCTCTGAGCTTGGGAAGCTCATGTTCTACCATTAAACTACACCCGCCTGGAGCCGCCGTGATCAGTGGCGCTTCCAGGGACACTCTACCCCATTGTCGACTCCCGTCGCTCGACGTGGCTCTTGGTCCCGGGAGTTGGGGGTGGGGGGTAGCCTCCGTCATCGGAGTGCCGCCTCTGGGTGGGGGTGGGTCATCCCCTAATGTGTGGGTTCGTCCGCGTTCTTGGGGAAGGGACCTGATGGACTTGATGGATCGCACCGTCGTCCGCTGTGCCGAAGGGCATGTGTTCAGTACTACGTCGTTCCCGATGCAGCAGCTTGACGCCGGGCGGCTCGGGCCCGGGCGGTTGATTCGGTGTCCGCGTTGTGCTCGGTTGCGGCATGCCGTGCCTGTGGAGGTCGGGCGGCGCTGACGCGGTTGGTCGGCGGGGGCGCGCGGGGTTGCCCGGTTGGGGTGGGCCCGCGCGTTCTGCGTATCCTCGGGGCGTGCTGCTCTCTGACAAGGACATCCGGGCCGAGATCGACTCCGGGCGCGTGCGTATCGACCCTTACGACGAATCGATGGTGCAGCCGTCGAGCATCGACGTACGGCTCGACCGGTTCTTCCGCGTGTTCGAGAACCACCGTTACCCCCACATCGACCCCGCCGTCGAGCAGAGCGACCTGACCCGCAAGGTCGAGCCGGCCGGGGACGAGGCGTTCATCCTGCATCCCGGGGAGTTCGTGCTCGCCTCGTCGTACGAGGTCATCTCGCTGCCCGACGACATCGCCTCCCGGCTGGAGGGGAAGTCCAGTCTCGGGCGGCTCGGGCTCGTCACACACTCGACCGCCGGGTTCATCGACCCCGGCTTCTCCGGGCACGTGACGCTGGAGCTGTCGAATCTGGCGACTCTTCCCATCAAGCTCTGGCCCGGTATGAAGATCGGGCAGCTGTGTCTGTTCCGGCTGAGTTCGCCGGCGGAGTTCCCGTACGGTTCCGATCGTTACGGGTCGCGTTATCAGGGGCAGCGGGGGCCCACCGCCTCCCGTTCCTTCCTGAACTTCCACCGGACGCAGGTGTGACGGTGGGGGTGGACGACATACGCGAGAATCTGACCTACGAGCGCTTCGGCGCGGCCGTGCGGGAACTCGCGCAGACCGTCGCGGACGACGGGTACGAGCCCGACGTCGTCCTGAGCATCGCGCGTGGTGGGGTCTTCGTCGCCGGCGGGCTCGCCTATGCCCTCGACTGCAAGAACATCCATCTGGTCAACGTGGAGTTCTACACCGGAGTCGGTACGACGCTCGACATGCCGGTCATGCTCGCGCCCGTGCCCAACGTCGTCGACTTCTCCAACAAGAGGGTCCTGATCGCCGACGATGTCGCCGACACCGGGCGCACCCTCAAACTCGTCCATGAATTCTGTCTCGATCACGTCGCCGAGGTCCGCAGCGCCGTCATCTACGAGAAGACGCATTCGCTCGTGAAATGCGAGTACGTCTGGAAGCGCACCGACGAGTGGATCAACTTCCCGTGGAGCGTCGAGCCCCCCGTCGTCCGTCGCGGCGGACAGGTTCTCGACGCCTGAGGGGCTTGGAGAGGTATCCGCAAGGCCGCTCGGAGTGGAACCCGTGAGCCCGCCGTCCCTCGACGGCGGGCTCCGGTCGTCAGATCGTGCCCAGCTTGATCAGCGACAGCAGCGCGATCAGCTGGATCGCCGAGGCGCCCAGCGCCTTCGGCCACGGCAGGTCGTGCGACCTGCTCACCATCATCGTGAACAGCGCGCCCGCCGCGATCCAGGTGATCCAGCCGAGCATCTGCACCAGCGAGTTCTGGCCGCCCAGGAAGAGCGCGAAGACCAGGCGCGGTGCGTCCGTGATCGACATGATCAGCATGGAGAGGCCGACCGTCGGCTGCCAGGCGCCGTCACCGCCGAGCTGACGGGCCAGGGTGTGGGTCACCGCGCCCAGGATCAGTCCGCCGATCACGAAGGCGACCGCCGTCGTCAGGACGTACGGGATGGCCGTCGAGAGGGTGGCGTTTATCGCCTCCTCACGGGCGCCGTCGAAGCCGAAGATGGCGAGCAGACCGTAGAGGAACGTGACGACCAGCGCCGGGCCCCAGACGGCGTAGTCGCGCATCTGCCAGAACGTGCCGTTCGGGCGCAGCACGATGCCGCTCAGCAGCTGCTTCCAGTGCAGGCGCGGGCCGGCGGGCGGGGCGGGTGCCGCGCCCGGGTGGTACGTCGCGCCGTCGCCGTAACCGTTCTCGTCCACGCTGAACTGCTGCGTGTGACCAGGGTTGTTGGCGTACGGGTCCTGCGCGCCGCCACCGCCGTGCTGCTGGTTGTACGGGTCGCCGAAGTACTCGGGCTCGCCGTGCCCGCCGTGCCCGCCGCCCTGGCCACCCGGTCCCGGGTAGCCGTAGCCGCCCTGCGCGCCGGGGTGTCCGCCGCCCGCCGGGGGCCACTGCTGCTGCGGAGGGCGCGGCTGCCGGCCGTGCGGGGGTGCCGGCTGCCCGCCTCCGTACTGCGGTGGGGGCGCCGCCTGCCGTCCGTACGGCTGCTGCTGCGGTTCTTGCTGACGTGTGCGGTTGTCCCGGCCGCGTCCGATCCTGAATCCAGCCACGTCACCGAACGTACCCGTTTCGGGCGGGCGCGGGGCCGGAGGAGCCTTAACAGGCCAGCCTTGCGGCCGAGCTGTGACATCCCCTAAGGGGACCCTGGGGGGCTTGCCACACCTGGGCAGGGGGAAAGCTGATCCTACTTCAGGAAGATCGACGTACTGAAGCTGATCACCGGGCGCTGAGCCGCCTTCCCGCCCTTCCCCGACGGGTAGAGCGCGATCAGATCCTTCTCCTCGCCCTGGTGTGTGCGGGTCACGATGAACTCCGCCGCTTCCAGGAGGTCCGTCGTGGTCCTGCCGTCCGCGCCCGGCAGCTTGGGGGCGGGCGGGAGCCCGACGGCTTTGAAGGTGTACCTGCCGCCCGCCTCGTCCGGTCCCTGCGGGCCGCCCAGCAGCAGCTCGCCCTTGGCCGCCTTGCCGGGCTCGTGGGTGCGGGTGGCGTGCACGAGGTCGTCGTAGCCGTCGCCGTCCGTGTCGGCCTTGCCGGTGGGGGCGTAGAGGACCGGGCCGCCGCCGGGGATGGGAGCCGCCGCCGCGCGGGGTGCGCCCGCGCGGCTGAAGGGGCCGCGCAGATAGCTGACCTGGCCCGCGCTCGCGGAGACGGCGAGGTCCGGCTTGTCGTCGCCGTCGAAGTCGCCGCACACCGGGTGGTCGGGCCACTCGTTGCCGTACCGCGCCTTCGCGGGGATCTTCAGGACGACCGCCTTGCCGGTGATGCCCTGCGGGCCGCCGAAGAGCAGCTGGAGCGGGACGGGCGGGCGGCCGAGGCCGTCGTACGGCGGGTCCGTGCTCACGACCAGGTCGGCGTAGCCGTCGCCGTCCAGGTCGCAGGACGCCGCCGCGTCGAAGGCGGCGGGCAGGACGCCGTCGGTGGCCGCGCCGTTGGCGCCGGGGCTCAGCGTCTGGCGTACGGCGGGGTCGACACCGCGCGGTGAGTCGGAGCCGTACACGATGCCGATGCCCGCGTCGTCGCCCTGGATCGCGTCGGGGGCCTTGACCAGGTCGTTCAGGACGAGGTCGCGGTGGCCGTCGCCGTTGAAGTCGGCGGGGACGTCGCTGCCGTCGCCGCGTGGGACGGGTCGCTTCGGTACGGAGGCGTGGCCGGCCAGGGGCGCGGTGTCGCCGTTCTTGGCCTTGCCGCCGCCCTGCTCGCCGTCCGGGCCGGAGCCGCTGCAACCGGTCAGCAGCAGGGCCAGCGCCGTACAGAGGCCGGCGCCGGTCATCACCGCTGTCGACGCGCCGGTACGTATCCGCACGACCTCATCCCCCTACTTCTGTCCGGTGCTTCGGTCCAGTCACGTGACGTCCGCTGCCACATGATGCTCCAGTTCGCGCGTCGCGGTAAGGAAACGGACCGATAGCGATCACCGACCGATCGGCTCAGGAGAAGGCAAAGCCGAGAAGGCAAAGCCGGGACGACAGAGCCGAGACGGCAGAGTCGGGACCGCAACGCCGGTGCGGCGAAGGCCGGTGAGGCGAACGCGGCAACGGCGAAGGCCGGACCCGCCCCCGAGGCAGGTCCGGCCTTGGCCTCCTGAGGAGGGCGTTACGTCGCCGGCTCCGGCTCCGGTTCGGCCGCCGGTTCCGAGGAGTCCTCCGGATCCGCCGGTGTCCGTACCGAGTCGAGCAGCAGCTGCGCCACATCCACGACCTGGAGCGACTCCTTCGCCTTGCCGTCGTTCTTCTTGCCGTTGACCGAGTCGGTCAGCATCACCAGGCAGAACGGGCACGCCGTCGACACGATGTCCGGATTGAGCGAGAGCGCCTCGTCCACCCGCTCGTTGTTGACGCGCTTGCCGATCCGCTCCTCCATCCACATCCGCGCGCCGCCGGCGCCGCAGCAGAAGCCGCGCTCCTTGTGGCGGTGCATCTCCTCGTTACGCAGGCCCGGCACCTTCGCGATGATCTCGCGCGGCGGTGTGTAGACCTTGTTGTGCCGGCCCAGGTAGCAGGGGTCGTGGTAGGTGATCAGCCCCTCGACCGGGGTCACCGGGATCAGCCTCTCCTCGTCGACGAGGTGCTGGAGCAGCTGGGTGTGGTGGATGACCTCGTACTCGCCGCCGAGCTGCGGGTACTCGTTGGCGATGGTGTTGAAGCAGTGCGGGCAGGTCGCGACGATCTTCTTCGAGGACTTCGGCTTCCTCGTCTCCGGATCGTCGTCGTCCTCCCCGTACGCCATGTTCAGCATCGCCACGTTCTCCTGGCCGAGCTGCTGGAACAGCGGCTCGTTGCCCAGGCGGCGGGCGGAGTCGCCCGTGCACTTCTCGTCGCCGCCCATGATCGCGAACTTCACACCCGCGATGTGCAGCAGCTCCGCGAACGCCTTGGTGGTCTTCTTGGCCCGGTCCTCGAGCGCGCCCGCGCAGCCGACCCAGTACAGGTAGTCGACCTCGGAGAGGTCCTCGACGTTCTGGCCGACGACCGGCACCTCGAAGCCCGCCTCGCGCGCGAGCTCCTTGGTCCACTCCAGGCGCTGCTTCTTCTGGAGCCCCCAGGGATTGCCCTTCTTCTCCAGGTTCTTGAGCATCGTCCCGGCCTCGGAGGGGAACGAGCTCTCGATCATCACCTGGTAGCGCCGCATGTCGAGGATGTGGTCGATGTGCTCGATGTCGACCGGGCACTGCTCGACGCACGCGCCGCAGGTGGTGCAGGACCACAGGACGTCGGGGTCGATGACGCCGTTCTCCTCCAGCGTCCCGATCAGCGGGCGCTCGGCCTCCGCGAGGGCGGCCGCGGGGACACCGGCCAGTTGCTCCGGGGAGGCCTTCTCCTCGCCCTCGGGCGTCTTCCCGCCGCCGGCCAGCAGATACGGCGCCTTGGCGTGCGCGTGGTCGCGCAGGGACATGATCAGGAGCTTCGGCGAGAGCGGCTTGCCGGTGTTCCAGGCGGGGCACTGCGACTGGCAGCGACCGCACTCCGTGCACGTGGAGAAGTCGAGGATGCCCTTCCAGGAGAAGTGCTCGACCTGCGAGACACCGAAGACATCGTCCTCGCGCGGGTCCTCGAAGTCGATCTCCTTGCCGCCCGAGACCATCGGACGGAGCGCGCCCAGCGCCGTACCGCCGTCGGCCTCGCGTTTGAACCAGATGTTCGGGAAGGCCAGGAAGCGGTGCCAGGCGACGCCCATGTTCGTGTTGAGGCCGATGGTGATGGCCCAGATCATCGTCACGCCGAGCTTGATCATGGCGGTCAGATAGACCAGGTTCTGGAGCGTGCCGAGGCTGAGCCCCTTGAAGGCCAGGACCAGCGGATACGAGACCCAGTACGCCGGGTCGTAGCTGTCGACGTGGTGCAGGGCGCCTTCGAGGCCGCGCAGGGTCAGGATCGCCAGGCCGATGACGAGGATGACGTACTCGACGAAGTACGCCTGCCAGGCCTTGGAGCCGGTGAAGCGTGACTTGCGGCCGGCCCGCGAGGGCAGGTTCAGCAGCCGGATCGCGATCAGTACGAGGATGCCGACGGTCGTGGCGAGCGCGATGAACTCGACGTACACCTCGTACGGAAGGAAGGTGCCGATGCCCGGGATGATCCAGTCGGCCTGGAACAGCTGGCCGTACGCGTTGACGATCGTCAGTCCGAGCGTCAGGAAGCCGATCGCGACGAACCAGTGCGCGAAGCCCACGACGCCCCAGCGGTTCATCCGCGTATGGCCGAGGAACTCCTTGGCCAGGGTGATCGTGCGCGCCCGGGGGTCGTCGGTACGGCTGCCGGCCGGGACGGGCTGGCCGAGCTTCACGAACCGGTAGATCTCGACGACGGCTCGGGAGATGAGAGCGACGCCGACGACGGTCAGCACCAGCGACACGATGATCGCGGCGAGTTGCATTGGGGGCTCCTCGGGCCTGCGAGGGTGGAAGAACAGCACCACGCCGGTGGCTTCGGCGACGGCTTCTGAGACGGCTACTACTAAGCGGTAACTTAATCGGTTTGTGCTGAGGGTACCCAGTTATCCCGCCGCACTGTAGCCGCGGGGCCGGTGATCTGTGTCGCTGAGGTGACCCTGTGCCGGGATCCGCGGCGCGGCGGCGCCCGCACCGTACGGGGCGGAGGCGGCGGCCGGTGTACGGAGGAGGATCAGCAGGTCGAGGCCGATCCAGTGGTGCTCCACGTAGTGCTGGTCGAGCAGCGCCGGCTCGTCCCAGGGGAGCGGGGAGCGGCGGCGCACCTGGGCGAGGCCGGTGAGTCCGGGCCGTACGGACCGCCGCCAGGGCGGGGCCGCCCCGGGGTGGCCGGGTGCGAGCGGTGCGGGGCCGACGAGGGACATCTCGCCCCGTACGACATGGGGCAGGCGGGACAGCAGGTCGAGCCGGTAACGGCGGGTGGTGAGGGAGTGGACGGTGAAGATCCGGCCGTCCAGGCCGACGCGGGGTCCGTGGGTGAAGGCGCCGCCCGGGTGCCTTCTGGAGAGGGTGAGGGTGAGGGCGGCGGCGGCCAGCAGGGGTGAGAGCAGGGCCAGCAGGAGCGAGCCGAGCGTCAGGTCCAGCAGGCGTTTGGGGTCGAGTACGTGGTCGAGGGCCCGATCCAGGACCCGGTCCAGGACGCGGCGCGGGGCGTGCTCCGAGGCGCGGCGCGGGAGGTGCTCCAACGCGTGGCTTGGGAGGTGCTCCGGGGCGGGGTCCGGGAGGTGCTCCGGGGGCCGGTCCGCCGGAGCCTCCAGGGGCCGGTCCGGAGCCCTGTCCGTGGCGTGCGGCGTGGCCTGTTCCGGTGCTCGGTCCATGGCGTGGGACGTCGGGTCGTGATCCGGGCGCGGAACCATGGGGTACCCCCGACCGTTGTGGGTGACTGTGACGGCATCGTGGCTTTTGCGAAGCGGGTGCCGGTCGATCGTGACGCAGCGCGGGAGAGAAGTTCCGAAGGCGCGCGGACCTGCGGGAACCGGGTGGTTCCCGGGCGGTGTCCGGAAGTCGGGCCGCACGATAGTTGAGTCGCCTCGACTCAGCTCTGTTGACGGCCGGGGATCAGTCGTGCATCCTTGAGCCTGTTCCACTCAAGTCAGTTGGAGGAATCGAAATGGCACGTGCGGTCGGCATCGACCTGGGCACGACTAACTCCGTCGTCAGCGTTCTCGAAGGCGGCGAGCCCACCGTCATCACCAACGCCGAAGGCGCCAGGACCACGCCGTCCGTCGTCGCCTTCGCCAAGAACGGCGAGGTGCTCGTCGGAGAGGTCGCCAAGCGCCAGGCAGTCACGAACGTCGACAGGACCATCCGGTCGGTCAAGCGCCACATGGGCACCGACTGGAAGATCAACCTCGACGGCAAGGACTTCAACCCGCAGCAGATCTCCGCGTTCGTCCTTCAGAAGCTGAAGCGCGACGCCGAGTCCTACCTGGGTGAGAAGGTCGCCGACGCGGTCATCACCGTGCCGGCCTACTTCAACGACTCCGAGCGCCAGGCCACGAAGGAGGCCGGCGAGATCGCGGGCCTCAACGTCCTGCGTATCGTCAACGAGCCCACCGCCGCCGCGCTGGCGTACGGCCTCGACAAGGACGACCAGACGATCCTCGTCTTCGACCTCGGCGGCGGCACCTTCGACGTGTCGCTCCTGGAGATCGGTGACGGCGTCGTCGAGGTGAAGGCCACCAACGGTGACAACCACCTCGGTGGTGACGACTGGGACCAGCGCGTCGTCGACTACCTGGTGAAGCAGTTCGCCAACGGTCACGGCGTGGACCTGTCCAAGGACAAGATGGCTCTCCAGCGTCTCCGCGAGGCCGCGGAGAAGGCGAAGATCGAGCTGTCGTCCTCCACCGAGACCACGATCAACCTGCCGTACATCACGGCGTCCGCCGAGGGCCCGCTGCACCTGGACGAGAAGCTCACGCGCTCGCAGTTCCAGCAGCTGACGGCCGATCTGCTGGAGCGCTGCAAGACCCCGTTCCACAACGTCATCAAGGACGCCGGCATCGCGCTGTCCGAGATCGACCACGTGGTCCTGGTCGGTGGCTCCACGCGTATGCCCGCCGTCGCCGAGATCGTCAAGGAGCTCACCGGCGGCCGTGACGCCAACAAGGGCGTCAACCCCGACGAGGTCGTGGCCATCGGTGCCGCGCTCCAGGCCGGTGTCCTCAAGGGCGAGGTCAAGGACGTCCTGCTGCTCGACGTCACCCCGCTGTCCCTGGGTATCGAGACCAAGGGCGGCATCATGACCAAGCTGATCGAGCGCAACACGACGATCCCGACGAAGCGCTCCGAGATCTTCACGACGGCCGAGGACAACCAGCCGTCGGTCCAGATCCAGGTCTACCAGGGCGAGCGCGAGATCGCGGCGTACAACAAGAAGCTCGGAATGTTCGAGCTGACCGGTCTGCCGCCCGCCCCGCGCGGTGTGCCGCAGATCGAGGTCGCCTTCGACATCGACGCCAACGGCATCATGCACGTGGCCGCGAAGGACCTCGGCACCGGCAAGGAGCAGAAGATGACCGTCACCGGCGGCTCCTCGCTGCCGAAGGACGAGGTCAACCGGATGCGTGAGGAGGCCGAGCAGTACGCGGACGAGGACCACCGCCGTCGCGAGGCCGCCGAGACCCGCAACCAGGCCGAACAGCTCGTGTACCAGACCGAGAAGTTCCTCAAGGACAACGAGGACAAGGTCCCCGGTGACGTGAAGGAAGAGGTCGAGACCTCCATCGGCGAGCTGAAGGAGAAGCTCAAGGGTGAGGACACGGCCGAGATCCGCACGGCCACCGAGAAGGTCGCGGCCGTCTCGCAGAAGCTCGGCCAGGCCATGTACGCCAACGCGCAGGCCGAGGGCGCCGGCAACGACGCCCAGGGCACGGAGCAGGCCGGTCCCGCCGGCGGCCCCGACGGCGCCGACGACGTCGTGGACGCCGAGATCGTCGACGACGAGAAGCCCAAGAAGGACGGTGCCGCGTGACGGAGGAGACTCCGGGCTTCGAGGAGGAGCCCGACGTCCCTTCCGGCGCCACCCCCGAAGACGCCGCGCCGAAGGCCGCCGAGCCGGACTCCGCCAAGGAGCCGGGCCCGGCGGCCCCGGCCGGGGACGTACAGCAGGACGCCACACAGATCGCCCTGATCGCACAGCTGGACCAGGTCCGTACGGCGCTCGGTGAGCGCACGGCAGACCTCCAGCGGCTTCAGGCCGAGTACCAGAACTACCGCCGCCGGGTCGAGCGGGACCGGGTCACGGTCAAGGAGATCGCCGTCGCGAGCCTCCTGACCGAGCTGCTGCCCGTGCTCGACGACATCGGGCGCGCCCGGGAACACGCCGAGCTGGTGGGCGGGTTCAAGTCGGTGGCGGAATCGTTGGAGACGGTGGCCGCGAAGATGGGCCTCCAGCAGTTCGGCAAGGAGGGCGAGCCCTTCGACCCGACGATCCACGAGGCCCTGATGCACAGCTACGCGCCGGATGTCACCGAGGACACGTGCGTCGCGATCCTGCAGCCTGGGTACCGGTTCGGCGAGCGGACCATCAGGCCCGCCCGCGTCGCCGTGGCGGAGCCCCAGCCGGGGGTCCAGCCCGGGGAGAAGGCGAAGAGCGCCGACGAGCCGGACACGGACGAGGAGAGCGGTGGCCCGGACGAGGGCTGAGGTGCGCGCGGCCGGTACGGACGGGCAGCACGCATGACGAGCAGTACGTATCACGGGCAGTGAGGAGGGACGTCGGGAAATGAGTACCAAGGACTTCGTGGAGAAGGACTACTACAAGGTTCTCGGCGTCCCCAAGGACGCCACCGAAGCAGAGATCAAGAAGGCGTACCGGAAGCTCGCCCGCGAGTTCCATCCGGACGCCAACAAGGGTGACGTCAAGGCCGAGGAGCGCTTCAAGGAGATCTCCGA
Source organism: Streptomyces sp. NPDC058653 (assembly GCF_042716895.1). NCBI lineage: Bacteria > Bacillati > Actinomycetota > Actinomycetes > Kitasatosporales > Streptomycetaceae > Streptomyces > Streptomyces sp. NPDC058653. The sequence continues at coordinate 178,591 of NZ_JBHXRM010000011.1, read as the reverse complement.
GGCCAACGACGTGCTCGGCGACCCCAAGCGGCGCAAGGAGTACGACGAGGCGCGCTCGCTCTTCGGCAACGGGGGCGGCTTCCGGGCCGGCCCCGGGGCCGGTGGCGGGTCCTTCAACTTCGACCTGGGCGACCTCTTCGGAGGCGGCCCCCAGGGCGGCGGCGGAGGGCCCCAGGGCCAGGGCGGCGCGGGCGGCTTCGGCGGCGGGCTCGGGGACGTGTTCGGCGGCCTCTTCAACCGGGGCGGCGCCGGTACGGGCACGCGTACGCAGCCGCGCAGGGGCCAGGACATCGAGTCCGAGGTGACGCTCAGCTTCACCGAGGCGGTCGACGGGGCCACGGTCCCGCTGCGGATGTCCAGCCAGGCGCCCTGCAAGGCGTGTTCGGGCACCGGCGACAAGAACGGCTCGCCGCGGGTCTGCCCGACCTGCGTCGGCACCGGACAGGTGTCGCGCGGCACGGGCGGCGGCTTCTCGCTGACCGACCCGTGCGTGGACTGCAAGGGCCGTGGGCTGATCGCCCAGGACCCCTGCGAGGTCTGCAAGGGCAGCGGCCGGGCCAAGTCCTCGCGGACCATGCAGGTCCGCATCCCGCCGGGCGTCAGCGACAACCAGCGGATCCGGCTGCGCGGCAAGGGCGCGCCCGGTGAGCGCGGCGGTCCGGCCGGTGATCTGTACGTGGTGGTCCACGTCGGGTCGCACCCGGTCTTCGGCCGCAGGGACGACAACCTCACCGTCACGGTGCCGGTCACCTTCGTGGAGGCGACCCTCGGCGGCGAGGTCAAGGTCCCGACGCTGGGCGGGCCGCCGGTGACCCTGAAACTGCCCGCGGGCACGCCCAACGGCCGTACGATGCGCGCCCGGGGGAAGGGTGCCGTCCGTAAGGACGGCACGCGCGGCGACCTCCTCGTCACCGTCGAGGTGGCCGTTCCCAAGGATCTCGGCGCCGAGGCCCGTGAAGCGCTGGAGAGTTACCGGAAGGCGACCGCGGGGGAGAACCCGCGGGACGAGCTGTTCCAGGCAGCGAAGGGAGCGTGACTCCAATGGACGGGGTCGGGCGGCGTCGACCGCACTCATCGTTCAACCCGGCCTTCGAACTGACCGAAGAGTCGCCGGTGTACGTCATCTCGGTGGCGGCCCAGCTGTCGGGTCTGCACCCGCAGACCCTGCGCCAGTACGACCGGCTGGGCCTCGTCTCGCCGGACCGTACGGCGGGCCGAGGCAGGCGTTACTCGGCGCGCGACATCGAACTGCTCCGCCAGGTGCAGCAGTTGTCGCAGGACGAGGGCATCAACCTGGCCGGCATCAAGCGCATCATCGAGCTGGAGAACCAGGTCGCGGCGCTCCAGGCGCGCGTCGCCGAACTGGGCGCGGCGGTGGACGGCGCTGCTGCGGCGATGCGCCAGCGCGAGGCCCAGGTCCACGCGTCGTACCGCCGGGACCTGGTGCCCTACCAGGACGTGCAGCAGACGAGCGCGCTGGTGGTGTGGCGGCCGAAGCCGAAGCTGTCGTCGGACTAGCTTCCGGAGCTTGACGGAGGGCCTGTTCGGCCCCGGGACATTTCCGGGGCCGAACAGGCCCTCCTCGCGCGAGCGCGGTTCAGGGGCGGGTGTTCGTCCGGGGCTCGGCCAGGCCCGACTGGACCAGAAGGGCGCCCAGGTGGGTGCGGCTGGAGGCGTTGAGGGCCTGCATGAGTTTGGCTATGTGGGAGCGGCAGGTGCGGACGCTGATGCCCATCCTGCGGGCCACGACCTCGTCGGTGGTGCCCTCCACGAGGAGGCGGGCGATGCTCTGCTGGACCGGGGTGACCGGCGCGTCCGGTGAGGTGGGCGGGCGTTCCGTCATCGGCGTGGCCTGGGCCCACAGGACCTCGTAGACCTGCACCAGGTAGGTGATCAGGGCGGGGTGCCGGATCTCCAGGGCCGTGCGGCGGTCGGCGCTGGCGGGGATGAACGCCACCGCGCGGTCGACGATCACCAGCCGCTCGACGGTCTGCTCGACCGTGCGGACCTCCAGCCGGTCGGCCGGGACCTGCGCCAGGTACTCCTTGATGTGCGGGCTGTAGCGCGCCGGGTGCTGGTACAGGTGCCGCAGACGGGCCCCGCGTTCGATGGCGGCCAGGGAGCGGTCCAGCCCGGCCATCATGAGCGTGCGCTCCCTGCTGAACCCCGGCTGGACCGTCAGGATCTCCTTCGTCGCCGCCCTGGCGGCCTCCCCGACCTTCGCGTCGATCAGTACGCGCCCGTCGAGCACGGTCAGCGAGAGGCCCGGGTCCTCGGCGACCACGGCGCTCAGGGGCGCGAGGGAGTTGACCAGGGAGGTGGTCAGCTGCACGCGCTCGTGGATCTCACGCGTGATGGGCTGGAGGAGATGCGCCAGAGCCGCGGACGGCAGCACCGGGCACATCCACGCGGCGTCCAGCGGGTCGGGGTACAGCAGCGCCATGTCGAGCAGACAGGGTGCCGGCGCGAGGGCGGCGCGAGCGATCCGCCCGCCGCGCAGCGCCTCGGTGTAGAGACCGACGGCCGTCTCGCACAGTTCCCGTTCGCCGTGGGGATGATGCGTCTGGTTCTCTCCGGTTTCGCCTATTTCGGCACCCTCCGCTTTCTGCAATGCAGCAAGATGACGGTGGTGCGACTCTAGCTGGTGGAGGAGGGTTGCCGAGGAGTGCTCAGTGGTCGTGGTCCAGGATTCCCGACTGGGCGATGAGGTAGCCGAGTTGGGCCCGGCTGCCACTGCCCAGGGTGGTGCTCAGCTTGGCGATGTGGGCGCGGCAGGTACGGACGTTCATACCGAGCCGGCGTGCGATGGCCTCGTCGACGTGCCCGTCGATCAGGAGTTTGGCGATGGAGCGCTGGATGCTGGTGATGCCGTCGATCTCCGGGGCGTACGACAACTGCTCGTCCCAGGGGGTGCCGTGGAGCCAGAACTGCTCGAAGACGCCGACGAGATACTGCACGAGCCCCTCGTGGCGCAGCTCCAGGGCGATCCTGCGGTCGCTGCGCGCGGGCACGAAGGCCACTTTGCGGTCGACGATGATGAGGCGCTCGATGATCTCCTCAAGGGTGCGGACCTCCACCCCGTGCGGCGCGACCAGTTCCACGTAGGCGAGCGTCGCGGGGTGGTGACGGGCCGTGTGCTGGTAGAGGGTCCGCATCTTGACGCCGTTGTCTATCAAGGGCCGGACCCTGCGCAGGGCCTCCTCCTGGGCGCCCGGCTTCCGTCCGCTGCCGGGCTGGACGGTGAGCAGTTCCTCGGTGCACTCCGCGGTGACGCGGTCCAGGGTGGAGTTGATGAGGCTCAGCCCCTCCAGCACGGTGATCGCGTGCGTGGCCGAGGGGTCCATGGCGGTGAGCGTCATGAACGGCTCGAAGGTCTCCGCGAGCGACATGGCGAGCTGCCGCCGCTCCTGGATCTCCCGCTCGAGGGGATGCGTGAGCTGATTGAGCGCGATCGACGGGGATACGGGACGGAGCCACTGGGCATCGTCCGGGTCCGGGCGCAGGAGCGCCAGGGCGAGCAGGCAGGGCGCGCCCTCCACCTCGGACCGGGACAGCCGGCCGGAACGTAGAGCTGCCGCGTAGAGATTTTTGCCGGCTTCGCATAGTTCGCCAGGCCCATGCCTATGTCCGTCAATTCCCTGACTTGACTGCATTTGACACCCCCTCAGGGTCCTGAATTACAGGAACATGATGCCTGTGCTCGCTGGTGGAAGCGTTCGACGTGGGCCATCGTCTTAGTCGCGGGGGGAGGATAGTGATCAGAATGGGGTGGAGATCGTCCATGAAGAGGATGGCTCGCGCGTTTTGCGTACTTGCTTTTGCGGTGGCCGTGACGGGTTCGCTCGTCGCGGGTGGCACCCCCTCGGCGGACAGTTCGTCTGTGTCCGCCGTCCAGGCTCTGCCGAGTGATCCCTCCTGGGACAGCGCACCGGTGGACTTGGGCGCATGACTGTCCCGCCGGACGACAGGGTCTTTCGGCGAGAGATGGCTTCGGCCTACCGGTCGGGATGGCACTTCATCGATCTCGTCACGGCGATCCCTCACCGTGGTGACTCGTTGATGGTCACGCTGTTCGGAGAGCCCGTGGTCGTCGTCCGCGAGGAGGACGAGGACGTCCGTGCCTACCGGTGTCTGAGGAAGCCTCGGGGGGCGCCGCAGCCCGTACGCTGCGCGATTCGGTACGACATGATTTTCGTAAACCTCGACCAGCGTGACCACCAGCTGGTCGAACCACAGACCATTTCCGCCACCCCCCGCAGTGCCTGAGCGATTCCCCCGTCGTAGTAGATCGCTCGGGCGCTTCCCCCACACAGCGGCGCCATCGTGGACCTGAAACGCGATGGCGCCGCTGTGCTGCCCGCGTGCGGGCCGGCCGTCGCTGTGCCGCGCGCCGCGGGAAGGCGGCGTTCGCGGGGCGCGGATCATCCTCTGCCGAGCGTGCGGTCGACGGCGATCTCGATGACGACCCGGTCCGGGTTCGGTTTCGGCGTGCGCTCGTAGCGGGCCGCGTAACGGCCTACCGCGTCCGCGACCCGGTCGGCCTCCGTCCGTACCGTCGCGAGGCCCTCCAGCGTCGCCCAGCGGCGTTTGTGGACCTGGCAGACCGCCACCCGCGCCCCGTCCGGGCCCGCCGCGAGGATGTTGGCGACCTTCGTGGAGTTCTTGCCGGTGATGACACGTGCCAGTCCGGTCTCCGGCTCGTACGTCACACCCACCGGCACCACATGCGGTGTGCCGTCCGGCCGGAGCGTGGTCAGGGTGCACAGGTGGCGCTCCCGCCAGAAGGCGAGATAGTCGGCGTCGGGATCGCGTACGTCTTGGGTCATGCCGGAAGAATAGGCGCGTATTGGCCTCCGGGGCGCGGGTCGGGGGCAGTTGCTCGGTGGGTGGACGTACCCCGATCCGGCTTGAGTGGAATAGACTCAACTTTACGTACGTTGGGTGGGTCAGGTTCTTTGGGGACGGGCCCCGCGCCGAGGAGGAGAGACCGCACGTGGACGCCGCGCTGACGAACAAGAGCAAAGACGCCATGCACGCCGCCACCGAGCGCGCGGAGTCGGCGGGCCATGCCGACCTGACGCCCGCGCACCTGCTGCTGGCGCTGTTCGGCGGCGAGGACAACGAGAACGTCACCGATCTGCTCGTCGAGGTCGAGGCCGACCAGGCCGAACTGCGCTCCGGGGCGGACCGGCTGCTGGCCGCCCAGCCCAGCGTGCGAGGCTCGACCGTCGCGCCCCCGGTGCCCGACCGCGCGCTGCTCGCCGTCGTCGGCGACGCGGCGAAGCGGGCGAGGAAGCTGGGCGACGAGTACGTCTCGACGGAGCATCTGCTCATCGGGATCGCGGCGGAGGGCGGCAGGACCGGAGAACTGCTGACGAGGCAGGGCGCCGACGCGAAGAAGTTGCAGGCCGCTTTCGAGAAGGCAAGGGGGGGACGCCGGGTGACCACACCCGACCCGGAGAGCCAGTACAAGGCTCTGGAGAAGTTCGGTACCGACTTCACGGCCGCCGCGCGTGCGGGCAAGCTCGACCCGGTCATCGGCCGGGACCAGGAGATCCGCCGTGTGGTGCAGGTGCTGTCGCGCCGTACGAAGAACAATCCCGTACTGATCGGCGAGCCCGGCGTCGGCAAGACGGCCGTCGTGGAAGGGCTCGCGCAGCGCATCGTCAAGGGCGACGTGCCGGAGTCCCTGAAGAACAAGAAGCTGGTCTCGCTGGACCTGGGCGCGATGGTCGCGGGCGCCAAGTACCGCGGCGAGTTCGAGGAGCGGCTGAAGACCGTCCTGTCCGAGATCAAGGACAGCGACGGGCAGATCATCACCTTCATCGACGAGCTGCACACCGTCGTGGGCGCGGGCGCCGGCGGCGACTCCGCCATGGACGCGGGCAACATGCTCAAGCCCATGCTGGCCCGCGGCGAGCTGCGCATGGTGGGCGCCACGACCCTGGACGAGTACCGCGAGCGCATCGAGAAGGACGCCGCGCTGGAGAGGCGCTTCCAGCAGGTCCTGATCGCGGAGCCGAACGTCGAGGACACGATCGCGATCCTGCGCGGTCTCAAGGGCCGGTACGAGGCGCACCACAAGGTGCAGATCGCGGACGCGGCGCTGGTGGCCGCCGCCGCGCTCTCCGACCGCTACATCACCTCCCGCTTCCTGCCCGACAAGGCCATCGACCTCGTGGACGAGGCCGCGTCCCGCCTCCGTATGGAGATCGACTCCAAGCCGGTCGAGATCGACGAGCGGCAGCGGACGATCGACCGCCTCCGTATGGAGGAGCTCGCGCTGAAGAGCGAGTCGGACGCCGCGTCCAAGCAGCGGCTGGAGAAGCTGCGCCGCGACCTCGCCGACCGCGAGGAGGAGCTGCGCGGGCTGGAGGCGCGCTGGGAGAAGGAGAAGCAGGGTCTCAACCGCGTCGGTGACCTGAAGAAGAAGCTGGACGAACTGCTCTCCCAGCTGGAGCGGGCGCAGGACGCCACCGACCAGCAGGACCTCGTGACCGCGTCCAAGCTGCGGCACGCCGAGATCCCGGCCGTGGAGAAGGAGCTGGCCGCGGCCACGATGGCGGAGGCGGAGGCGGGGACCGCCCAGGACACCATGGTCAAGGACGAGGTCGGTGAGGACGACATCGCCGACGTCGTCGGGTCGTGGACCGGGATTCCGGCCGGGCGGCTGCTGGAGGGGGAGACACGCAAGCTCCTCCGTATGGAGGCGGAGCTGGGCCGCCGGCTGATCGGCCAGACCGAGGCGGTCGAGGCGGTCTCGGACGCGGTACGGCGCACCCGCGCGGGCATCGCGGACCCGGACCGGCCCACCGGCTCGTTCCTCTTCCTCGGACCGACCGGTGTCGGCAAGACCGAACTGGCCAAGGCGCTGGCGGACTTCCTCTTCGACGACGAGCGGGCCATGGTCCGCATCGACATGAGCGAGTACGGCGAGAAGCACTCGGTGGCCAGGCTCGTCGGGGCGCCGCCCGGCTACATCGGCTACGAGGAGGGCGGCCAGCTCACCGAGGCCGTCCGCCGCAGGCCGTACAGCGTCATCCTGCTGGACGAGGTCGAGAAGGCGCACCCGGAGGTCTTCGACGTACTGCTCCAAGTCCTCGACGACGGCCGGCTCACCGACGGCCAGGGGCGGACGGTGGACTTCCGCAACACCATCCTGGTCCTCACCTCGAACCTCGGCAGTCAGTATCTGGTCGACCCGATCCCCTCGGCGGAGACGAAGAAGCAGCAGGTCCTGGAGGCCGTACGGGCGTCCTTCAAGCCGGAGTTCCTCAACCGGCTGGACGATCTCGTGGTCTTCTCGGCCCTCTCCAAGGACGAGCTGGCCCGGATCGCCGACCTCCAGATCGCTCTGCTCGCCGCGCGGCTGGCGGACCGCCGGCTGACCCTCGACATCACGCCCGACGCGCTGGCCTGGCTCGCCGACAAGGGGAACGACCCCGCGTACGGGGCACGGCCGCTGCGCCGGCTGATCCAGACGGCGATCGGCGACCGGCTGGCGAAGGAGATCCTCGCGGGCGAGGTCGTGGACGGCGACACGGTACGGGTCGACCGCGCGGGCGACGGGCTGATCGTGGGGCCGGCGCCGCGCGTGCGGGAGCCGGAGGCCGGGGACGGCGCGGAGGGCCCTGCGGAGGCCGGCGCTGGGCCGGGCGCGGGGGCGCCTTCTTTGGAGAAGACGCCGTAGGGCCGCCCGGTCCGGTCCGACCCGGGGTCCGTCACCGTGCCGGTGGCGGACCCCGTCGGGGCTTCCGCCGGATTGTCGACGGGGTGCGCGGTTGCCACAGGGGGATCGCGGCTAGGGTCGTTGTCAGACAACGGCATGCCTTCCTCAGGAGAATCCAGCGATGACTATCGACCCGTCCTCGATTCCGAACTTCGGGGCCCAGCCCCAACCGCAGGCTGCGGGACCGGCGGGCCCTGTCGTCCCCGACCAGGATCTGGTCAAGCAGCTCCTGGACCAGATGGAGCTGAAGTACGTCGTCGACGACGAGGGTGACCTCGCGGCGCCGTGGGAGGATTTCCGTACGTACTTCATGTTCCGTGGCGAGGACGACCAGCAGGTCTTCTCGGTACGGACCTTCTACGACCGGCCGCACGCCATCGAGGACAAGCCCAAGATCCTCGAAGCGATCGACGACTGGAACCGCCGCACGCTGTGGCCCAAGGTCTACAGCCACGTGCACGAGGAGGAGGACGGCCCCACGACCGTCCGGCTCATCGGCGAGGCCCAGATGCTGATCGGTACCGGCGTCAGCCTGGAGCACTTCGTGTCGTCGACCGTCAGCTGGGTGCGGGCGTCGATCGAGTTCGACAAGTGGCTCGTGGAGACCTTCGGGCTGACGCCGACCGAGGACAAGTCGGCCGAGGGTCAGCCGGCCGAGGGCCAGGCGGCCGAGCAGAAGCCGGCCGACGAGGCCTGACGGCCGGGGCCGGCGGACACCGGCCCGGCGCTACAGCGGCGGTGGAGCCAGCGTCAGCAGGTACGTCCCGTAGCAGCACGACAGCCCGGCGAGGGCCGCGATCACCACGATCGCCGCTCTCGGCCGGGCTTTCGCGAGCGCGCACGCCGCCGGGAGCAGCAGCGGGAACGCGGGCAGCAGGAAGCGCGGCTTGGACTCGAAGAAGCCCGCGCCGCCGACCGTGATCAGCAGCAGGACGCCGGTGTACACCAGCACCGGCAGCGGCGGCCGGGTCTCCCGGTCCACGACGAGCAGCGCGAAGAGGAGCACCGCCGCGCCGACGAGGAGCGCGGTCGCAGTGGTGGCGAGCTCGGCGGGGCGGAGCACGATGTCCCGTACGGTGCGCAGGGCGTCGACGCCGAAGTCGAAGCGGGAGCGCCAGCCGCGCTGTACGGCGAAGTAGCCGGCGAGCGGATCGCCGGTGCGCACGCCCACCCAGAGCACATAGCCGCCCCAGCCGAGCGGCGCGACGATCGCCCCCGCCCAGAGCCGGCCGGGCGCGTCCCCCCGGCGCCTCCACAGCTCGTACGCCGCCGCGACACACACCGCCGCGGCGACGGCGACCCCGTTCGGCCGCGCGAGGCCCGCGAGGGCCGCCAGCGAACCCGCCCACAGCCAGCGGCCGGTGAGCACCGCGTACAGGGAGAGGGCGGCGCAGGCGGTGAGCAGCGGTTCCGTGTACGCGATGGAGAACACGACCGAGTGCGGCAGCAGCCCCCACAGCAGTACGAGGACGGTCGCGGCGGTCCGGCCGTGCAGGCGTTCGCCGAGCAGATGGATGCCGAAGGCGGCGACCGCGGCGGCGGCCCAGGAGATCAGCAGCGCCGCGGTGCCGCCGCCGACCGGGAGCACGGTGGTGGCGGCGCGGACGAGACCGGGGTACAGCGGGAAGAACGCCAGGTCGCTGTGGACGGCGCCGTCCGCGAAGTGGAGCGTGTGGCCGTAGCCCTCGGCGGCGATCCGGGTGTACCAGGTGGAGTCCCAGCTCCGGGTGAGGAGTTGGCCCGGGGAGCGGCCGATGTGCTCGGCCCACAGGCAGACGACGAGCAGCCCGGTGAGGCGCGCGGCGGCGAACAGCCCGAGCGCGGGGGCGGCGCGGCGCAGGGCCGCGACGAGGCGGGGAGCGCGGGGAGTGCGAGGGGCGTGAGGGGCATGAGGGGCGTGAGCGTCGTGAGAGGTGACGACGGCCGTGGAGGTGCGGGCGGGCGGTGGGGCCGGGGACTTCGCGGCGGTGCCGGCGGTGCCGGGGGCGTCTTGGGCGTCGACGGTGTCGAGCGTGTCGGCGGACAGGGGGCACCTCCGGGCGCGCGTGACGGGTCGGACCGACCTTCCGTCGCGCGTGCGGAGCGCGCGACCGGGGCCCGGCCGACCGGGTACGAAGGGGCGCCGTACGGGGTGCGCGGGGGGAGCGGCGGCGTGTCGGCGTGACAGGGAGCGGGTGGTGCGGGCCGCGCGGTCGCCCGCCTCGTCCCGGGGGCCCACGGCGATCCGCCGGACCGCGCCGCTCTAGAGCTTGTCGAGCCAGATCACTATTCCGGTCAGGTCGTTGAGCACCGCCGCCGTGCCCGCCCTGATGGCCGCCGCGCAGCGCTCGGGGGTGAACGAGTCGGGGTCGTACGTGGAGGAGGCGCCGAGCCCCTCGCCGCGGAAGGACGCGCCCGACCAGTCGACCGCCGTGACGTTGTCGGTCGGCTCGGCCAGCTCCGCCCCCACCACGAGGAACCGCTGTGCCAGATGGTTGGGCGTGATGGTGGCGAGGGGGTCGACGAGGTCGTTGCCCGCGCTGACGATGAGGTCGGGGCGCATCTCCATGGCCCGGGTGATGCCGGGTATGAGGTCGTGCGCGTTCTCGGCGGCGACCGTCCTGAGATCGACGTGCTCCTCCCGGCCCCACTCCTCGACGGCCTTCACCAGCGCCTTGGTCGGACGGTCGTCCCCCGCGGTGACCAGTACGACGCGGTAGCCCTCGGACGGGTGGACCCCCGCCCAGGAGCCGGGCCGCGGCGTCGCGGTGGCCTCGGGGGCGAGTGAGGCGGAGGGGTCGACGAACCCCCGGCCGAGCGTGCCGACGGCGGTGGGTTCAGGGTGCGGCCGTGACCAGTCGTCGCCGGAGCTGCATCCGGTGACCAGCGCGGCTGCCGCGGCCAGTGCGGCGGCGGCCCTAAGCGGGGAGCGCAAGGCGATCTTCCTCCGAGTGATGAGGGACGGTGCGCCTACATCCTGCTATCCCGGCTTCTGCCTCCATACATGCGCAGGTGTCTTCATCGTGGTTGTTTCTGCGTTCTTCGCCGATCGGCCGGGCCGTGTTCACCGGTGACGTACACCGTGCACTGGCAACCTGAAGGAGCCAGCCACATGTCACGACACCTCCGCCGCGCCCTGCTCGTGATCACCGCCGCGGTGATCGCTCTCCTGGGCCTCGGTCCGTCGGCGCAGGCCCACGGATTCACCTCGACCGTCTACGCCGACGTCACCTCGGGCGAGGACGGTCATATACGGACCCGACTCCAGCTCGAATACGACCTGTTCATCGTCTCCGCCGCCGACGCGGAGGGCGACGATCCCCTCTTCCGGACCGGGACCGCCGCGTTCGAGTCCGGTGACACCGCCGCACAGGGCGAGGCGCTCAACAGCCACGCGACGTCGGCCCTCTCCTACGTCACCGAGCGCTTCTCGGTCGGCGCGGACGGCGCCGACTGCACACCGGCCCGCGTCGGCGACTTCACGATGGGGCGCCAGGAGGGCGTGCCGTACGCGGTCCTGTTGCTCGACTGGTCCTGTCCCGAGGGGGGCGGGGACCCCGAGGTGCGCAGCGAGTTGTTCCCCGACGCCGAGACCTATGTCAGCGGCACCAAGACGATCGTCACGTACGAGATCGACGGCCGCTCGGGCAGCGCCGCGCTGGACGCCGGGCATCCGTCCTTCTCGCTGGGGCAGGCGTGGTACGAGCGGTTCTGGGAGTTCTTCCGGCTGGGCGCCGAGCATCTGCTGGGCGGGATCGACCACATCCTGTTCCTGCTCGCGCTCATCGCCGGGTCGCGGCGGCTGCGCGAGATCGTGCTCGCGGCGACCAGTTTCACCCTGGCGCACTCGGTGACGTTCATGCTCGCCGCCCTCGGTCTGGTCGACGTGCCGTCGAGCGTCGTCGAGCCGGTCATCGCGCTGTCGATCGCGGTGGTGGCCGGGTGGTACCTCTGGCAGATCCGCCCGGGCGGCGGCCGGACCGCCGGCCTCGACCCGGTCCCCGGCCCCGGCCCTGACGGTACGGCGGCACGCGGTCGTCTCGGTCTGGACCGGGCGGGCAGGCTGCGCCTCGGTGTCGTGTTCTGCTTCGGCCTGGTGCACGGCCTGGGCTTCGCGGGCGCGCTGGGCATCGACGAGGCGTTCTCCTGGACCCTGCTCTGGTCGCTCCTGGTCTTCAACGTCGGGATCGAGGCCGTGCAGTTGGCCATCATCGCCCTGGTCTTCCCGCTGCTGACCGTGCTGCGGCGCCGTGCGCCGACCGCGGGTCTCTGGGCGACCGCGGTGATCTCCGCGGGTGTGTGCGTGATGGGGCTGGTGTGGTTCACCCAGCGGCTGTTCGGGCTCTGATCCCGGGAGCCGGTCGCCAGGTGAGCCCTGGAAGTCAAGAGTTCAACTGACTCGTGAGTCGCAGCCGTCTCCGGTTCACCAACGCCCACGAAGTTATGGATGCCCAATACATCCACCCATGTGGGTAAAAGGAACGCAAAATGACACTCAGACCATCTGCGCGGGCCTCCCGGCCCGCGCGACGCCGCGTCGCCACAGGCGCCGCGGCGGCATTCCTCGGCCTGGCCGTGGCCCTCGGCGGAGGCATGACGTCCCCCGCCGGTGCCGCCGAGCCGGCCGGCCTCACCGGCATCGTCCTCGGTGTCGGCGCCAACGAGTCCCAGCGCACGGTGACCTGGTACTCCTCCACCGACACCGCGCAGAAGCTCCAGGTCGCCCCGACCGCGGAGCTCGTCAACGGCGAGTTCCCGGCCGGCGCCGCCACCTTCGACGCCATGGGCGCGGCGAACATCGCCACGAGCGGCGGCTTCAACCGCCACGCCACGATCACCGGCCTCAAGGAGCACACGGGGTACTCGTACCGCGTGGGCACCGAGGGCAACTGGTCCTCGACGTACGCCTTCAAGACGCAGGACTTCGAGGGCGACTACGACTTCCTGTTCTACGGCGACCCGCAGATCGGCTCGTCCGGCGATCTGGCGAAGGACCAGGCCGGCTGGCAGGACACCGTGGACGTCTCGCTGGCGGCCAACCCCGACGCCGAACTGCTGGTGTCGGGCGGTGACCAGGTCGAGACCGCGAACAACGAGTCGCAGTGGAGCGCCTTCCTCGCGCCCGACAAGCTGCGTCAGTACCCGTGGGCGGCCACCATCGGCAACCACGACGTCGGCGGCAAGGCGTACGAGCAGCACTTCACCACCCCGAACACGGACCGCTCGGCGCCGTACTACTCCAACGGCAACCCGGCGTCCAACACCTCCGGCGGTGACTACTGGTACATCTACAAGGATGTGCTGTTCATCGACCTCAACAGCAACAGCTACGCCACCTCCCAGGGCGGCGGCGGTGACGCGGCGCACCTCGACTACGTCACCGACGTCATCAACAAGCACGGCGCGGAGGCCAAGTGGAAGGTACTCACCTACCACCACTCGATCTACTCGCCGGCCGCCCACGCACAGGACAGCGACAACAAGGTCCGCCGCGTGGACTTCCCGACCACCTTCTCCAAGCTCGGCGTCGACCTGGTGCTCCAGGGCCACGACCACAGCTACTCACGCAGCTACCTGAACAAGAACGGCCAGAAGGAGAACCCGGACGAGCAGCCCGGCGCCTCCGACGTGTACCCCGGCCCCGGCGGCGTCCTGTACGTGACGGGCAACTCCGCGTCGGGCTCGAAGTACTACGACATCACCAAGCCGGACAGCAGCGGTACGAGCGGCGCCGGCAACGGTGCGGACCCGCTGAACCCGGACAGCTACTGGTACAACTCCGTCCAGAACCAGGAGCACGTCCGCACCTACGTCAAGGTCCAGGTGCGCGACGACAAGCTCGTCGTGGAGAACGTCCGCAGCGGCACCTGTGCCGCTCCGAACGCCGCGGTCGAGAAGGGCAGCTGGTGCGAGAACACCGCTGAGGGCCAGCCGGTCGGCTCGCTCGTCGACAAGGTCACGGTCCACCCGTACCACGGCGAGGGCCAGGACCTCCAGGTCAACGTACCCGACGTCGCTCCGGGCGAGTTCGGCTGGACGATCGACGGCTACAACGGGCTGGTGGACCTCGGCACCGCCAAGGAGACCAACGGCACCCACTTCGAGGCGAACGGCAAGATCAACCCCATCGCCGTCTCGGACAGCCGCCGTTCGCTCGCGCCCTGGTCGATCTCGGCCAACGTGGGTGACTTCAAGGACGCCGGCAAGACGTTCTCCGGCTCCTACCTCGGCTGGACGCCGCGCGTGCTCGTGAACGGCGCGGGGTCGAAGGCGGGCGCGAAGGTTGCCTCCGGCTACGACGATCAGGGCAAGGGACTGTCCGTCTCGCGCGGCCTCGGTTCGGCCGAGCAGGGCCATGCCCGCGGTACGGCCAAGCTGGGCGCCGACCTGGGGCTGAAGATCCCGGACAGCGTCGAGAAGGGCGGCTACCGCGCCACTCTCACGATCACCGCGCTGAGCAGCTGATCCGACCCGTTCCACCGGCGGGGCAGGCGCCTTCGGGTGATCTGCCCCGCCTCCCGTTCCAGGAGAGACCCACCATGCCCACGCCCGTAACGCGCCGGAGGAACGGCGTCGCCGCCTCCCTCCGCACCGCCCTCCTCCCTGCCGGCGCCCCCCGTGCCGGCACCCCCCGTGCCGTCGCCCGGCGAATCGCCGCTCGTCGAACCGCCCTCCGCCGGACCGTCGCCGCCCTGCCGCTGCTCATGGCCTTCGCGATCGCCGGCCTCGGCGCCGGCCCCGCGCGGGCCGCCGACGGCGACGTCACCTGGACGGTCAGGACGGCCGCGAACGGGTACGGGGACGACCGGTCCAGCTACAGCTACACCGTCAACCCCGGCGGCCAGGTCAAGGACGCCATGGTCGTCGCCAACCGCAGCGACTCCCCGCTCGAACTCACCGTCTACGCGGCCGACGGCTACACCACCGGCACCGGCCAACTCGACCTGCTCACCAAGGACAAGAAGTCCGTCGGCATCGGCGTCTGGACCCACGCGGCCCGCGACAGCGTCCTGATCAAGCCCGGCAAGACCGCCGAGGTCCCCTTCACGGTCGAGGTCCCGGCCAATGCCACGCCCGGCGACTACGTGGGCGGGGTTCTCACCTCCCTCAAGCAGGCCGACGACGCGGCGGGCATCAACGTCGACCGGCGCCTCGGCATCCGCGTCAAGCTCCGCGTCAGCGGCGAGCTGAAGCCGAGGCTGGCGGTCGAGGACCTGCGCGTCGACTACGACGGCTCCCTCGTCCCGTTCGCCAAGGGGGACGCGACGGTCACCTACACGATCCACAACACCGGCAACGCCCTGCTGTCCGCCCGGCAGTCGGTATCGGTCTCCGGCCCGTTCGGCCGGCTGCGGGCCGAGGCGGGCGACATTGCCCCGCCGCCGGACCTGCTCCCGGACGAGACCTGGAAGATGAAGGTGCCCGTCCACGGCGTGACGCCCGGATTCGGCCTGACGGCGACCGCGACCCTCACCCCCCTGCTCATCGACGCCTCCGGCTCCACCACCGCGCTCAAGCCGGTCGAGGCCACGGCACACGGCTGGGCCGTCCCCTGGACGCTGCTGCTGATCGTCGTCGTCCTGGTGGCGGCGCTCGTCGGCGCGTTCCTGCTCCGCCGCCGCGCCCGCGCACGCCGCAAGGAACGTGAGGACGCGCGCGTACTGAACGCCGTCGAGGAGGCACTGCGGGAGAAGGAGCGCAGCGGGCAGAGCTGACGGACGCTCGGGTACGCCGTGGTGCAGTCGGGCCCGGCCAGGCTCCCGGACGACGACTCGCCGTCGGGCGCCGGCGCGTCGGGCGTGACGCGGTCGGGCGAGGGAACGACGGGTGCGGCAAGGACCGGCCCGTCCTTGTCGTGGCCCGCGAAGCGGGCGGGACCCTGCTCGCGGCGCCGATGCCGGACGCGGACCCCACGGCGGCGGTGGCGTCGGCGTGCCGTGGGCCCCGCGGGCATGCCCTAGTCCGCCTTGCGGAAGATCTCCGACAGGCCCTCGCCGGTCTCCGGCGACAACAGGCCCGTGGCGTCCGGTGGTTGCAGGCCCACCAGGACCGCCAGGTCACGGGCGTGGACGTCGACCGCCGCCTCCATCAGTGAGGCCAGTGACTCCACCGCCTCGCGGGCCCGGGCGCGGGCCAGTGCCGCGCAGCCCAGGGCGATCACGGCGGCCGGCCACCACCAGGCGGCGACGACGAGGTAGCCGGCCGACCAGGCGCCGAGACGTGCCGCCGTCGCGAGGCCGAGGCGGGCGGACTCGATCTGGCGCTGGGCCGGTTCGGCGAGGATCAGCCAGAGCCGGGGCCAGACGGCCGCGAGGTCGATGCCGTACGCCGCGTGGACCCGGGCGGCGGTCGCCGCCAGCCGGTCGCCGTACCAGGAGGGGCGGCCCGGCGGGACCAGGGCGATACGGTCCCGGGCCCGGGTGAGGCGTTCGATCTCCGCCGCAGGGGTGGCCGGGTCGCGGATCGCCTCGGTCCGTTCGCCGTCCAGGCGCCGCCAGGCCGTGTGCCGTCCGCGCTGGAGCCGGCGCCCGAGGGGGAAGCGGCTCTCGCGCATCCAGAAGTTCTCGATCCCGGTCCCGACGAACTGCGCGGCCAGCGACAGCGCCGAGGACAGCAGCAGGAGCGCCGCCACGGCGACCGCCGCCGTGCCCGTACGGTCCAGGACCGGCCGCGCGGTCAGGTCGTCGAGCGCCGCGCGCAGCCGGTCGATGTCGTGCCAGTGGCTGTGCCCGAGGGTCGTGCCGGCGGCCACGACTCCCAGGAAGAGCGCGCCGGGCAGCACGAGGAGGTTGAGCCAGCGCTCGGTGAGTTTGGTGCCGAGCGTGACCAGGAGCGGGTTCACCGGCGCGCGCGCCTTCGTGGGGTCGCGCTCACGCCGTCGGGTCCCGGCGCAGGCGCTCCTTGCGCATCCGTACGCCGTTGAGCGCGCACGGCGGCGCGGGCCACAGGTCCTTGGCGGGCTCACGGCGTGTGCAGGGCGCCGTACCCGGGCAGAGCGCGACCTTGATCATCGGGCGGACGCCGGGGACGTCGGGGCGGGACCCAATCCCCGGAACCGAGCCCGCGCCCACCCGGAGGGCGCCGCCCAGGCCGCGCGGGTCGCCCGCCCGGAGCAGCGCCTCGTCCAACTCCCGCAACGCCTGCTGGAGTTGCCCGGGATCGGCGGTCGTGCCGGGGGCGAGCAGTCCTCTGGCCCGCTCGGTGGCCGCCGCGACGTCCTCGTCCGTGCGCCAGAGGCCGTCCCGCTGTGCGAGGAGTGCGCAGAGGGCCGCGACGGAATCGGCGTGTCGACGCTCCTCGTACGCCCTGTCTGATGCGGTCATGGCGTCAAGTGTGCCTCGGGCGGCCACGCTTGGCTCCCTCTCCACGACAATGAGTGAGGCTGGTGAGGAGTCGGATGTGAGCGGGGCGGATGTGAGCGGGGCGGGTGTGAGCGTGCGGGGTGCGAGCCGGGACGACCTGCTGAGAGCGGTCGCGGGACGGCTGGAGCGGGCCGTTCAACTGGGCGACGGGGCCCTGCTGTTCGGCCCGGCGGCCGACGCCGAACTGAAGGCGCTCCTGCGCGGCTGCGACTTCGGTACGGACATGGACGCCCGGCAGGTGGCCGGCTGGCTCTACTGGGCACGCTGCGGCGAGCTGGGCGAGGGAAAGGGCGGGGAGGAGGGTGCCTGCGCGGGGATGCTGCTGCTCCCGGTCTGGGTGGTCGACCGTCAGGCCGTACCACCGGAGCTGGCGGAGCTCTGGGCCCCGCTGCCCCCGGAGTCCCGGCCCGACCCCGCCGACGCGGGCGGGCCGGACGTGTGGAGCATGGTGTGTCTGGCCGCCACCGCCGCCGGTGAGGGCCGCCGACTGCCGGGTCAGCCGGCGGGGACGACGGAACTCCTCGCGAGCCCGGGCAGTACCCCCGACCTCTTGCGCGCCCAGGCGATCGGCACCGGCCGGCTCTCGGTGCTCGCCACCGCGGACGACGACCCGGCGCTCCCCGTACGGCTCTCCCGGCTGTCCGACGCCCTGGACGCCGCGGCGCGCGCCTGGGACGACGACACCCTGCGGGAGGAGTCGGCGCGGCTCGCCGACGAGGTGCTGCGCCTCGAACGCCGCGCCCTACGGCTCACCCCGGCCGGCGACCCGGACCGTCTGACCCGGCTCGGCGATCACGTGGTGTCGCTGGTCGGGCGGTACGAGCGGACGTCCGACCCCGAGGATCTGGACGAGGCGATCGGGATCGCCCGCGACGTACTGGCCCAGTCGGCCGACGACCACCCCGACCTCGCCCGCCACCGGGGCGTCCTGGGGGCGGCGCTGAGTCTGCGGCTCGACCGGTGGGGCGGCACGGTCGAGGAGTTCGACGAGGCCGTCGCGCTCAGCAGGGGCGCGGCCTCCGGTCACCCGGACGGCCCGGGCCCGGCCCTGACCGGCGTGGCGTTCGCTCTCGTCAAGCGGTACGAGCGGACGGGCGGGCTCGCCGATCTGGAGGAGGCCATCGCCCTGCTGACCCGCTCGTGCCGGGAGACCTGGAGCTCTCCGGACCAACGCGGGCACGCCGAGCGGCAGTTGGGACTCGCGCTGAGAATGCGGCACGCGCGCCTCGGCGACCTGCGCGACCTGGCGGAGGCGCGTCGGCTCATCGGTGAGGAGGAGACGTCCGAGGCGGGCCCGTCGGCCGGTCGGACGGTCGAGTGGCTGGTCAACTCGGCCCTGGAGCTGCGCGGCCGGTTCGAGCGGGGCCTCGGCGCTCCGGAGGACCTGGTGACCGCCGCCGCGAGGATGCGCGAGGCGCTCGCGGCGATCCCCGCCGCTCACGCCTCCCGTCCCGGCGTGCTCACCAACCTGGGCATGGTCCTGGTCTCGCTCCACCAACAGTCCACCGGGACCGCGGTGTTGACGGAGGCGGTCGACGCGCTGCGCGAGGCCGTCCGGGAGACCCCCGCCGGCCATCATCTGCTCGGCGGCCGGCTGATCAATCTCAGCGCCGCGCTGATGCTCCGGCACAACAGGCTGGAGGACTCCGCCGACCTCGCGGAGGCACTGGAGTGCCGGCGGCGCGCCGCCTCGCTGCCCGGCGCGTCCGCGTCGAAGCGCGCGGCGATCCTCTCCGCGACCGGCGCCGCCCTGATGCGTACGGCCGAACGGACGAACGACGTGGCCACCCTGGACGAGGCGGTGGAGCAGATGAGAGCCGCGCTGGAGCTGACCGGCGCGACCGATCCGCTCCGGCCGACCAGGCAGCTGTCGCTGGCGGTCATCCTGGTCTCCCGCTCCGGCCTCACCCGCCGCCGCCGGGATCTGCGCGAGGCACGCACGGTCCTGGAGTCGGCGCTCGCCGCGCTGCCCGAGGGCTCGCCGCTGAGGCCGAACTTCCTGGTCACGGACGCCGTCGTGCAGCGGGCGCTCTTCCGCACGGACTGGTTCCCCGGCGCGCACGAACAGGTGATCGGGCAGCTGCGGGAGGCTGTCGACGCGACGCCGCCCGACCACCCGAATCTCACCACCCGGCTCTTCATCCTCGGTGAACTGCTGGACCAACGGCACGCGCGTACCGGCGCGCCGGACGATCTGCGGCAGTCCGCGGCGGCCTTCCGCGAGGCGGCGCTCGAACCGCAGTGCCCGCCCTCCGAACGCGTCGCCGCCGCCTGGCGGTGGGCGCGCGCCTGGACGAGGCTCGGACGGCCCGATCTCGCGCTCAAGGGGTACGTGGTCGCCGTCGACCTGATGCCGGTCGTCTCGCCGCGCCATCTCCTCCGTGACGACCAGGAGTTCCGGCTCGGCGGGATGACGGGGCTGGGCGCGGAGGCGGCGGCGTGCGCCGTCCGGTGCGGTGAACCGGCCCTCGCGGTACGGCTGTTGGAGCAGGCGCGCGGGGTGCTGCTGGCGCAGGCCTTCGACGCGAACAGTGACCTCACCGAACTGGCCCGCAGGGCGCCGGAGTCGGCGGACGAGCTGGTCCGGCTGCGGCGGGGACTCGACGCGTCGACGTCCGAGCTGGAGCCGGAGAGCCTGGAGGACCCCTCGGCCGACCCGGCGGCGCCGGCTGCTCCGGCCAGCGACCGACGGCAGCGGCTGACGGCCCGGTGGGACGAGCTGACCGCCCGGATCCGCGCCGACCATCCGGAGCTGCGGCTCTTCCGTTCCGTACGCGACTGGGACGACGCCGAGTTGCTCGCGGCGGCCGACCAGGGCCCCGTGGTCCTGGTGCACGTACCGCCGGACGACAGTGCCGACACCGCCGGCGGAGAGGCGGGCGGCGGCGCCCTCCTCGTGACCGCGCGGTCCGTCGAGGCCCTGCCGCTGCCGCTGCTCACCGCCTCCGACGTGGCCGCGCGCACCGAGCGCTTCCACGCGGCGCTCGCCCGGCTGAACGCGCCCGGGACCGACCACCCGGAGGTGCTGCGGGCCCAGGGCGAGGTGCGGGCCACGCTGGACTGGCTCTGGTCGGCCGTCACCCGCCCCGTGCTCGACCGGCTGGGCCTCGGCGTCCCTCCGGAGGGGGAGGCGCCGCCGCGGATCTGGTGGTCGCCGGGCGGGCTGCTCGGCACCCTGCCCCTGCACGCGGCCGAGCCGGACGGCGGCGGACCGGGCGCCCTGGACCGGGTGGTGTCCTCGTACGCCCCCACGCTCCGTACGCTCCACCACGCCCGTACGCGCGCCCCCGGACCCTCCGGCGCCGGCGCCCGGGACGACTCCGTGCTGATCGTCGCCGTCCCGGACGCGGAGGGGCTTCCTCCGCTGCCCGGCGCGCGCGAGGAGGCCGACTGGCTGGCACGGCGGCTGCCGCGCGCCACGCTCCTCGCCGACGGCGCCGCGACCCGCGCGGCCGTCGACACCCGGCTGCGCGACCACGCGCACGTGCACTTCGCCTGCCACGCCGTCAGCGATCCGCTGCGCCCCTCGAACGGCCGGCTGGTGCTGCACGGCCCGCCGGACGCCTCGCCGACCGTTCGCGACCTGGCCCGGCTGCGCCTTCCGGGCGCCGGCCTGGCCTATCTCTCCGCGTGCGACACGATGCGTATCGGCGCCGAACTCGCCGACGAGTCCGTGCACATCGCGAGCGCCTTCCAGATGGCGGGCTTCCCCCATGTGGTCGGCTCGCTCTGGCCGGTCGACGACAGGACCGGGGCCAGGGTCGCCCGCCGGGTGTACGAGCAGCTGCACACCCGGCCCGACGGCCCCCTCTCCGTCGCCCTCACGGCACGCGCCCTGCACCACGCGGTGCGCGAGCTGCGCGCCGAGTACCCCCGCACCCCCAGCCTCTGGGCCTGCCAGGTCCACGCGGGCCCCTGAGACCAGCGGCGGCGTCTCACCCGGCGGCGAGGGTCTTCAGCCGGGCCGCCGCGTCCGCCAGCACCTCCGCGCGCTTGCAGAACGCGAACCGTACGAAGGGCGCGCCCTGCTCCCGGTGGTCGTAGAACACCGCGTTCGGTACGGCCACCACACCGCACCGCTCCGGCAGCGCCCGGCAGAAGGCGAAGCCGTCGCTCTCGCCGAGCGGCCGGATGTCGGTGGTGACGAAGTACGTGCCCGCCGGCCGGTAGACCTCGAACCCGGCCGCCACGAGCCCGGCCGACAGCAGATCGCGCTTGGCCCGCAGATCGTCGCGCAGATCCTCGAAGTAGCCGTCCGGCAGCCGCAGCGCCTCGGCGACCGCGTACTGGAAGGGCCCCGCGGACACATACGTCAGGAACTGCTTGGCGGACCTGACCGCGCTCACCAGTTCGGGCGTGGCCGTCAGCCAGCCCACCTTCCAGCCGGTGAACGCGAACGTCTTGCCCGCGCTGGAGATGGTGACCGTCCGCTCGCGCATCCCCGGGAACGACGCGATCGGCAGGTGTTCGCCGTCGAAGACCAGGTGCTCGTACACCTCGTCGGTGACGACCAGCAGATCCCGTTCGACGGCGAGCGCGGCCACGGCCGCCAGCTCCTCGCGCGTGAGGACGGTGCCGGTCGGGTTGTGGGGGCTGTTGAGGAGGATCAGCCGGGTGCGCGGGGTGACGGCGTCGCGGAGCTCGTCCAGGTCCAGGTGGTAGGCGCCCTCGCGGGGCCGCAGCGTGACGGGGACGCGGGTGCCGCCCGCCAGGGCGATGGAGGCGGCGTACGAGTCGTAGTACGGCTCCAGTGCGATCACCTCGTCGCCCGGCTCCACGAGCGCGAGCAGCGACGCGGCGATCGCCTCCGTGGCGCCGGCCGTGACGAGGACCTCGGTGTCGGGGTCGTACGCCAGGCCGTACCGCTTCAGCTGGTGGTCCGTGATCGCCGCGCGCAGCTCGGGGACGCCGGGGCCCGGTGGGTACTGGTTGCCCCGGCCGTCCCGCAGCGCCCGTACCGCCGCCTCCCTGACCTCCTCGGGGCCGTCCGTGTCGGGGAAGCCCTGGCCCAGATTGATCGCGCCGGTCCGGACGGCCAGCGCCGACATCTCGGCGAAGATCGTCGTCCCGAACTCCGCGAGGCGCCGGTTGAGCAGCGGGCGGCGGCCCGCGGGGCCGTCGCCCGAGGCCGGTGCCGCGGGTGCCGCTGGGGTCGGAGGGGTCTCCGGAGTCGGAGGAGTCGGGGGAGTCGAGGGATTTGTGGCGGTCATGGCGGCCATCCTGCGCCGAAGCTCTGGACTTGCTCAAGTCTGCTTTGCGTTCGTGGGGTGAGGGCATTCCCTAGTCACACGAGAAGACGGCACGAAAGCCGATCACTGGCGAAGCCGGTCACGCGATGGCGCGGAGGCCTCGCTTCGGGGGAACAGAAAGACGGTGAAGACGATGAACGTTGTGGGGTTGGCCTTCGGGCTTCTCGCACTGTTGGTTGTCGGGGGCGGCATCGCCGCCCTGCGTTCCAATTCGAGCCGCCGGCGCGCGGGGAACCGGAATCGCGGTGTCCGCTTCTCCGGCGGCCGCCGGTCCCGCGCGGGCGGAGGCGGAGGCGGTGGGGAAGGAGCGAGCTGGTTCTCCACGGGTGACGGAGGCGGCTCCTCGTCCTGTGGTGGAGGTTCTTCCTCCTGCGGCGGAGGCGGCGGGGGGTGCGGCGGCGGAGGCAGCTGACACGGGGCAGCTGGTCCGCGGCCAATGAAGGTGCCCGGCGGGACGAACTCCCGCCGGGCACCTTCATGTTGATCGCCGGGGTTGGTCAAACGGCTCTGGACGCCCGGGCGTTGAGCCGTTTCGGGTTGAACAGTTGAACTGTGGCACCCCCGAGGGGATGGAAACCCAGTCAAGTTGGGTAAAAACGCTGTGAGAGCCCCTTACTTCGTGATTCCCTCGCTGTTGAGATTTTCCAGCCCCCGGACCTTGGGCCTCGAACCTCGGACTTTCGCGCGGAGCCGAGTAGACGATCTCCTACTTCCGTCAGTCCTCGGCTCCCTCAGTTCCCTCAGTCCCCGGATCGCAATTCCAGCTCACCGTTCCCTTCTCGCAACTCCCGTTTCCCGGTTCACCGTTCTCGGTTCTCACTTCTCCACTCGTAAGTTCTCCAGTTCCTCGGTTCACAGTTCGCAGCTCACACCTCACTGATCTCTCTTCACAGATCTCAGATCCCAGATCCCAGATCTCCCCATTCATCCTCCGGGACGCCACCCGGTCCACTTTGCCAAGCGTGTTTGCGGAGCCGACCCATGCTCAGAACCCTCAATACGACCTACACCGACACCCGTGCCGCCGATCTGGCCTGGGCGTTGGGGCGTGAGCCGCTCCCCGCTCTCGCCGTCCTCGATCTCGAACTCACCGGCGCCAAGCTCCAGCTGAGGCTGCTCGGCGCCTCCCACCAGGTGCTTCTTGAGGAGGAGCGGGGTAGTTGCTCCGAGACGGTGGCCTGTATCCCCGGCAGCAGCACGCCGCTTCCGCTCGGTGTCGCCGAGCGCGTGGGGGAGTGGGAGTACGAGTTCGCGGCGCGCGTCGAGACGTTGTCGCAGGGCTCGTTCGCGGGGCGCGCGCAGGAACTGCTCGCGCTGGTCGCCGACCACCCGAACGGACTGGCGGGCACGTTCCCGGGAGAACCGCACGCGTTCACGGCGATGCTCGTGCAGCGGCACGAGGGGCAGGTGTCCTGGCGGACCTGGCACGCGTATCCGCAGGAGGGCGCGCTGGTGGTGACCAGGACACGGGTGGGGGTGCGGGTTCCCGTCGCGCTGTAGCGGTGGGAACCGGGGTCCTGGGGTGAGGTGTGAGGGCGGGTTACCACCCTTGTGGGTGACAAGCCGCACGGAAGTCGTGACGTAGCGTTACTGGAATGATCGACCAGTCTGTGGTCGCGCCGGCGGAAAGCGCGCCGCGACTGCCCGTCCGACCCAGCGCGGGTCGCTTCCTGATCCTCGCCGTGGTCTTCGTCTGCGCCGCCTGCGGACTGGTGTACGAGCTGGAGTTGGTCGCCCTCGCGTCGTATCTGATCGGGGACTCGGTCACCCAGGCCTCGGTGGTCCTGTCCCTGATGGTCTTCGCGATGGGTCTCGGGTCGCTGCTCGCCAAGCGGCTGCGGTGCCGGGCCGCGGTGGGATTCGGCCTGGTGGAGGCGGCGCTCGCGCTGATCGGGGGCTCCTCGGCGATGGTGCTGTACGCGACGTTCGCCTGGATGGGCGAGTCGCGGTACGCGCTGATCGGCTTCTCGCTCTCCATCGGGGTCCTCATCGGCGCGGAGATCCCGCTGCTGATGACGCTCATCCAGCGCGTCTCCCGGCAGGACGCGGGCGGGACCGTCGCGGATCTCTTCGCCGCGGACTATGTGGGCGCGCTGGTCGGCGGGCTCGCGTTCCCCTTCCTGCTGCTGCCGTGGTTCGGGCAGCTCACAGGCGCGCTGCTGACCGGCGCCGTCAATGTGGTGGCGGGGGGCGCGCTCGTGCTCTGGGTCTTCGGCCGCGATCTGACGGGCCGCGAGCGGGGGCTGCTGCTGCTCGTGAACGTGACGGTGCTGGCGGTGCTGGGAGCGGCGGCGGTCATGGTGGACGACTTCGAGCGGGCGGCGAGGCGGGCGGTGTACGGGGACGGGGTGCGGGTGGCGGTCCAGACCGACGTCCAGGAAGTGGTGCTCACGGGCGGTCGGGGCGGCCCGCTGGACCTGTATCTGGACGGGCGGCTGCGGGTCAGCGAGCGCGACGAGTTCCGTTACCACGAGGCGCTGGTGCATCCCGCGATGAGCGGGCGGCACGAGCGGGTGCTCATCCTGGGCGGCGGCGACGGGCTCGCGGCGCGGGAGGTGCTGCGCTACCGGGATGTCCGGTCGGTCACGCTCGTCGAGCTGGACCCCGGTGTCTCGCGCCTGGCGCGTACGGACCCGGCGCTCGCGAGCCTGAACGGGCACGCGTACGACGACCCTCGGCTGCGCGTGGAGCACGCGGACGCGTTCGCGTGGCTGCGGGGCCACGAGGGGGACCTGTCGGCGGCGGAGCGGGGGGCGTACGACGTGGTCGTCTCGGACCTCCCCAACCCCGGCATCACCCCGAGCACCAAGCTCTACTCGGAGGAGTTCTACGGGCTCGCCTCCCGGGTGCTCGCGGAGGGCGGGCGGCTGGCGGTGCACGCGGGGCCGCCGGCCGTCCGGCCGCGTACGTACTGGACGGTGGACGCGACGCTGCGGGCGGCCGGCTTCGGGACGAGTCCGTACAGCGCGACGGGGCGGGTGTCCGGTTTCGAGGCGGGGCCGGACCGGTCGCACGACGAGAAGGACGCGGACGAGGGGGACGCGGGGGCCTCCACGGCGGACTGGGGCTTCGTCCTGGCGGCGGTCGGCCGCCGCCCGGCGGTGGAGCTCGCCCCGGACGCGCCGCGGCTGCGTTCGCTGGCCGCGCCCGTGCTCGAAGCGGGGGTCCTCGGCGCGGAACGCACCCGGTTGCGCGATCTGCCCCCGTCGACGCTGGTGCATCCGAGGTACGCGGGCTGACGGGGTGCGGCGTGTCGGCCGGGACAGAGGTTGTGCGCGGAGGGGCGCCTGAGTCGGCGGGGCTGAGTAGGCTCGGATCCCATGGAGCATGAGGTGTTCATTCCGGTTCCGGCTGAGACCCTCCGCGAGGCGCTGAGGGACCACGCCCGCGTCGCGCGCTGCGTCCCCGGCCTCCAGCAGGACGCGGACGAATCGGCCCGCCCGCTCTCGGGCCGTCTGAAGGTCCGCGTGGGCGGCCACACGATCACGTACCGGGGCGCGCTGACGCTCACGGAACGCGCGGGCGGCTTCACGGCGAAGGGCGAGGGCGCGGAGGTACGGGGTACGGGCTCCGCGAAGGTGAACGTCCGCGTCAGACTCACGGAGACGGCGGACGGCACGAAGGTCACCTTCACGGCGACGGCGACGTCGGAGGGCCGCCTGTCGGAGCTCGACGCGACGACAACGGAAGCAACGGCCCGAAGACTCCTGGACCGCTTCACGACGGCGCTACCGACCACCTCCGGCGCGGGACCGGATGCCCCGGGTGCGGGCGGGGACGGCGAGGCGCTGCCCGGCGCGGCCGACGAGGAGCCGTCTCGCGCGGCCGACCCGTCGCCCGGTGCCGGTGCCGGCCATGACGAGGACGCGCCGACGTCGGCCGCCGCGGGCGCCGGTCCGGACGCCTCCGGCATCGGTGCCGGTTCAGGTGGGCGGGACGACCAGGACGTTGCGGCGGCATCCGGCGCGGGCGACCGGCCCGACGTCTCCGGCGTCGGTGACGGCGGGGAGGGCGAACAGGACGTTGCGGCGTCGGCCGGCGCGGGCGATGGGCCGGACGCCTCCGGCGTCGGCTCCGGTGAGGGCGGGGAAGGCGACCAGGACGTGGCGGCGGCGGGGGACGCGGGCGACCGGCCTGGTGTCCCCGGACGGGGGGATGACCAGGACGTGGCCGCGGCAGGTGGCGGGGGCGGCTCCTTCGAGGACGGGGGGGCGCGTTCGTGGGACGTGGAGGGGGGTGACGAGGTCGACGATCCGTTTGGTATCCCCGAGTCGGAGAGGTTCGGGGACACCGCCTCCGGGGACGGGGACTTCCTCGTACCCCTCGATCCGCCCGCCGAGGCCGCGCACGCCCGGCGGACCATGATCGGGCGGAGTGCCGAGGAAGTCGACCACGCGCCGCCCCGCGGGCGTTACGCGCCCGAGCAGGCCCCGGACTCCGGCGGCGCCGGTGCCGCGCTCCGGTGGGTGGCGCCCGCCGCCGCGCTCGCCATCGCCGGGGCCGTCGTCGTGGGGCGCGCGCTGCGGCGCAGGCGTTGAGCCGGACGCCGGGCCCCGCCGGTTAGGGTCATGGCGTGAGTACGGAAACGGACCATAAGCGCGAGATCCGACTGGCGTCCGGCGACGCCGAGTTGACGATCCATCCGACGAACGGCTGCCGCGCCGCGAGCCTGCGTGTCGGCGGTACCGAGCTGCTGCGCCAGGGCGACCGGTACGGCTGCTTCCCGATGGTGCCCTTCTGCGGGCGGACCGAGCACGGGCAGTTCCGCAACGGCGGTTTCACCCACCAACTGCCGCTCAACTCCCCACCGCACGCCATCCACGGCACGGGCCGCGACACCTCCTGGCGCACCGCCCGCAAGGGGGACACCGAGGCGGCGTTCACCTACGAGCTGGCCGACCCCTGGCCGTACACCGGCCGTGTCACCCAGCTCTTCGAGCTGACCCCCGACTCGCTCACGCTGACGCTCGGCGTCGAGACGTACGACGACTCCTTCCCCGCGCAGGCGGGCTGGCACCCGTGGTTCCTGCGCCACCTGGACGGCGGTACGGCCGACGAGGACGCCGTACGCCTCGACTTCTCGCCCGCCTGGCAGGAGGAGCGCGGCGACGACCATCTGCCGACAGGCCGCCGTATCGAGCCGCAGCCCGGCCCGTGGGACGACTGCTTCGGGATGCCCGACGGCGTGGCGGCGACGCTGACCTGGCCGGGGCGGCTGGAGCTGAAGGTGACCAGTACCGCCGAATGGGCCGTCGTCTACGACGAGCAGGCCGAGGCGGTCTGCGTGGAGCCGCAGACCGGTCCGCCGAACGGGCTCAACACCCTGCCGCGCCTGGTCACACCGATCGACCCCCTGGAGATCCGGGCGACCTGGAGCTGGCGCCGGCTCTGAGAGGTCCCACTGACGGAGGCGGCCCCGCACCGCCCCGAGAAGGCTCCCGGCGGGGCCCCCGCAGCCCCGCCGTAAGCTCAGGCCCATGACTGACGTACGTGCTGAGCTGCTCCAGCAGATCAAGGACAAGGCCGTGGTGCACGGCAAGGTGACCCTGTCGTCCGGCATCGAGGCCGACTGGTACATCGATCTGCGCCGCATCACCCTGGACGGCGAGGCCGCGCCGCTGGTCGGGCAGGTCATGCTCGACACCGCCGCCGGCGCCGGTCTGGACTACGACTGTGTGGGCGGGCTGACCCTCGGCGCCGACCCCGTCGCGACCTCGATGCTGCACGCGTCCGCCGCGCGAGGCGCCCGCCTGGACGCGTTCGTCGTACGCAAGCAGGGCAAGGCCCACGGGATGCAGCGCCGTATCGAGGGCACGGACGTCAAGGGCCGCCGCTGTCTGGTCGTGGAGGACGTGTCGACCACCGGCGGCTCGCCGCTGACGGCGGTCGAGGCGGTACGGGAGGCCGGCGGCGAGGTCGTCGCCGTCGCGGTGATCGTCGACCGCGGGGCCGCCGCAGCCGTGGAGGCCGCCGGGCTCCGCTACGTCAGCGCGTACACCCTGCCCGACCTCGGGCTGGCCTGAGCCTCACCGTACGGACGAGAGTCTGGAAGGATGAGGGCGACAATGACGTCGCCCCCAGGTCAGGGACAAAGCACCTCAACCCGCACATCACAAGGAGCGGCCCGATGCCCATCGCAACCCCCGAGGTCTACGCCGAGATGCTCGACCGGGCGAAGGCAGGCAAGTTCGCCTACCCGGCCATCAACGTGACCTCGTCCCAGACTCTGCACGCCGCGCTGCGCGGCTTCGCGGAGGCCGAGAGCGACGGCATCATCCAGATGTCCACCGGTGGTGCGGAGTTCCTCGGCGGCCAGTACAACAAGGACATGGTGACGGGCGCGGTCGCGCTCGCGGAGTTCGCGCACATCGTGGCCGCGAAGTACGACATCACGGTCGCGCTGCACACCGACCACTGCCCCAAGGACAAGCTGGACACCTACGTCCGTCCGCTCCTCGCGGTCTCGTCCGAGCGGGTCAAGGCCGGCCGGAACCCGCTGTTCAACTCCCACATGTGGGACGGCTCCGCCGAGACCCTCGCCGACAACCTCACCATCGGTGAGGAGCTGCTGGCGCAGGCCGCCGCCGCGAAGATCATCCTTGAGGTCGAGATCACCCCGACCGGCGGCGAGGAGGACGGTGTCACCCACGAGATCAACGACTCCCTCTACACGACCGTCGACGACGCGCTGCGCACCGCCGAGGCCCTGGGCCTGGGTGACAAGGGCCGTTACCTGCTGGCCGCGTCCTTCGGCAATGTGCACGGCGTCTACAAGCCGGGCAACGTCGTGCTCCGTCCCGAGCTGCTGAAGGACCTTCAGGAGGGCGTGGCCGCGAAGTACGGCAAGCCCGCGGGCAGCCAGCCGTTCGACTTCGTCTTCCACGGCGGCTCCGGCTCCTCGGCCGAGGAGATCGCGACGGCGCTGGAGAACGGCGTCGTGAAGATGAACCTCGACACCGACACGCAGTACGCCTTCACGCGGCCGGTCGCGGACCACATGTTCCGGAACTACGACGGTGTGCTCAAGGTCGACGGCGAGGTCGGCTCCAAGAAGACGTACGACCCCCGCACCTGGGGCAAGGCCGCCGAGGCGGGCATGGCGAAGCGCGTGACCGAGGCGTGCGGCGCGCTGCGCTCGGCGGGCGGCAAGATCAAGTAAGGAACGGCCGTACGCGAAGGCGTGACGCGGCGGGCCCGGTCCCTCTCGGGGTGCCGGGCCCGCGTGCTGCCCGGCCGCCCGGCCGCATGGCTGGATCGGCTGCCCGGCAGCCCGGCACCGCCCGCTCGGCGTCCGGCCCGAGGAGGACAGCTGTGGACTTGGACTACGACTTCGACACCCCCGTGGACCGCCGGGGCACCTGGAGCGTCCAGTGGGACGGCGTCGCCGACCGCTTCGGCGTCGACGGACTGCTCCCCTTCACCATCTCCGACATGGACTTCGCCTGCGCGCCCGAGGTGCTCGGGGCCCTCCAGGAGCGCCTCGCGCACGGTGTGCTCGGCTACACGGACTGGCGGCACGAGGACTTCCTCTCCGCGCTGCGGCACTGGTTCGCCACCCGCTACGACACCGAGCTGGACACCGACCGCGTCGTGTACGCGCCGTCCGTGCTCAACCAGGTGTCGCAACTGCTGCGGATGTGGAGCGCCCCCGGCGACGGCGTGGTCGTCCACACCCCCACGTACGACGGTTTCCGCAAGGCGGTCACCGGGCTCGGCCGCGAGCTGCGCGGGGTGCCGGTGGGGGACGCGGCGGCGCTGGAGCGGGAGCTGGCGCGGGCCGACAGCCGGGTGCTGATCCTGTGCTCGCCGCACAATCCGACGGGCCGGGTGTGGACGGAGGGGGAGCTGGCCGGGTTCGCCAAGCTCGCGGCGGCGTACGACGTGGCGGTGATCAGCGACGAGATCCACGCCGACTTCGTGCACCCCGAATTCGTCCCGGCCGGCCGCCGCCATCTGCCGTGGACCCGGTTCGGCACGGGCCGGTGGGCGGTCGTCACCTCCGCGTCGAAGTCCTTCAACTTCCCCGCGCTCAGCGGTTCGTACGGTGTCATCGGCGACCCGGACGACCACGCGGAGTTCATGCGCCGGATGCTGACGGCGGAGGGCCTCGCCTCGCCCGCCGTCCTCGCGCTGACGGCGCACATCAGCGCGTACCGCCACGGCGCCCCCTGGCTGGACGCGCTCAACACGTACGTCGCGGAGAACCTCCGTATGCTCGCCGGGCGCCTGGACGAGGCTTTCCCCCAACTCGCCTGGCGACCGCCGGAGGCCGGCTACCTCGCGTGGATGGACCTGCGGGCCCTGGGCGTGGCCGACGACGCGCTCCAGCGCGAACTGATCGAGCGCGAGAGGGTCGCGATCATGCCGGGAACGACGTACGGCTGCGAGGGTTTCGTCCGCCTCAACGTCGGCTGTCCGCGCGCCAAGGCGGAACTGGGCACCGACGCTCTGATTCGCGCGCTCACCCGGCTCGCCACGTAGCCCCTGGGCGGGGATGATCCACCTATGGATATCAGGCTGGGCACGGCCGTCGGCCGGTGGATCGTGTTCACTACGGTGCTCGGCTCCAGCATGGCGCTGCTCGACTCGACCGTCGTCAATGTCGCCCTGCCGCACATCGGTGACGATCTCAACGCGAACCTTGCCGATCTTCAGTGGACCGTCAACGCGTACATGCTCACGCTCGCCGCGCTCATCCTGCTCGGGGGCTCGCTGGGGGACCGGTACGGGCGGCGGCGGATCTTCGTCATCGGGATCGTGTGGTTCGCCCTCGGCTCGCTCATGTGCGGTCTCGCGCCCACCGCCGAGGTGCTGATCGTCGCGCGCGCCTTGCAGGGGGTGGGCGGTGCGCTGCTGGTGCCGGGGTCGCTCGCGTTGATCCAGGCCAGCTTCCATCCGGACGACCGGGCGCGGGCGGTGGGGCTCTGGTCGGGGTTCGGGGGTGTCGGGGCGGCCGTCGGGCCGTTCCTGGGCGGGTTCCTGGTGGACGGGCCGGGCTGGCGCTGGGTCTTCCTGCTGAACGTGCCGCTGGCCGCGATCTGCGGGCCGGTCGCCCTGCGGCATGTACCGGAGTCGCGCGATCCCGCCTCGCACGGCCGGTTCGACGTGCTCGGCGCGGTGCTGGGCGCAGTCGCGCTGGGGCTGGTGACGTACGCCCTGATCGCGAAGGTGTGGTGGTCCGGGGCCGCGGGCGTGCTGGTGGGCGTGGCGTTCGTGGTGCTGGAGCGGCGACGGGCCGATCCGATGCTGCCGCCCTCGATCTTCGCCTCACGGCAGTTCACGTCCGTCAACGTGGTGACGCTCTGCGTGTACGCGGCGTTCGGCGGCTTCTTCTTCCTGACCACGTTGCAGCTCCAGGTCGTCGCCGGCTACTCGGCGCTCGGCGCGGGGACCGCGCTGCTGCCGACGACCGTGCTGATGCTGCTGTTCTCCGCCAGGTCGGGCGAGCTGGGCGCCAGGATCGGGCCGCGGATCCCGCTCACGGTCGGGCCTCTCCTCTGCGCCGCCGGGCTGCTGCTGATGCTGCGGGTGGGCGGCGGCCCGGACGCCTCGTACGTACGGGACGTACTGCCCGCGCTGGTGGTGATGGGGCTCGGCATGGTGACGCTGGTCGCGCCGCTGACCGCGACGGTCCTGGCGTCCGTCGACAGCTCGCGCGCCGGCCTCGCCAGCGGCATCAACAACGCCGCCGCGCGGGCCGCCGGTCTGCTCGCGGTCGCCGCGCTGCCGCTGCTGGCGGGCGCGGGGCCCGAGGTGTACCGGTCGGCGACGCAGTTCGACGCGGCCTTCGACCGGGCCATGCCCCTGTGCGCGGCGATCCTGGTGGTGGCGTCGGTGATCGCCTGGGCCACCGTGCGGACGCCGAAGCCCGAGGACAAGACCGCCGAGGCCGCGGCGCCGAGTCTGCCGGAGTGCAAGGTGAACTGCGGGCTGTCGGCGCCGCCGCTGGAGCCCACCACCGTACGGAAGCAGAAGAGCGAGGGGGCGGGAGGCGAGGCGTCCACGGCGGGCGTGTGAGCAAGGGCGGTTACGGCGGACTGTGAGGCAGGTGCGGCGGACTGGGAGGCGGGTGCGGCAGGGGTCGTGACCGTACGTCCTCGGGTTCCGGCCACGCGCCGGCGATTGCCGGTGGCAAACCCGCACCACTGCCACGGAATCCGACGCGACCTGGGACACTCGGAGGCATGGCCATCCACAAAGATCTTCTTGGGGGACCGCCCCCCACGCACCTGCCCGACGACCCCGAGCCGCGAGAGCTCCTCGCGAACGGGACGGCGCCCGCCGACGTCGCGGCGAAGTACCCGACCTCGTCGCTCGCCTGGGCCCAGCTCGCCGACGACGCGTTCGAGAACGGCCGGATCGTCGAGTCGTACGCCTACGCCCGTACCGGCTACCACCGTGGCCTGGACTCCCTGCGCCGCAGCGGCTGGAAGGGACACGGCCCGGTGCCGTGGGAGCACGAGCCGAACCGTGGCTTCCTGCGCGCCCTGCACGCCCTCGCCCGCGCGGCGCAGGCGATCGGCGAGGAGGAGGAGTACGAGCGCTGCTCGGTCTTCCTGCGGGACTCCTCCGCGGTGGCGGCCGACACCCTCGGCTGAGCGCCGGTCCGACGCGGGCACCGCAGCGCGTGAGGCGCGAGGGGCGCGAGCGGCACGCGAGACGAGCCGGGACGCGAGACGAGCCGGGACGCGCACGCGCACGCGCACGCGCACGTGATCGTGACCGTGGCATCTGCGACGTACGCTGTCGCACGCACGGGGAGTTTGTCCGTAACAGAGTGAATCGCCGCAGGTCCGTGGCCGTCCGAAAGGGTACGGACCTGCGGTGCGCGGTCGATACGATTGCACACGCCATCGAATCCGGTACGAGGCCCCGGCACCCTCTCCCCGACTCCGGCCGAAGCAGGGGAGAAGTCCGTCTTGGGCAAGCGTGTCGAAGCCCGACGCCGTCCGACCGTCCGCGCCGTCCTCATCGGTGTGTGCCTGACCGCCGTCTTCGTCGGAGGCGGAGCCGCCCTCGTCGGCTGGCCGGACAGCGGCCCGACGGCCGAGGCGGCCGACGACGCGGCCGAGGACGCCGCGGACAGCGCGGAGTCCTCCCCGGAGGAGCCCACGACGGCCCCCCGGGGCTCGAACGTCGACCCCGCCCCCGGCGACTCCCCCGAGGCGGCACGCCGTATCCCCGTCCCGTCGGACGGCCCCGGCACCTTCAGGACCGCGCGGTCCTCCGGTTCGCCCGTCGGCTCCGGCGACACGGTGCGCCGCTACAGGGTCCAGGTCGAGGAGGGCATCGACCTCTCCCCGCGCCAGGCCGCCGTCGAGATCGAGACAATCCTCGGGCATCCCCAGGGCTGGACCTCCGACGGCCGCAACTCCTTCCAGCTCGTCGCCTCGGGGCCCGCCGACTTCGACGTGAAGATCGCGACGCCGGGCACGGTCGACGAGATCTGCGGCGCCGCGGGCCTGCTCACGCGGGGCGAGGTGAACTGCACCGTCGGCCGCACCGTCGTGGTGAACCTCAAGCGCTGGGTGCTGGGGTCCGAGCAGTTCGACGGCCCGGTCACGGAGTACCGCGCGCTGATCATCAATCACGAGGTCGGCCACCGTCTCGGACGTGGCCATGTCACCTGCGGCGGGGACGGTGAGCCCGCTCCGGCGATGATGCAGCAGATAAAGGGCTTGCACGGCTGTGTTGCGAATGCATGGCCCTACTCGGAGGGCGGGACGTACATCACAGGCCCGGCGGTGCCGTGAAGACGGGATTATGATGCGACCAGGGGACCGGAGCTCCGATGCCGATTGGAAGGGGCGGACCGCTACCCGGTAGCAATATCGAGGAGACAGAGATGTCGCAGCACCCCGATGCCTCCGGAGCCGGTTCGGATGCCCCGAACCTCGACTTCGCGGGTACGACCCCGTACGAGGACTACGTACAGGCGGACGTCCTCACCCATCTTCAGCATCCGATGTCCGACGACCCGGGCGAGATGGTCTTCCTGGTGACCACCCAGGTGATGGAGCTGTGGTTCACCGTCATCGTGCACGAGTGGGAGACCGCGTCGCGCGCGCTGCGCGAGGACCGGGTGCCGGTCGCGGTCGACGCGCTCAAGCGGTCGGTGCGCGAGTTCGAGGCGCTGAACGCCTCCTGGACGCCGCTGGCCCAGCTGACACCCGTGCAGTTCAACTCCTACCGCAGCGCGCTCGGTGACGGCTCCGGCTTCCAGTCGGCG
Organism: Streptomyces sp. NPDC058653; assembly: GCF_042716895.1. Taxonomy (NCBI): domain Bacteria; kingdom Bacillati; phylum Actinomycetota; class Actinomycetes; order Kitasatosporales; family Streptomycetaceae; genus Streptomyces; species Streptomyces sp. NPDC058653. Next base: position 144,043 of record NZ_JBHXRM010000011.1, on the reverse strand, counting down.
ATGTACCGGCGAATGGAGTTCCTGCTCGGCGAGAAGTCGGCGTCCATGCTCGTACCGCACCGGGGCGCGCCGCGCGTGCACGCCGAGCTGGAGAAGGCGCTCCAGGAGCCGAGCCTGTACGACGAGGTGCTGGGCCTGCTCTCCCGGCGGGGGCAGCCCGTGCCCGCGTCGGCGCTGAACCGGGACCTCACCCAGAAGTACGAGCCGTCGACGGCGGTCGAGGAGCTCTGGGCCCGGATCTACGCGGAGCCCGACCAGAACGGTGAACTCATCAGGCTGGGCGAGGCGTTGACGGACGTCGCCGAGCTGGTGTGGCGCTGGCGCAACGACCATCTCGTGGCGACGCGCCGCGCGATGGGGTCCAAGACCGGGACGGGCGGCTCCGCCGGGGTCGCGTGGCTGGAGAAGCGGGCCCAGAAGAACGTGTTCCCCGAACTGTGGACGGCGCGCAGCCATGTCTGACGCCTCCCCGATCCCGGACCTGCCGACGGAGTCGGAGACCTCGGAGGCGCTGATGAAGCGCGCCGCCGAACTCGACGCCGCCGATGAACTGGCCGCGCGGCGCGAGCTGTTCGTGCTGGACGACTACTCCGTCTATCTCGACGGCAACTCGCTCGGCGCGCTTCCCCGCCACGTACCCGACCGCGTCCAGGACGTCATCACCCGGCAGTGGGGCGAGCTGCGCATCCGCTCGTGGACCGAGGGCGGCTGGTGGACGTCGCCCGAGCGGATCGGCGACCGGATCGCGCCGCTCGTCGGATCGGCGCCCGGCCGGATCGTGGTCGGTGACTCCACCAGTGTCAACGTCTTCAAGGCGGTTGTGGCGGCCACGCGCATCGCGCCGGAGGACCGGGACGAGATCCTGGTCGACGCCGCGACCTTCCCGACCGACGGGTACATCGCGGAGTCGGCCGCGCGGATGACCGGAAAACGTCTGGTGCCCGTCGCCGTCGGCGAGTTGAGGGACGCGCTCGGGCCGCGTACGGCCGCCGCGCTCGTCAACCACGTCGACTTCCGTACGGGCCGGCTCCACGACCTTCCCGGCATCACCGCCGCCCTGCACGACGCGGGCGCGCTGGCGATCTGGGACGTGTGCCACAGCGCGGGCGCGCTGCCGGTCGCGCTGGACGCGCACGGCGTGGACCTGGCGGTCGGCTGTACGTACAAGTACCTGAACGGCGGGCCGGGTTCACCGGCCTTCCTGTACGTCGCCGAGCGTCATCAGGAGGCTTTCGACTCCCCGCTGCCGGGCTGGACCTCGCACGTCGACCCGTTCGGGATGACGCCCGACTACGCGGCGGCCGACGGCGCGACGCGCGGCCGGGTCGGCACACCGGACATCCTCTCCATGCTGGCGCTGGAGGCGGCGCTCGACGTGTGGGAGGGCGTGTCGCTGGACGTCCTGCGGGCGAAGAGCCTGGCCCTGACGGACTTCTTCCTGCGGTGCGTGGAGGCGTACGCCCCTGTGGGGAGGGTCGGTTCGATGACTCCCGCGGCCCACGCGGAGCGCGGCAGCCAGGTTTCGCTGCGCTGTGCGGAGGCGCCCGCGGTGATGGCGGAGCTGATCGCCCGCGGAGTGGTCGGGGATCTGCGGCGGCCCGACGTGCTGCGGTTCGGCTTCACGCCGCTGTACGTGGGCTTCCGCGACGCGGAGCGTGCGGCGCGGGTGCTGGGGGACGTCCTGCGGGAGGTGCCGGGGGGCGGCGGAGGCGCGTGAGCCCCGCCACCGGTCGGCGGTGCGCCGGCCGCGTGGCCGAGGAACCCCACCCACTCTCTGGGGATACCCCCACCGCCCGGATGGGTGCTTCCGTCATGGGATCGGGGCCCGGCATCCAACAGGCTGATGGGCATGAGCCTTTACGCGAAGAACTCACGCCGTTCGCGCCTGCCCGTGGTCACCGCGCTCGTCACCGCCGCCGTCTGCGCCGTCTCCCTCGGGGTGTCCGCCGGGCCCGCGCCCGCGCGGGGGACCGAAGGCGGCGGGACCCACCCGGGCGCCCCGCTCTCGCAGAAGCAGTTGCAGCGCGAGGTGGACCGCACGCTGAGGGAGGCCGGGTACGTGGGTATCTCCGTACAGGTGCGTGACGGGCAGCGCCGTACGTACGCCGTCGCCGGGGAGGCCGAGCTGGGCACCGGCCGGAAGGTGTCGCACGCGGCGGCCTTCCGGGCGGCCAGCGTCACCAAGACGTTCGTGTCGACGGTCGTCCTCCAACTCGTCGCCGAGGGACGGCTGTCGCTGGACGACACCGCGGAGGACTGGCTGCCCGGCGTCGTGGCGGGGAACGGCAACGACGGCAGCCGCGTCACGCTGCGCCATCTGCTCCAGCACACCAGCGGGATCTACAACTACGACTTCACCGAGGACACCGGCGACACGGCCGCGGACTTCGAGCGGACCAGATACGACCACCACGACCCCGAGGAGTCCGTCGCCGCCGCGATGAGGCACGAGCCGGACTTCGATCCGGCCGACCCCGACGACCCGGAGCCGGACTGGAACTACTCCAACACCGGCTACACCCTCCTCGGGATGATCATCGAGAAGGCCACGGGCAGGTCGTGGGACACGGAGGTCCGCGACCGTATCGTCCGCCCGCTGGGGCTGACGCAGACGTACGCGCCCGGTGACGACCCGACGCTCAAGGGGCCGTACACGCACACGTACAAGCAGTTCCCGGGCTCCACCGGCTGGACGGACACGAGCTTCCAGAACCTGACGTGGGCGTCCGCCGGCGGGGAGCTGATCAGCGGGGAGCGCGACCTGGACCGTTTCCTGACGGCCCTCCAGCGCGGCCGGCTGCTGCCGCCCGCCCAGATGGCCGAACTGCGCAGGACTGTCCCGGCGGGCGCGGACTTCCAGGAGGTCTTCCCGGGACTGCACTACGGGCTCGGGGTGATGCGGCAGCCGCTGACCTGCGGCGGGTACCGCTGGGGACACGGCGGTGACCTCGACGGGCAGACCGTGCGGACGGCGGTCAGCGAGGGCGGACAGCGCACGGTGGTCGTCAACTCGACCGGGAAGAAGTCCGACGACGCGTCGCTGTTCGCCGCGGAGAAGGCCGTCCAGGCGCTGCTCGACCGTGCGATCTGCGGCGGCGGGCGCTGACGCGGCGACGGCCGTCGCGGGAGCGCCGACGCGCGGCGGCGGAGTGTCGTGGCGGCGGGGCCGTCGACGGTGGGACGGGGCCGTAAACCTGTGGCGTGGATGCTGATAGCGTCCCCGCTGATCAGGTCAATTCGGCTCTCTCATCGAAAGGTTGGCGCAGCATGACGGATTCCGCCGCCCGTGGCTCCGCCGATGCCGCTGCGGTCGCCCGTGACCTCGCCGAGTTCGAGGCGATGTTGTCACGTCCGAGGGTGGAGCCGGACGTCACCTCGGCGTACGGGGATCACCCTGATCAGGTGGTCGACTTCTACGCGCCGCGTGGCGGGCGCGAGGGTGTGCCGCTGGTGGTCGTGCTGCACGGCGGGGCGTGGCGCGCGCCCTACGACCGGGGGCATCTGACGCCGTTCGCGGGGTTCCTGGCCAGGCGGGGGTTTGCCGTGGCCAACGTGGAGTACCGGCGGGGGAGCGCGTCCGAGGGTGTCGCCGCGGATGGCTCCGGGGATGGCTCCGGGGATGTCGAGGCCGGCGGGAGTAAGCCTGTCGCCGGGCGGTGGCCCGAGACCTTCGACGACATCGCCGCGGTGATGGACGCTCTGCCCGCGCTCGTCGCCGATGCCCTTCCACAGGCCGACCCGCGCCGGATCGTGGTCACCGGTCACTCCGCCGGTGGCCATCTCGCGCTCTGGGCGGCGGCGCGGCACGTGCTGCCGGCGGGCTCGCCGTGGCGGCTGGACGCGCCCCCGCTGCTGCGCGGCGTCGTCGCCATCGCGCCCATCGCGGACTTCACGTCCGCCGTGGAGCTTGGTGTGTGCGGCGGAGCCGTCGTACAACTCCTGGGCGGGGAGGCCGAGTTGAAGGCGCGCCGGGACAGCGCGGACCCGTCGGTGCTGCTGCCCACCGGGATCGCCACGGCCATCGTGCACGGCCGGGAGGACATCGTCGTGCCGCAGGCGGTCGCCGAGGCGTACGTCGACGCGGCGGCCAAGGCCGGGGAGATGGTCGGCATGACGCTCCTGGAGGACGTCGGGCACTATCCGCCGGTCGACCCGGGCGCCGACGCGTGCGCCGTCGTGGCCGAGGAACTGGCGCAACTCGCGTACTGAGGGCGGGGCTTGCGGACGGAAGGTGACCGCAAGCCCTCCTACGTTGGGCGCATGACCGACAACGCGAACGTGAATCTTGTGACAGGCGCGACCGGCACCGTGGGCCGGGAGATCGTCCGCGAACTGCTCGACCGTGGCCGCGCCGTGCGGGCGCTGACCCGCGACCCGGCGAAGGCCGACTTCCCCGACGGCGTCGATGTGGTACGGGGGGACCTCGCGGATCCGGCGTCACTCGTCCCGGCTCTGGTGGGCGTCACCGGGCTGCACCTGATCACCTTCGACGGCGGGGGCTTCGGCGAGCTGCGGACGGGACCGGAGATCGTCGAGCTGGCGGCGGAGGCCGGGGTGCGGCGGATCACCGTGCTGCACGGCGGGGGCGCGACTCCGCTCCAGGACGCGGTCGAGGCGGGTGGGGCCGCGCACGACATCGCGTGGACCGTGATCATGCCGGTCGAGTTCATGGCCAACGCGCTGGAGTGGGCGGAGGGCATACGGGCCGGCGACACGGTGCGTGAGCCGTTCGTGGGCCGGCTCAGCGCCATGGTCCACGAGGGCGACATCGGGGCGGTGGCCGCCGTCGCGATGAGCGAGGACGGGCACGGCGGCAGGTCGTACGTGATCACCGGGCCCGAGGCGCTGACGATCCAGGACAAGGCGGACATACTTGCCGGTGCCCGGGGACGGGAGATCAAGGTGGTGGAGCTGACCGAGGCGCAGGCCGTGGAGGAGTGGCGGGCGGCCGGGCACCCCGAGAACGTGATCGGCTTTCTGCTGGAGGTGTACGGGAACACTCCGCCCGAGGGCCGGACGCCGATCGGCACGGTGGAGGAGGTCACGGGGCGGCCCCCGCGTACGTTCGCGCGGTGGGCGGCCGAGCACGCGGACGCGTTCGGGTAGCTCTCGGGAGTGCGCATGTAGTACTTGGGAGGGACGGGAAAGGATCCCTATCACAGGTGACGACCGGTGCCCGGCCCTCCCCTTACCTTTGAAAACGTGACCAAGACAGAGACGAAGACCGCGACCGGGAAAGCCCGGAGCCCCGAGGTCCGATGGGTCGCGGGCCTGATCGGGAGCCTGCGGAAGGAACTTTTCCACGACGCCTTCGCCTATCGGCCGCTGCCGCCCATGGCGACCGACGGTGTGATCACGAGTCGGCTGCCGGAGCGGCTGCGTGAGTACGCGGGATGGCTCCTGCACTTCGCGATCGCGGTGTGCGTGCTGTTCGCGCTGGCCGTGGGGACGGCCAACGGCACGGGGCTGGACCTGATAACGGTGGCGCCGCTCCTGCTGGTTCTCGTCCGGCCCATCGCGGCCTTCTGGCTGGCTCTCGTGGTCACGGCGATCACGGGGATGGGGGGCTCGTATTTCGGCGACTGGCCGTGGTCGCCGTCCGCCTTCGCCTCGTATCTGGCCGTGATGACGATCGTCGCGATACGGACGAATCCGCGCGCGGCGGGCTGGATGTGGGTCGTGACGCTGCTGTACTCGACGGTCGCCGAGACGCTCTTCGGCGGCCCGTACATGTACAGCTCGACCGCCGCGCCCATGCTCTTCGTCTCCGCGCTCAGCCTGCTGACCGTCTCCGCGGTGCACATCCGCCGGGACGCGAAGAAGGAGGTGGCGGTGCAGCTCAGTGTGAACGCGGTGGAGCGCAGCCGTCGCACGCTCCTCGAAGAGCGCACCACCATCGCCCGCGAGCTGCACGACGTCGTCGCGCACCACATGTCGGTGGTCGCGATCCAGGCGGAGGCCGCGCCCTACCGGGTGGAGAATCCGCCGCCCGAGCTGGAGAAGGCGTTCGCCACCATCAGGGAGAACGCCGTCGCGGCGCTGACCGAGCTGCGCCGTGTGCTCGGGGTCGTCCGGGCCGAGGACTACGACGCCCCGGACGCGCCGCAGCCGACCCTCGCGGATCTCGAAGGGCTGCTCTCCAACGTCGGGGAGGCGGGTCTGACCGTGGAGAAGGCGGTCACCGGAGCGGTGCGGGAGCTGCCGCAGGGCGTCGAGCTGTCGGCGTACCGCATCATCCAGGAAGCGCTCAGCAACGTCCTGCGGCACGCGCCGGGCGCGACGGCCAAGGTGGAGGTCTCGTACGTGCTCGGCGGGCTCGGTCTGCGGATAGTCAACACGCCGCCGCAGGGCCTGGTGAAGCCTTCGCCGGGCGCGGGGCACGGCATCACGGGGATGCGGGAGCGGGTGACGATGCTGAACGGCGAGATGACGGCGAGGCTGCTGCCGGACGGCGGCTACGAGGTCGCGGCGTACATACCGGTCGCCGCCCAGGAGGAGGACGAGCCCGAGGACGCGGGTACGGGCGCGGCCCCGGCGCCCGACGGGGAGCGGTCATGACGATCCGTGTGCTGATCGTGGACGACCAGGTGATGGTCCGCGAGGGCTTCTCGGTCCTGCTGAACGCGATGCCGGACATCGAGGTCGTCGGCGAGGCGGTGAACGGCCGGGAGGCGGTCAGCCAGGTCGCGGCGCTCGGCCCGGACGTGGTCCTGATGGACATCCGGATGCCGGAGCTGAACGGCATCGAGGCGACGCGCGAGATCGTGGCGGCGGACGCGGACGCGAAGGTGCTCGTGCTGACGACGTTCGACCTGGACGAGTACGTGTACCAGGCGCTGCGGGCGGGGGCCTCCGGCTTCCTCCTCAAGGACGCGTCGGCGCGGCAACTGGCCGACGGGGTAAGGGTGGTGGCGTCCGGCGAGGCGTTGCTCGCGCCCACGGTGACGCGCCGGCTGATCACGGAGTTCTCCAAGCTGGCGGAGTCTCCGCGCCAGCCCGCGATGGCACAGATGGGAGAGCTCACGGAGCGCGAGACGGAGGTCCTGGTGCTGATCGCGCAGGGGCTGTCGAACGCGGAGATCGCCGGTCATCTCGTCGTCGCCGAGTCCACGATCAAGACGCATGTGAGCCGCATCCTGGTGAAGCTGGGGCTGCGTGACCGTACGCAGGCGGCGGTGTTCGCGTACGAGGCAAGGCTCGTCACTCCTGGCTGAGCCGGGGAGGGGGAGCGGGGCCGGAGGTGGGGTGGGTGCGCTCCGGCGGCCCGGTCAGTAGGTTTCGTCCATGGCAGAGTCCCGCCCCGCGTCCTCCTCCGCGTCCTCGCCGCCGTCGGGGGCCTTCGACCCGTGGTCGCCCGGCTTCGTCGCCGATCCGTATCCCGCCTACGCGGAGCTGCGGGAGCGGGGCCGGCTGCACTACTTCGAGCCCTCGCGGCAGTGGCTCGTGCCGCACCACGCGGACGTGTCCGCGCTGCTGCGGGACCGGCGGCTCGGGCGGACGTATCTGCACCGCTTCACGCACGAGGAGTTCGGGCGCCCGCCGACGCCCGAGGCGCACGAGCCGTTCCACATCCTCAACGGCAGCGGGCTGCTGGATCTGGAGGCACCGGACCACACCAGGATCCGGCGCCTGATCTCGAAGGCGTTCACGCCGCGTACCGTCGAGGCGCTCGCGCCGACCGTGCGGCGGCTCGCCGCCGAGCTGGTCGGCGGGCTGTGCGCGGCGGGCGGCGGGGATCTCCTCGCGGAGGTGGCGGAGCCGCTGCCGGTCGCCGTCATCGCCGAGATGCTGGGGGTCCCGGTGGCGGACCGGGCGCTGCTGAGGCCCTGGTCGGCGGACATGTGCGCGATGTACGAGCTGAATCCGACGGAGGACGCGGCGCGGCGGGCGGTGCGGTCGTCGGTCGAATTCACCGACTATCTGCGGGAGTTGATCGCGGACCGGCGGGCCGCGCCCGGCTCCGACCTGCTCTCCGCGATGATCGCGGCGCAGGACGCGGGGGACCGGCTGAGCGAGCAGGAGACGATATCCACCTGCGCGCTTCTGCTCAACGCGGGGCACGAGGCGACGGTCAACAGCACGGTCAACGGGTGGTGGACGCTGTTCAGACACCCCGAACAGCTCGCGGCCCTGCGGTCCGGTGAGGCGGAGCTGTCCACAGCTGTGGAGGAACTGCTGCGGTACGACACCCCGCTCCAGCTTTTCGAGCGGTGGGTGCTCGACGACCTGGAGATCGACGGCACGGTCGTGCCACGCGGCGCCGAACTCGCCCTTCTTTTCGGCTCCGCCAACCGCGACCCGTCGCGGTTCGACCGCCCGGACACGCTCGACCTCACGCGTGCCGACAATCCGCATGTGACGTTCGGCGCCGGAATCCACTACTGCCTGGGCGCGGCGCTCGGGCGGCTCGAACTGGGCGCGTCCTTCGGCGAGTTGCTCCGGCAGGCGCCGGGACTCCGGCTCGTCGAGGAGCCGGAGTGGAAGCCGGGATTCGTGATCCGGGGGATGAAGGAGCTGCTGGTGGAGGTGTGACGCCCTCCCCGGGGGAGGGCGTCACACCTGGGTCGCCGGGCCCGCCCCGGGGGCCGGGGGAGGGCCCGGCCGTCACTTGGTCTCCAGGTCCCGGCGGCGGAAGCCCGCGAGCCCCAGCCAGATCAGGCCCGCCGCGACGGCGGTGAGTACGGCCATCGGGGTCCAGCTCATGTCGGCGGCGGGGAGCTGGGGCACATGGCCGAAGGGAGACAGGTTGTTCAACCAGTCCGGGAGATCGAGGATCGGGCCGAGATACCCGACCACGAACGCGTAGACGGGCACGGCCCAGGCGGCGGAGCCCGCGCGGGGGTACCAGCCGAAGAGCACGACGGCCACCCCGACCGTCACCCACAGCGCGGGGGCGTAGGCGAGGGCGGCGCCGGTCAGCCGCAGGACGAGTCCCCCGTCGCCGGTGGAGCCCGCGCCCGCGATGCCGAAGCCGAGACCGGCGAGGAGCAGCAGCGCGGTGCCGCCCGCCAGCGAGACGGCCACATGGCTGCCCACCCAGCGGTCGCGGGAGAGACCGGTGGCCAGCACCGGTTCGGCGCGCCCCGCGTTCTCCTCGGCGCGCGGCCGGAGCGTGGCCATCACCACGTACACGGCGGCGACCACGGCGATGACGACCATCACCAAAGCCGCGAACGACTCGGCGATCGACGAGCCGCCGGCCTTCGCCAGGGCGTCCTGGATCTCGTCGACGTCCTTCAGCATGTCCTCGGCGTCGCCCAGGATGGAGCCGTACATCACGCCCATCACGAACAGCCCGGCGGCGAAGCCCAGCAGCGTCCCCCGGTGCAGTCGCAGCGCGAAGCCGAGGGGATGGGTGAGCGCGTCGGAGGCCGTACGGCGGCCGAGTCCGGCGGAGCGCAGCCCCGCGCCGACGTCGCGCCGGGTGCTCAGGGTGAAGCCGGTGGCGGCGGTCAGCCCGGCGAGGACCAGACAGAGCAGCAGGGGCCACCAGCGGTTGTCGACGAAGACGTACGTCCGCTGGGCCCAGCCGATCGGGGAGAGCCAGGACAGCGCGTCGTTGCCCACGTCGCCGGAGGCGCGCAGCACGTAGGCGACGCCGATCGCGGCGAGCGCCATGCCGGACGCGCCCCGGGTGTGGGCGGTGATCTGGACGGTGATGGCGGCGACGCCCGCGAAGACGAGGCCCACGGCGGCGAGCGAGAGGCCGAACAGCAGCGCCCCGCCGGTGGTGACCCCCTCGCCGCCGGTCGACAGGGCGCCGAGCGCCAGCAGGACGGCGAGTACGAGGTTGGCGACCGTGGCGACGACCAGCGCGGACGCGAGCTGGGCGTGGTGCCCGACGACGGTGGAGCGGATCAGCTCGGCGCGGCCGGTCTCCTCCTCGTTGCGGGTGTGCCTGGTGATGATCAGGACGCTCATGAGACCGACCAGGACGGCCATGAAGCCGATCAGCTGGTGGCCCATCATCGAGCCGATGTTGTAGTCGCTCAGATAGTGGCGCGGGCCGGTCATGGCGAGCGCGGCGGGGCTGTCCATGGAGTCGACCGCGTTGGCGCGGTCCTCCGCCGTGCTGTACAGGGTCTCGAACTTGCTCGACGAGGTCAGACAGCCGAGGGCGAGGGCCAGCACCCAGACGGGGATACGGACGCGGTCGCGCCGCAGCCCGAAGCGGATCAGGGTCCCGGTGCCGGCGAAGGCGCCGCCGGATTCGGCCGGCGCGGATGTGCGGCCGGCCGCGGGCGCGGTGACGGCGGTCATCGGGCGACCCCGCCCGTGCCACTGCCGCCGCCGGCCGGTGCCACGGCGCCGGGGCCGGCGGCCGGGTCCTCGAAGTCGTCGGCGTTCGCGGAGTGGCCGTTGGCGGCCAGCTCGTCCCCGTAATGACGCAGCATCAGCTCTTCGAGGGTCGGCGGGTGGCTGATGAGGGACCGGATGCCGAACTCGCCGAGCTTGCGGATCGCGGCGTCGAGGTGCGCGCCGTCGACGGCGAAGTGCACCCTGCGGTCGGTCAGCCGCACCCCGTGGACGCCGGGCAGGGTGTCGAGCCCGGTGGCCGTGCGCTCGGTCTCGGCCTCCACCGTCGTACGGGTCAGGTGCCGCATCTCGCCGAGCGTGCCGGACTGCACGTTCTTCCCGAGGCGGATGATGCTGACGCGGTCACAGAGCTTCTCGACCTGGGCGAGGATGTGGCTGGAGAGCAGTACCGTCTTGCCGTCCTCCTTCGCCTGCGTGATGACGTCCTGGAAGACGACCTCCATCAGCGGGTCGAGTCCGGCCGTGGGCTCGTCCAGGAGCAGCAGTTCGGCGTTGGAGGCGAGCGCGGCGACGATGGCGACCTTCTGCCGGTTGCCCTTGGAGTAGGCGCGGCCCTTCTTGGTGGGGTCGAGGTCGAAGCGTTCGACGAGCTCGTCCCGGCGCCGCCGGTCCAGTCCCCCGCGCAGTGTGGAGAGCAGGTCGATGGCCTCGCCGCCGGTGAGGTTCGGCCACAGTTCGACGTCACCGGGTACGTAGGCGAGCCGCCGGTGCAGGGCGACGGCGTCCTTCCACGGATCTTTCCCGAGCAGCTGGGCGGCGCCGGAGTCGGCGCGCAGCAGCCCGAGCAGGACGCGGATGGTGGTCGACTTGCCGGCGCCGTTGGGGCCGAGGAAGCCGTGGACCTCGCCGGAGTCGACGGAGAGGTCGAGGCCGTCCAGTGCGTGCGTCCGACCGAACGACTTGTGCAGTCCGGCGACGGTGATTGCCTTCTTCATGGTTCTGAACGTACGCTTCTTTCAGAAACTTGTGAAGTTAAGGAATCGTATAAAAGGGGCTCGGTAGACTTGTGTCGGGCGTCGACAGGACCGGGACGCCAGGCGCACAGAGACAGAGACTGAGGTCAGCACATGAGCGAGCGGCGGCAGGAAGACGGCCGTGACGAGAGCCGTGACACGGGACACGAACACAGGAGTGATCGTGACGAGGCCGCCGTCTCCCAGTTCGTCGAAGCCTTCGCGGCCCAGCTGACGGAGGCCGGTATGGCGCGCATGCCGGCCAGGGTCTTCGTGGCGCTGCTCGCCTCCGAGAAGGGGGTCATGAGCTCCGCCGAGCTCGGCGAGCAGTTGCAGGTCAGCCCGGCCGCCGTCTCCGGCGCGGTCCGCTATCTCTCCCAGGCCAACGTCAACATGGTCACCCGCGAACGAGAGCCGGGCTCGCGCCGCGAGCGCTACCGGGTCCTCGACAACCAATGGTACGAGACGCTGACCAACCGCGACATCATGCTCAGGCGCTGGCAGGAGACGATGCGCGAGGGGGTCGCCTTCTTCGGGATCGACACCCCGCAGGGGCGCCGGATCAACGAGACGCTCCAGTTCTTCCTGTTCCTGGAGGAGCAGTTCGATTCGATGATGGCTCGCTGGAAGACCTACCGCGCGGAACACATCCGCGACTGAGAGGTCCGCCGAGCCGGGGCCGGCCCTGCTCGCTCAACGGCCGGCCCTCGCTCAACGGCCGGCCCTCGCTCAACGGCCGGTCCTCGCTCAACGGCCGGTCCTCGCTCACCGCCCCGGCTGAAGGCCGCCGGCCGGGCTGAAGGTCGAGGGCAGTGTCAGCCCCCACGCCCCCGCCCGCAGCGTCCAGGTCCGCGTCCGCACGGGCCCCGTCAAGGCGGCGTCGGCCCGGTAGCGGAAGTCGGCGCCCGAGACCGTCACCGAGAGCGCGCTCGCCGTGATCGGCTCGGCCGAGGCGCTCGTACGGATCACGATCTCCGCACGCCCGCCCACCGACCGTACGGTCACGGCCTCGACCGGCTCGTCCAGATCGCTCAGCACCACGCCGTCCGCCTCCACCCGCAGACGGTGCGTGTGCACGGCCAGCACCTGCGGAACGGGCTTGACCAGCGTCCGGACCAGGGACCGGCAGGTGTGCCAGACGGACGAGCCGCCCGCCCCCTCACCCCGCCCCGCCCTGCCGCCCGCCGCCGGTGGCGGCGCCGGGATCCGCAGATCCCCCAGCACCACGCCGTCGCTGTCGTCGACCAGCAGGTCCAGCCGCCGTACGACCCCGTCGAGCACCGCCCGCGCCGCCGCGACGGCCCCCGTCGGCACACCGAGCGAGCGCGCCAGGTCGACCGACACCCCGACCGGCACCAGCGACAGCGCGCCCGCGGCCAGCTCGCGCTCCCGGTGCAGCAGGGCGACCGTCCGCAGCAGCGCGCGGTCGTCGCCGACCACCACCGGCCGCCGTGAGCCTCTGCGGGCCAGCACCCGCGCGAACTCCGCGGGGCCGTCGGGCAGACAGATCTTCGCCGTCGCACCCGCGCTCAACACGTCTTTCGCGATACGCACTGATTCGCCGTCGGTCCGGCGCGCGACCGGGTCGATGACCACCAGAAGCTGCTGGGCACCGTTCTCGGCGGGCTCTGGAGCCGACACCTCGGTCCTTCCTCGGGTAGCATCTTTGTGCAAGAGCCCCTTGCGCTATTGCGCCAGGGGCTTGGTCTATTCCGGGGCAACCGGTCCGACGGCTCAGGCTGCGTCGTACAGCGTCGTGCGATCTGTCACGCGTGCGTCCTACGTATGTGCGTCCCCTGGCCTTGGACATGCCCCGCCCGGAAGGGGTGTACGCCTGTGCCCGCACTTGTGCTGCTCGGTGCTCAGTGGGGTGACGAAGGCAAGGGAAAGGCCACCGACCTGCTCGGTGGATCCGTGGACTATGTGGTGCGTTACCAGGGCGGCAACAACGCCGGCCACACCGTCGTCGTAGGCGACCAGAAATACGCGCTGCATCTCCTCCCTTCCGGAATCCTCTCGCCTGACTGCACGCCGGTGATCGGCAACGGCGTTGTCATCGACCCGGCCGTCCTGCTCTCCGAGCTGAGTGGGCTCAACGACCGCGGCGTCGACACGTCGAAACTGCTGATCAGCGGGAACGCCCATCTGATCACGTCGTACCACACCACCATGGACAAGGTGACGGAACGGTTCCTCGGCTCCCGGAAGATCGGCACGACGGGCCGTGGCATCGGGCCGACGTACGCCGACAAGATCAACCGGGTCGGTATCCGAGTCCAGGACCTGTACGACGAGTCGATCCTGACCCAGAAGGTCGACGCGGCCCTCGACTTCAAGAACCAGATCCTCGCCAAGCTCTACAACCGGCGCGCCATAGAGGCCGGCAAGATCGTCGAGGAGCTGCTCGGCTACGCGGACAAGCTGCGCCCCTACGTCAGTGACACGACGCTCGTCCTCAACGACGCGATCGACGCCGGAAAGGTCGTCCTCTTCGAGGGCGGCCAGGGCACCCTCCTGGACGTCGACCACGGCACGTATCCCTTCGTGACCTCGTCCAACCCGACGGCGGGCGGCGCCTGTACGGGCTCCGGCGTCGGCCCCACGAAGATCAGCCGGGTCATCGGCATCCTCAAGGCCTACACCACCCGCGTCGGCGCGGGCCCCTTCCCGACGGAACTGCTCGACGAGGACGGCGAGGCGCTGCGCCGCATCGGCGGCGAGCGCGGCGTGACGACGGGCCGCGACCGCCGCTGCGGCTGGTTCGACGCGGTGATCGCCCGCTACGCGACCCGGGTCAACGGCCTGACGGACTTCTTCCTCACCAAGCTGGACGTGCTGACCGGCTGGGAGCGCATCCCGGTGTGCGTGGCGTACGAGATCGACGGCAGGCGCGTCGAGGAACTCCCGTACAGCCAGAGCGACTTCCACCACGCCACCCCGGTCTACGAGTACCTGCCCGGCTGGACGGAGGACATCAGCAGGGCGAAGACCTTCGACGACCTCCCGAAGAACGCGCAGGCTTATGTGAAGGCGCTGGAGGAGATGTCGGGAGCCCCGATCTCGGCGATCGGCGTGGGCCCGGGCCGCACGGAGACGATCCAGATCAACTCGTTCCTGTAGCACCCGCATCGCGTCGCGACCCCGCCCCGGCCGCCGGACGGCTGCCGGGGCGAAGTCATGCCGACGGGACTTTCACGAGGGACCCCCTAGCCCTCCGCGCAGATCTTCACGGCCTCCGGCTTGCTGCACGGCATGTGGCCCTCTGCGCGGACCACGTCCGTTCCGCCCGTGCGGATCATGTAGTTGAGGAAGCTGGACGCCAGGGTCTCGGGCTCCGGCTGGCCGTAGGTGTAGCCGTACTCGATCTCCCGGAACGGATAGTCGCTCTTCTCGATGTCGTCCACCGAGGGCGCCTGCTCGTCCAGCGAGAGATGGTGCAGACCGTCCACACCCGTGCTGGAGCGCAGCTCGCTGTAGCCGATCGCGCCCTCGACATCCTTCACCGTGTCGAGCACCTGCTGCGTGGAGTCGAGTTCGCAGCGGAACGTCCGCTGCGCCGGGTCGACCTTCTGACGGCAGTCGTTGACGGTATGGACCTCCTGCCGCTCCTCGTCGCCCAAGAGGATCTTGCGCTCGAAGATGCCGCGGGTGCCCGAGCCGTCCGAGCGGCTGATGAGCTTGATCGGCAGGTCCGGTCCGCGCTTGCCGTCGGGGCCCTCGACCTGGTTCCAGTTCTTCACCTTGCCGCTGTAGATGTCCTTCACCTGTGCGGTCCTGAGCCCCTTGAACGGCACGTCGTCGTGGACCACCAGCGTGAACACGGAGACCGCGACGCGGTGTTCCTCCAGTTCCGGGAACCCCACGGCCTTCTCCCCGTCGGAGAGGGTCAGGACAGCCTTCGAGGCGCCGGTGTCCAGTTCGCGCACCCCGGCGGCGCTGCCGTTGGCGTCCACCTCGATGGTCGAGCCCGGGCAGTCCTTCTCGTACGCCGTCGCCAACTTCTCGGCCACGGGCGCGAACGCCGTCGATCCGGTGACGGTCAGCGTGCCCTTCTCGCAGCCCATCGGGCCGGAGTGACCGTCGCCGCGCACGATGACGATCGTGGAGAGCGCGATCAGGCAGGCCGTCAGCAGCACCGTGATGAGGCGGGCCGGACGGCTGAACTTGGGCGGGGCCTCGTCGAGCGTGACGGCCCGGTTGACGGCCACCTTCCCGCCGGAGATCCCGCCGCTGACCGTGACCTCGTCGCCCACCTTGCCGCCGGTCAGCAGCACGAGCAGCTTGAAGTGCTTGCCCTTGTTGAGGTGGATCTTCGGAACGGTGAGCCGGTCGCCCGACTCGTGGAAGCCCCTGAGGCGGGTGAAGTTCTCCATCAGATCGGCGTCGTCCGACGGCACGGTGACAGCCACGGCCTTGATCCTGCGGTGCGCGAACCTGACGGTCAGACCGTGGGTGTTGGGCGACGTGTAGTCCTCCGGCGTGATGGGCTGCGAGCCGTCGTTCTCCAGACGCAGCAGTACGAGCGTCGCGTCGGCCATGTCGGGATCGTCGTCGAAGAGCCCGAGCCGTACGTTCGACTCACCGGTGGGAGCGTCGTGGCCGATGGCCGTGTCCATCTGGACGCGGTAGCCGATCCGCTTGCTGCTCGGCGCCCGGCGCTCGTACCAGACCTGCCCCGCAGACGTCAGAACACCCAGCACCATGGCCAGGATCGCAAATACGTTCTCTCCGCTGAACCACTCCATGATCTGCTGCCCCCCGGCACTCTCCGACCCCGTGAGGTGACGGTAGGTGGGGATTCGGCGGACGGGAGTACAGCGCAGAGGTTTGGTGACGGATGTTCACCAGCCGTTCCCCGCATGGCATTTGCCGTTCAACGAGGGCTGGAGAAGTTCACGAAGGTGTAGGTGGCCGGACGGCCGGAACACCACATTTCGAGGCGCGGGCGGTGACCGTCGGCCGTGCACGGTTTCGCGATCTTCGCAGGAGCGCCACATGGGGTTCGCACGGTCTCCCGCAGGAACCGTTAGGTTGTTGCGCGCTCGATCCTGAGTGCGAAATTGAGACAGGTCGTCGGCTTCCAGGCGGCACAGTCAGCACAGAAAGATCGCGGATGGACTACTGCTCTACGTGCCGTCGGACGCTCAACGGGGTTTTCGTCTGCCCCGGTTGTGGTGCCTACGCCCCCGACATCGCACCCACCGGCTCACAACTCCAGCTCGCTCCGGCTACCGTCGCCGCGGTGTCCGAGATCTCGCACACGCGGGAGTTCGACGCGTTCCCCGGCTTCTCCGACCCGGGCGGGGACGTCGCCGTGCCCGCCGACGCGCCGGTAGGTCCCGCGACCCGCTCGGCGACCGGCCGCGCGGCGCGCCGGCGCCGGCTGGCGGACTGGAAGAAGCAGCGGCGCCGGGCGGTCGTGGCGTCGACGGTCGCCCTCGTCGGCGGTGGTCTGACCCTCGCGTTCATGCCGTCGTCCCGGCCCTCCGCCAGCCAGGCCCAGGCGTCCACGACGCCGGAACCGGTGACGGCCCCGTCGACGTCCTCGGGCGGCTCCGTCGACGCCGGCTCGGAGCCGGAGGCCGAGCGGCAGCGCACGCACGACCCGAAGCACGCGGAGCGCGGAACGGGCCGCGCGTCCAAGGACTCCAAGGACGCGAAGGACGCCAACGCGCCGGGCAGCGCGACCGCGATCACGCCGGTGGACGCGCCCGCGAAGCGCGAGAGCTCACCGCAGACGTCGGACGGGGAGGAGTCGCGTTCCTCCGGGGACACCCAGACGCAGCCGGAGTCGTCCGCCTCGCCGGAGACGCCGGACTCCCCGCCGCCCACGGCCGAAACCCCGAGCCAGCAGCCGAACAAGCCGACGGAACCGACCCCGGAGAACCCGCCTCCCACCACCGAGGAACCGACGGACGATGCCGGTCTGTGCCTGCTTGTCCTGTGCGTGGACCTGGACTGAGCGAACGAACCGACGACGAAACGGCGGTCGGGCGTGGGCGCGCCCGGCCGCCAGGTCGTCGGTGGTTACTCGGCCCAGGTGAGGAACGTCGCCCAGGCGGTCGGGGCCACGGCGAAGGTGGGGCCTTCGATGACCTTCGAGTCGCGGACGTGGACGGCGTGGGGGCAGGTGGCCACCTCGACGCACTCGCCGCCGCTGTCGCTGCTGTAGCTGGACTTGTGCCAGTCGAAGGCGATCTCGACGCAGTTGCCGCCACCGCTGTCGCTGTAGCTGGACTTGAACCACCGCAGGGTGCTGGTCATTCCTGTTCTCCCGCCAACCGTTCGATGAGGCCCAGTGATTCGCGCGGCCCCAGGGCCTGTGATCGGATCTTCGCATAACGCTGGGTGTAGGTGCTCACCTTTGCGGGGTCGGAGATCAGCAGGCTCTCGTCCTGCGGTTCCAGATAGACCAGACGGTCGTGCTCCGGGGTCTCGACCAGTGTCATCCCGCCTCGGGCGCCTGCGTATTCGCCGCCCAAGCCGCAATCAAGCGGGAGCACTTGCAGCGTTACGTTACGGCGCTTCGCGCACTCCGCCAAGTACGAAAGCTGGCCGCGCATGACCTCCTCGTCGCCGATTGTCCGACGCAGTACCGACTCCTCCACGATCAGCTCGATCAGCGCCATCGGCTCCCGGTCGAACAGTGCCTTCCGCGCCATCCGCACTTCGACCAGTTCCTCCACCCGATGGTCGGGCAACGGCGGGTATCCGCCACCGATCAACGCCCGTGCGTACGCCTCCGTCTGGAACAGGCCATGGACCACCAGCGTCGCGTACAGACAGAGGCCCACCGCCTTCTGCTCCAGCAGCACGTAGTTCTTGAACTGCTCGGGGTACTTGTCCAGTCGTACGTACTCCCGCGCCCGCTCGAAGACGATGTCGTCGCCCAGCACCCGCCCCAGGGCCACCAGCATCTCGTCGCTCGCCGGCTGCGCGCAGGTCTCCATCGCGCTCACGGCCGCCGCCGAGAAGCCGGATTCCGTGCCCACCTGTTCCTGCGTCATTCCCTTCGCCAACCGCATCGCGCGGGCGATGTCCGCCACCAATCGCGTTGCCGGGCCGGCCGTTACCTTGTTCTCCGCTCGCGCCATTGCGACCACCATTTCGACTCGACCGGACTCAACCGGTCACAACTGATCTCGCCGGAATTCGACCTCACGTAACGGGAGTTGTCGCAGGTCAACCCCTGTCCGACGGCTCCCGTGCCGCCATGGAAAACGCTAGCGGTGATTACGCAGAATGTCCGCGTGAATACAGAGAATGAGCGTTCAACGCAGCACTGGCTCCCCAAGACGGGATTCCAGCTCCGAAAAGCGGGGGTGCTGTTCGACGCCGTACGCGTCGACGGGGACGAAGGGCGCCGGCTCGCGGACATGATGGACTCGATCACGGCAGGTGATCCCGGTCCGATCGCGACGGAATCGAACGGGCTGCGGGCGGTGTATTTCTATCTCCCGCCCGGAAGCACCGCGAACCGAGTCTGGGCGCCCGGGGTGACCCGGTTCAATTCCGTGAGCGGGACCGTGAGTTACGTACCGGTGCCGGCGCTCGGTGGTGAGACCTGGCCGCTGTTCTGGTACTGCCCCCCTTCGCACCCCGAGCGCTTCGTCCATCCGGCGATCCTGCGGAACGCGGCAGCCGCGCTGTTCGGTCACCCGATGTCGTTCGGGATGGGCGAGACCTGCTGAAGCCCGGCGCGACGCGTCGTGGGCCTCCTGGCTGGGCCCATGACCACCACCGGGGCGGTGGATTCCACGGCCCGGTGGCCCCTGTTCCGGTTGGGCCCGCGGTGGGTCCGTGGACCCTTCGGATTGGGTCTCGCCCCTCCGTAGCGTTCCGAGGGACGCGCCGCGGGTGGACACCTGGGCCGGATCTTCAGCAGATTGGCGGAGGGGTTTCCGTTGTTGGACTCACAGGGCCTGGCGATCGAGGTCGGGATGCCCCAGCGCCGCTGGGAGCTGCCGAGATCGCTCGCCGCGACGCGCATCCTGCTGTACCTGATGTTCGCGCTCACGGTGCTGGGTGCCTTCGGCGTACTCAGCTCCCTGCTGGAGCTCGGCAGCCACATCACGCCAGCCCTCACCCTTGCCGCGCTCTACGCGACGGCGCCGGGCGTCGCCGCCGTAATCCTGGCGCGGCGTCTCTGGACCGGTGGGAAGGTCGTCTGGCTGGCGTTGATCGGTCTCCAGGCATGGCTGCTGGTCGGCAGCGTCGTGAATCTGTACGGCGGTTCGGCGCGCGGGGTCAGCCAACTGCTGCTGCCGGGGCTCCTGTTGGGGCTGGTGAGTGTGGGTGCGAGCCGGACGTGGTTCGAACTGCCGGCGGAGCAGCGGGCCGTGAGGCCGCGTTGGACGAGCGAGCGGCTGCGCCGCGCGGTCCCGTCGATTCCGCACATGATCGGGTGGCGGCGGAACCGCGGTCAGTCGACGGTCGAGTACGCGGGCATGGTCGGCGTGGTCGCTCTGATCATCGGCGCGCTTGTTCTCACGGGCGTGGGACCCCAGATCGCGAACGGTCTCCAGACCGCGGTCTGCAACATCCTCGGCGGTGAGTGCGAGAGCGACTCGGTTGCCGGGGGCGGCGGGGAGTCGGGCGGAGGCGAGTCCGACGGCGGGGGTGACAACGGCGGTGGCGGCGACTCCGACGGTGGGGACTCCGACGGTGGTGAGTCCGACGGTGGCGGGGACAACGGCGGCGGCGGGGACGACGGCGGTTCCGATGGCGGCGGTTCGGACGGCGGGTCGGACAACGGTGGTTCGGACGGTGGCGGGTCGGACAACGGTGGTTCGGACGGTGGCGGTTCGGACGGCGGTGGCTCTGATGGCGGCGGTTCGGACGGCGGGTCGGACAACGGTGGTTCTGATGGTGGTGGGTCAGACGGCGGTGGCTCTGACGGTGGTGGGTCCGACGGCGGTTCCGACAACGGTGGTTCGGATAACGGTGGTTCCGACGGCGGTGGGTCGGACGGTGGTGGGTCCGATGGCGGGTCCGACAACGGTGGTTCGGACAACGGCGGCTCCGACGGCGGTGGGTCTGATGGCGGCGGTTCCGATGGTGGAGGCTCTGACGGCGGGGGTTCCGACGGTGGTTCCGACAACGGTGGTTCGGACAACGGTGGTTCGGACAACGGTGGTTCGGACAACGGCGGCTCCGACGGTGGCGGGTCTGACGGTGGTGGTTCCGATGGTGGAGGCTCTGACGGCGGGGGTTCCGACGGTGGCGGGTCTGACGGTGGTGGTTCCGACGGCGGCGGTTCGGACGGCGGTGGCTCCGACGGCGGTGGCTCCAGCGGGGGTGGCTCCGACGGTGGTTCGGGCGGCGAGGACGACGACGGCGTCGAGTGCAATCCGGTCATGGCCCCCTGGGGCATAACCCAGCACTGCACCGAGACAGGCACAGGCGGTTCGGACGGCGGTGGCTCCGACGGCGGTGGTTCCAGCGGCGGTGGCTCCGACGGCGGTGGTTCCGACGGCGGTGGTTCGGACGGTGGCGGTTCGGACGGCGGTGGCTCCGATGGCGGCGGTTCGGACGGCGGTGGCTCGGACGGTGGCGGTTCCAGCGGCGGTGGCTCCGACGGTGGTTCCGACGGCGGCTCGGAGAACGACAACGACGGCGATGACGACGGCGAAGAAGAGGTCGAGACCGTCTGCAATCCGGTCATGGCTCCCTGGGGCATGACCCAGTACTGCACCGAGAGGCCCAAGCCGGACGACGACAAGGACAAGGACAAGGACGACACCAAGGACGAGGACGACAAGGACAAGGACAAGGACGACAACGACGAGGACGACAAGGACAAGGACGACCAGGACGACAAGAAGGACGACTGCGAGAACACCAACGTCGCCTACTTCGGACCGGTGACCACCGGCGCCGCGGGCGACGGGCGCTACACGCTCGCCTCGGCAGGTACGCGTAACCCCGTCGTCTTCCGGGCCGGCGGCAGCGGCTCCGTACTCCTCGCGGCCCCCGGGGACAACTCCGCCGCCGAGATGGCGATGTCGCTCTCCGCGGGTGCCATGGCCGGTGTCGACACGTACCAGGACATCGAGAACCAGATCAGCAACGCCCTCGGCCTCAGCGACCCGCCTCCTCCGCCGGTCAAGGACGACCCGAAGGACAAGCCGCCGACGAAGCCGAAGCCCCCGCACCTCAAGGGCTGCCCGGTCAAGAACCCGATGACCGCCCTGGACGACGTTCCGAAGTACAGCGAGTACGACAGGAAGACGTGGTCCGAGAAGGTCGAGGAGATCGCCAAGAAGAACCCGCTGACAAAGGACTTCACCGCGGAGGACGCGCTCATCGTCGCCGACTACACCGGCTCCTGGGCCGAGGACGCGAACAAGTACCTGCGCGGTCAGGGCATCCCCGGCAGCCGTAAGAACTCCGTCCCGAAGTTCATCGAGAAGATGGACAAGGCGCTGGAGCATCTGCCGCCCGTCAGCGGGACGTTCCACCGGGGCACGTTCATGACGGACGAGATGCTGGAGAGGTACGCCAACGGTGAAGAGATCGAGATGCCCGAGTACCTCAGTACGTCCACCGACCCGGCGAAGGCCGACCGCGCCGCGCAGAACGCGAAGGCCAACGGCCGGGAGGGCGAGAACGTGATCATGGAGATCACCACGGACAACGGGCGCAACATCGACCCCCTGTCCCGCTACGAGGGCGCGGAGTCGGAGGTCCTCATCCCGCGCGGCGGCAAGTTCGTGAAGACGGGCGAGTCGGTCAAGGTCATCGGTGGCAAGGAGTACAAGGTCATCGAGGTGAAGCAGGTTCCCTGACCGGTTGGAAACGTACGTACGGCCCTGTGCGGTGACCTTCACGGTCACCGCACAGGGCCGGAGTCATGCCTGGTCCCGGTGGATCAGGGGGATCAGTACGCGTAGCTCGTGTTCCCGCCGAGGGAGGCGGCGACGTGCTGGACGGCCGGGTTGGTGTTCAGCGTGTGGACCGACTGCATGCTGGACGTGGTGCTGCTGTTGCCGAGCTGGCCCTCGGTGTTGTGGCCCCAGGCGAAGACGTCCTCGCCGAAGACGGCGATGCCGTGCTGGGCACCGGCCGCGACCTGCTGGGCGCCTTCGAGGCGCGGGATGTCGATGGGCGCGGTGCGGTTGGTGAACCGGCGGTTGTCCTTGGCGGCCGGGTCGGCCTCCAGGAGCTGGTTGTTCTGGTTGTTGCCCCAGCCCCAGACCTTGCCGTCGTCGGTCATGGCGTAGTTGTGGTTGGCGCCGGCCTCGATGTCCGTGACGTCCCGGATCCAGTCGACCTCGACCGGCAGGACGCTGCTCTTCGTGGAGGAGTCGCCCAGCTGGCCGGACGCGTTGTTGCCCCACGACTTGACCGTCTTGTCGGCGGTCAGCGCGAGCGCGTGGTGACAGCCGGCGTCGATCTCGGAGACGTTCCGCAGGCCCTTGATCTGGCGCGGTACGGAGCTGGTGGCGCGGTTGCCGCTGCCGAGCTGGCCGTAGACGCCGCGGCCCCAGGCGTACACGTCGCCGTTCTCGGTCAGCGCGAGGCTGAAGTCGCAGCCCGCGGAGACCTGCTTGACCTTGGGCATGCCCTTGATCGCGTCCGGGACGGCGCGCATGTCGCCCGTACGGTTGTTGCCGAGCTGGCCGTAGTTGTTGTCACCCCACGAGAACACGCGGCCGTTGCCGTCCACCGCGAGAGCGTGCTCGCCGCCCGCGGCGATGTCCTTGATGTCCGTCAGGCGCGACACGGCGGTCGGGACGTTGCGGTTGGTGCGGCCGCCGTTGCCGAGCTGACCGGAGCCGTTGTGGCCCCAGGCCTTGACGGACTCGTCGGTGAGGGCGAGCGCGAAGGAGTCGGACGACGAGGTGCCGCCGGCCGAGATGCGCTCGACGTCGCCGCGGACGAGGGAGGTGACGGGGACCGGCGTGGAGCTGTCCTTCATGGCGCCGTTGCCGAGCTGGCCGGTACGGCCGGCGCCCCAGCTCAGAACGGACGGGTTCTCCTGGACGGGCGCGGCGGCGGCGGCCAGGGGGGTGATTGCGAGACCGGCGGTGAGGGCGGCGGTCAGGAGAGCGCGACTAGGGCGCATGGAAAGTCCTCTCGTGATGGTGCGGACCCGTCCTCGCGGGACCGCACCTGATCATCGATAGGCCCGGCGTCCGCCCCCTGAGGCGCGACCGGTCGCACACCCGGATGGTCCCGAAGCCCGACCCGAACGGCGTGCGGCGTATACGCCGTGTGCGCCGTCTTGCGCCCCCTGCGCCGTGTGCGCCGCCGATGGGTGCCGGGCATCGGGTATGGGGGGCGGGCGCCCGGGTCGGGGGCCCGAGGATGCGCCTTGGCAGGGGGCCCGGAGGCCCCGGAGGTCAGGGGCTGGAGGTGTCCGGGACCGGGTCCGCGTGCTGCGGTGCCGTCCAGCTGTCGAGGAGACGGAGCGCCTCGGCGGAGGGGGAGCCGGGCTCGACGTTGTAGACGCACAGGGTCTTGTCCGTGTCGCCGGGCGGCTGGAGCGCCTCGTAACTGAAGTGCAGATCGCCGACGAGCGGGTGGCGGTAGTGCTTGGCGCCGTGCGTACGGCGCAGGACGCGGTGGTCGTTCCACCAGCCGGTGAACTCCCGGCAGCGCAGCGTCAGTTCGCCCACGAGGTCGGCGAGCTGGCGGTCCTTCGGGAAGCGGCCCGCTTCGAGGCGGAGCATGGCCACCGTCTCGGAGGCCATCTGCTCCCAGTTGCCGACGCGTTCGCGGGCGTCCGGGTCCAGGAGGTAGTAGCGGGCGATGTTACGGCGCGTGGCGGGCATCGCGTCGAAGTCGGTGACGACCGCGCGGGCCAGCCGGTTGGAGGCCAGGACGTCAGTACGGCGGCCGAGGACGAAGGCCGGTACGTGGTCGAGCGTCTGGAGCATCAGATGCAGGCCGGGGCGGACCCGCTGCGGGGCCACGGGTGTGTGGCGGGCGGGGGTGGGCCGGGCGACGAGGTCGGTGAGGTGTTCGCGCTCGTCGGTGCTCAGGCGCAGCGCGCGGGCCAGGGCGTCGACGACCTCGGGGGAGGGGTTGGTGGCCCGGCCCTGTTCGAGGCGGGTGTAGTACTCGGTGCTGACCCCGGCGAGGCGGGCGGTCTCGTCACGGCGCAGGCCGGGCACGCGGCGCGTACGGCCGTCGGTGGGGAGGCCGGCCTCGTCGGGCGTGATGCGGGCGCGGCGCGAGCGGAGGAAGTCGGCCAGTTCGGTGCCCCGGGTGGTGCGTGTCCTGCGGTCCATGTCTCCAGTGTCGGTGCTCGCCGGGGTGGCGGGCGGGGTGTGGGGGGTCCTGCCGGTACCTGCCTGGGCAGGGCCTGTTACGGCGGCCGAGGCGGGCGATCGCGGTGGTGTTCTGGAGAAGGGCCGGAGCGGACGAGCCGGCCGGCCCTCTCCCTTCTTCCGGAAAGGCACAGCCATGTCCACGAACACCAAGCCCCTGGCCGGACGCGTCGCCGTCGTCACCGGCGGCTCCAGCGGCATCGGCGCCGCGACCGCCGAGCACCTGGCCGAACTGGGCGCGTCGGTCGCCGTTCTCGCCCGGCGGGCGGACCGGCTGACGGACCTCGTCGCCCGGATCGGGAAGAACGCCGGCACCGCGATCGCCGTCGCCGCCGATGTGAGCGACCCCGACGCCGTACAGGCCGCCGCCGACCGGGTCGAGGCCGAACTCGGCGGCGCCGACCTGCTGTTCAACAACGCCGGGGTGATGCTGCCCGCGCCGATCGAGGAGCGGACCACGGAGCTGTGGCAGCGGCAGATAGACGTCAACGTCAGTGGGCTGATGTATGTCATCGGCGCGTTCGTGCCGCAGTTGGTGCGGGCCGCCGCCGAGAAGGGCGTCGCCGACCTCATCAACACGTCGTCGATCGGC
This sequence comes from Streptomyces sp. NPDC058653, assembly GCF_042716895.1. Classification (NCBI taxonomy): domain Bacteria; kingdom Bacillati; phylum Actinomycetota; class Actinomycetes; order Kitasatosporales; family Streptomycetaceae; genus Streptomyces; species Streptomyces sp. NPDC058653. The sequence continues at coordinate 118,907 of NZ_JBHXRM010000011.1, read as the reverse complement.
GCGCAGAACATCTACACCAACTTCGCCGTCTACACGGGCACCAAGGCGTACGTCACCCACATGTCCCGCAATCTGCGGGTGGAGCTGGGGCCGAAGAACGTACGCGTGTCGACGCTGGAGCCGGGGCTGGTCAAGACCGAGCTACAGACCCATGTCACGGACGATGGCGCGCTGGAGTGGCTGGACGGGGTCCGCGACTCGCTGGAGTGGCTCACGCCGGAGGATGTGGCGGGCGCGGTCGGGTATCTGGCGGGGCTGCCGGCGCGGGTGAACTTCCAGCAGCTGACGCTGATGCCGACGGGGCAGCTGAGCTGAGCCGCCCCGTCGGCCGAGGCCTCAAGGCCGACGTCCGGCGCCGGGTCCCGGGTCCCGGGGGGCCGGGTCCCGGGGTCGGCGCCTCAGCGCGCCGGGTTCAGCACAGCCGGTGTGAAGGCCAGCCGGGCGAAGCGTTCGCCGATGAGGCGGTGGGTCGCGGCGTCCGGGTGCAGCTCGTCCGGGAGGGGCGTCTCGGCGTAGTCCGCCTCGCCGTACAGCTCCCGGCCGTCCAGGAGGCGCAGGTTCGGATCGTCGGCGGCGCGCTGCCGTACGATCCGGGCCAGCTCGTCCCGGATGACGTTCAGCGTCAGCTTCCCGCTCGCGCGCTCCGCGGGGTCGCCCGTCGCCAGGAACCTCAGCTGCCCGTCGCTCATCGCGGAGAAGTCCGGGGCGGCGGGGCCCGGGGTGTCCTCGTGGATACGGCAGTAGGTCGGCGAGACGACCAGCAGCGGTGCCGTGGGGTGGCCCTCGCGAATGGTGTCGAGGAAGCCGTGGACGGCGGGAGCGAAGGCGCGCAGCCGCATCAGATCGGCGTTGACCAGATTGATGCCGATCTTGAGGCTGATCAGATCGGCCGGGGTGTCCCGCATCGTACGGGCGGTGAAGGGGTCGAGCAGGGCGTTGCCGCCGAAGCCCAGATTGATCAGGTCCACACCGCCGGACCGGGCGGCGACCGCGGGCCAGGTCGTGGTGGGGCTCGCCGCGTCGGAGCCGTGGCTGATCGAGCTGCCGTGGTGCAGCCACACCGGGCGGCCCGAGTCCGGCACGGGCTCGACGGGCGCGTCCGTGCGCAGGGCGAGGAGCTCGGTGGTCTCGTTGTGCGGGAGCCAGATCTCGACGTCCTTCTCACCGTCGGGCAGGCCGTCGAAGCGGACGGTGCCGGGCGGGCCCGGCTTCTGCTCGGTGGTCCCCGCCGTCATGTCGACGGTCAGGGTGTTGCCGCCCGGCACCGTGGCCCGGCCCGCCGGGCGGCCGTCGACGAGCAGGTCGTACACACCGTCGGGGCGGGGCGGGGCGCCCACGTAGACCCGCTTGGTGGGCAGCGCGTCCAGTTCCACGGCGGTGGCCCGGGTGCGGAAGGCGAGCCGGACGCCGGAGGGCTGGTTCTCCACCATGGCCAGGTCCGTGCCGGCGCTCTGGGCGCGGGCCCAGGCGGGCAGACGGTGCGGCAGGACGCCGTGCGCGGTGTGCTCCAGATCGACGGCGCCCCGCAGGATGCCGGCGGTGAGGGGGGTGGTGGTCCAGCCGTCGTGCGGGGTGTTCATGGTCGGGCTCACTCTCTCGATCGGGGCGCGCGGTCGGGGGCCGGCGCGGTCCAGGTGCGGAGCAGCGCGTCGAGGCGGTCCACGATCCACACCCATGTCTCGCGTGTGTCGGGCGCGCTGTGGCTGAAGCCGCCGGCCGTCTCCAGGCTGATGTAGCCGTGGAAGACGCTGCCCAGGAGCCGTACGGCGTGTGTCTGGTCCGGCTCCGTCAGGTCGTACCCGCGCAGGATCGCGCGTGTCATCCGGGCATGCCGGGGCCCGGCGCTGGCGGCGGCCGTCTCCGCGTCCAGCGTCAGCCGGGCCGCGGTGTACCGGCCGGGATGCTCGCGGGCGTAGTCGCGGTAGACGTTCGCGAAGGCGGCGAGGGCGTCCTTGCCCGCGCGCCCGGCGAGAGCCGTGGCGAGCCGGTCGGCCATCTCCTCCAGCGAGAGCAGCGCGATCCTGGTCTTGAGGTCCTGGGAGCTCTTCACGTGCGAGTACAGACTCGCGACCTTGACATCGAACTGCCGGGCGAGCGCCGAGACGGTCACCTGCTCGAATCCGACCTCATCGGCCAACTCGGCCCCGGCCGTGACCAGACGTTCGGTACTCAGTCCTGCGCGTGGCGACATGCGTCTCCTCGTCTGCCCTCTGCTCGCGTGCCTAAGTCGATTATGCACTTACCTAAACCCTATAGGTAAATGTGCCGGCAGGCGGGAGCGGTGGGCCGTCGAGGGGCGGTCAGCCGGCCTTCGTGTAGGTCACCGATTCGCCGTTCGCCGTGGTCACGCGGCGGAGGCGGCCGTCCGGGAGGATCGTCAGTTCTGTCGACGCGCCCGGGGTGCAGGAGGACATCGGGCGGCCGGTCGTGACCGTGGACGGGCCGATCTTCAGGGGGCCACTGGGCGGGGCCTCGCCGAGCGGTGCCTCGAAGACGCAGTGGTAGGTGCCGCCGGTGTCGGTCGGTCCCTCCGCCGTCAGTACGAGCACGGTGTCGCCCACCTTGCCCTGCCGGATGGAGAGTTCGCGGGTGTTGCGCCCCGTGGCGCCGTCGATCGTGCCGGACCAGGCGCCGAGGTACTTCTTGGGTACGTCCCCGGGGCCGGCGTCCTCGGAGGGCGAGGAGGAGGGGGACTGGCTGGTGGGAGGCGCGTCGTCGGACGGGGTGGTGTCGTCCGCCGAGGCCCTGTCGTCGGCCGAGCCCCCCGCCTGGTTGTTCGACGGCTCGTTCTTCTCGCTGCCGCTGTCCATGAACGCATACACCGAGCCGCCCGCCGCCAGCGCGACGATCACCGCGACGGCGATGAGCGCGACCGTGCCGCGACCGCCCCGGCGCGGGGGCTCGGGCCGGGGGACGGGCGCCGGGCCGTAGGCGGGAGTGGGACCGTACGGCGAGGGGTGGCCGTAGCCGGCGGGCGCCGGGCCGTAGGGGGGTGTGGCGCCCCACGGGGGGAGAGGGGGCTGGCCGGGCTGGGGATAGCCGTACTGCTGGGACTGCTGCGGTGGTTGGGGCTGGGGGTAGCCGTACTGCTGGGGCGGGGGCGGCGGTGTCTGGTACGGGCCCGGTGCCGGCTGCGGGGGCGGACCCTCGGGGGACGGCGTGCTGACCATCGTGGCCATCCCGTGCACCGCGCTCCCGCCGCCCGTGCCGGGGCCCCCGGGCGGGGGCGGTCCGGGCGGCGGCTCCGCACCGGGGGGCTCCGAGGGGCTCTCCGGTGGGCCCGCCGGCTTCGAGAACGCCAGTTCCGTACGGGACCCGGGCTCCTCGTGGTCCAGCAAGTGCACCGCGTCCGTGCCCAGTTGGGCGAGGAGCGGGCCCGGCAGCCAGGGCTCGTCCTCGTCCGGTTCGCCGACCCGGGCCAGGATCTGCGCCGGGGTCGGCCGCTCCGCCGGGTCCTTCTTCAGGCAGTCGCCCACCAACTCCCGCAGCCCCTCCGGGAGTTCGGACAGGTCCGGGTCCTCCTGCGCGATGCGGAACATCAGCACGTGCACGGCGGTGTCCGCGGTGCCGAACGGGAGCCGCCCCGTCGCCGCGTACATCAGCACCGAGCCCAGGCAGAACACGTCGCACGCGGGCGTGACCGCCGTGCCGCGCACCTGCTCCGGCGCCATGAAGCCGGGCGACCCGACAAGCCCCCCGGTCCGCGTCAGCCCGGCGTCGGTGACCGACTCCAGCGCGCGGGCGATCCCGAAGTCGATGACCTTCGGGCCCTCGATGGTGACGAGGACGTTGGACGGCTTCAGATCGCGGTGGATCAGGCCGGCGCTGTGGATGTCCTGGAGGGCGTGGGCGAGACCGGAGCCGAGTATCCGGACCGAGCGCGCGGGCAGCGGCCCGTGCGGACCCGACACGATGTCCTGGAGCGCGGGCCCGGCGACGTACCCCGTGGCGACCCACGGCACCGGCGCCTCCGTGTTCGCGTCGAGGACCGGCGCGGTCCAGGCGCCGCCGACCCGCCGGGCCGCGGCGACCTCCAGCCGGAACCTGTCGCGGAACTCGTCCTGTTCGGCGAGTTCCCTGCGTACGAGCTTGACCGCGACCGTACGGCCCCGGTCCGAGCGCGCCAGATAGACCTGCCCCATGCCCCCGGCACCGAGGCGGGCCAGCAACCGGTACGCGCCGATGCGCTGTGGATCTCCTGCAGCCAGCTTCTCCATGGCCGTACGGCCCTCCCCCAACGATGCACAAGCGATGCACAAGAAGATGCACAAGCCCAACGCGCCGAGGATAGTGCCGGGTTCGCCGCCTCGCGCGGTCGGTGGCGGACCCGCGGTCACCCGTCGATCGGAGCGAGAGGCGGCCCCACGGCGCACGGACCGGAACGGGCCCGTACGCAGGAAGACTGACGTACGGGCCCGTCCGGTTCCCGGCCCCCCGGGGGAGCCGGGCCGCTCACCCCGGCCGTGAGCCCAGCGCGTCCATCGCCCGGGACAGCCGCTCCAGCACCCGTACGGTCTCGGCGAAGCCCTCCGCGCCCAGTTCGTCCGTGAGCCGCCGGGCGAGGGCCGCGTGACCGGGGGTGATCTCGTGGATCGCCGCCCGTCCCTCCTCGGTCGGGGCGAGCAGCTTCGCCCGCCGGTGGGCGGGGTTCGGCTCGTACGCCGCGAGTCCGCGCTCGACCAGCAGATCCGCGATCCGCTGCACGCTCTGCCGGGTGATGCCCATCTCGCGGGCGATCCCGGAGACGGGCAGCGGCGCGGGCAGTACGGCTCCGAGGACCTGCCACCAGGCCGCCGTCAGACCCGCCGGGGCGGCCAACTCCTCCGCCACGGAGAGGAATTGGCCGTTCAGCCGGAAGACGCCGAGCGCGGTCCTGCTCAGCAGCTCCGGGGAGCCGGTCCCCGCGGCCGGCTCGGGCTCCGCCCGGCTCATGAGTGGAGGATCTCGTACGCGCTCGGGTCCGAGTTCTTGAACAGCCGGTACCAGGCGTCCAGTTTCTCGCCCTCGTACACACCCAGCAGCGCGAAGATCTCGCGGGCGAACGCGACGGGCTCGGTCGGGCCCGCCGTGATCAGATTGCCGTCCGTGACCGCGTCCGCCTCGCGGTAGTGCCCGCCGCCCTGATATCCGGTGGCGTCCAGGTACTGGGCGACGGCGCTGGTGTGCGCCCGGTCGTCCAGCAGCCCCTCACGGGCGAGCCCGGCCGTCGCCCCGCAGATCGCGGCGACGGGGAGGCCCAGCCCCAGGAAGCGCCCGGCGGCGCGGGCGAACGGCGCCAGGTCGTCCCCGGTGTCCCAGAGGGAGGCGCCGGGGAGGATGAACACCGCCGTGTCGCCCGGCTCGCCGACCTGGTCCAGGGCGACATCGGGCTCGACGCGCAGCCCGCCCATGGTGGTGACGGCGTCGGCGGTGGGCCCGACGGTGCGCACGGTGAAGCCGTGCTGGGTGAGGTGCGCGGTGGCGTAGCCGGTCTCCCAGTCGGCGAGGGTGTCGTACACGGCGAGGTAAACGGTCCTGCCGGTCATGGTGGCCTCCTCGGCTATATGACAGCAGCCTGTCATGTCGACAGCGTGCTGTCAATCCAGTGAGGCGGCGGTACGGGCGGGGCGACAGTCTGCCGAGTCACACCAGCAACACCAGACATCGTGTTCGCTCCCGCCCCCGCCCGCCGCTCTCTACGCTGTTCGCATGACCCCTCACCTCGACGTCAACCCTGTTGGCAATGTCGACCCGAAGGCCGGGGCCGCCGTCAAGGCCGCCGACCGTGCGCACGTGTTCCACTCCTGGTCCGCGCAGGAGGTGATCGACCCGCTCGCCGTCGCCGGCGCCGACGGCTCGTACTTCTGGGACTACGACGGCAACCGCTATCTCGACTTCACCAGCGGTCTCGTCTTTACCAACATCGGCTACCAGCACCCCGTCGTCGTCTCCGCCATCCAGGAGCAGGCGGCCAGACTCACCACCTTCGCTCCCGCTTTCGCCATCGACGTACGCTCCGAGGCCGCACGCCTCATCGCCGAGCGCACCCCCGGTGACCTTGACAAGATCTTCTTCACGAACGGCGGCGCCGAGGCCGTCGAGAACGCCGTACGGATGGCCCGGCTGCACACCGGCCGCCCCAAGGTGCTCTCCGCGTACCGCTCCTACCACGGCGGCACCACCACGGCGATCAACCTGACCGGGGACCCGCGCCGTTGGGCGTCCGACACCGGCAACGCCGGGGTCGTCCACTTCTGGGCCCCCTTCCTCTACCGCTCTCCCTTCTACGCCACCACCGAGGCCGAGGAGTGCGCGCGCGCCCTCGAACACCTGGAGGCGACCATCGCCTTCGAGGGGCCGGGGACCGTCGCCGCGATCATCCTGGAGACCATCCCGGGCACGGCCGGCATCATGACGCCGCCGCCCGGATATCTCGCCGGCGTACGGGAGCTGTGCGACCGGCACGGCATCGTCTTCATCCTGGACGAGGTCATGGCGGGCTTCGGCCGTACCGGCGAATGGTTCGCCGCCGACCTCTACGACGTCGTGCCCGACCTGCTGACGTTCGCCAAGGGCGTCAACTCCGGCTACGTACCGCTCGGCGGCGTCGCGATCTCCGCCGCCATCGCCGACACCTTCGCCACCCGCCCCTACCCCGGCGGTCTCACCTACTCCGGCCACCCGCTCGCCTGCGCCGCCGCCGTCGCGACGCTGCGGGTGATGGCCGACGAGAAGATCGTCGAGCACGCGGCGCACATCGGGGAGAACGTCCTCGGCCCCGGTCTGCGCGAACTGGCCGACCGGCACCCGTCGGTGGGCGAGGTGCGCGGCCACGGTGTGTTCTGGGCGCTCGACCTCGTACGGGACAAGGAGACGCGCGAGCCGCTCGTGCCGTACAACGCCGTGGGCGAGGCGAACGCGCCGATGGCCGCCTTCGCCGCCGCGTGCAAGAAGAACGGGCTCTGGCCCTTCGTGAACATGAACCGTACGCACGCGGTGCCGCCGTGCACCGTCACCGAGGCGGAGGCGAAGGAGGGGCTGGCGATCCTGGACGCGGCGCTGGCCGTGGCCGACGAGCACACACGGTAGGCGGAGGACCCGGCGACCGGTGGTGCCGGCCGCGCGGACGGGACGGGCGCACCGCTCGTCCCCGGCGCCGCGCGGCCGGCCGGCGGCCGGGAGCCGGCGGCCGCTGCCACCGCCGCCGGGCGGGACCGGTGATCGCCGGGCCGCCCGACCACGTCATGACGGCGGTACGGGAAGGGGACGCCGCGCCCCGCGGCGCCCACCCGGACCCCCGTGCCGCCAGCGCCCGGCGGGCACCGGGCGGTCGCGAGGGCCCCTGCGCATCCCTGCCTTAAGGTGTGCGAAGCCGGATGAGGGGACGAAAACCAATGCCCGCCAGCGGAGCTGTGACCCGCAACACCCTGCGGCAACAGATCGCGGACGCACTGCGTGACGAGGTGTTGGCAGGGCGTTTGCTCCCGGGCGAGGAGTTCACCGTCAAGCACATCGCCGAGCAGTACGGCGTGTCGGCGACCCCCGTGCGGGAGGCGCTCGTCGACCTCAGCGCACAGGGACTGCTCGACTCCGACCAGCACCGCGGCTTCCACGTCCACCAGTTCAGCGTCGCCGACTTCCGCGCCATGGTCGAGGCGCGCTCGCTGGTCGCGGACGGCATCTTCCGGCGTATCGCGGCGAGCGGGCTCGGGCGGGTGAACTCCGAGGCGCTGGTGTCCGTACGGCGCCGGGCCGAGGAGGCCGCGCGGGCGGCCAAGGGCGGGGACCTGGACATCCTGATCGGGTACGACCTGCGGTTCTGGCGGGAGCTGACGACGCTCGTCGCCAATCAGTACATCTGTGACTTCCTGCACCGGATGCGGGTCCAGGCGTGGGTGTTCTCCGTGCCGTTCCTGCGCGCCGACGACGCCTGCCGCGACTGGCTCTGGAACGGACACGAGCAGCTGGTCGACGCGATCACCCTCGGCGACGCGGACGCCGCGCGCGAGGTCGTCGACAACTGCCACGCGCACCTGCTGGCGTGGGCGGACCGGCTCGATCCGGAGTTGGGACGTCCGCGGAGGTGAGCGGGTACGTGATGAGCGGAGGCGGGCCGGGGCCGCGTGCGGGTTCCGGTCCGGGCGCGCCGCGTACGCCCGGCGCGCCGTCCGCGGCCCGCGTACCGGGCGCGGTTCGCGCCGCGGCGGACCTGAGCGTCGTCGTCCCCGCGTACAACGAGGAGCACCGGCTGCGGCCCACCCTCGACGCGATCCGCGCGCATCTGCGCGCCGACCCGGAGCGCTGGGGCGACTGGGAGCTGATCGTCGTCGACGACGGGTCGACGGACGGCACCGGCGCGGTCGCGGCGGAGGCCGCGGCGGACGAGCCCCGTATCCATGTGCTGACGAGCGAGGAGAACCGCGGCAAGGGGCACGCGCTGCGGCTGGGCGTCCTCGCGTCGTACGGCCGGCGGGTCCTGGTCACGGACGCGGATCTGGCGACGCCGATCGAGGAACTGGACAGGCTGGACGCGCTGCTCGCGGAGGGCTGCGACGACGGCCGCGACCGGGCGTACGAGGAGGACAGCGCCGAAAGCGCCGACAGCGCCCACGGCGCGCACGAGGACGACAGCGCCGACGGAGACGACGGCCCGCACGAGCGAGACGACGAGGACCGGGCGTACGAGGGCGACGGCACCGGCCCCGCGTATCCTCCCGCCGCCGTGATCGGCTCCCGCGCCCTCCCCGGCTCCCGCATCGACGTGCACCAGCGCCCGCTGCGCGAGTGGCTCGGCCGGCTCGGCAACCGCCTCATACGGCTCGTCGCCGTCCGCGGCGTGTACGACACCCAGTGCGGCTTCAAACTCTTCGACGGCGACAAGGCGCGTGCCGCCTTCGAGGCCTCCCGTCTCGACGGCTGGGGCATAGACGTCGAGATCCTGCGCCACTTCCGCCGCGCCGGCTGGCCCGTCGCCGAGGTGCCGGTGCGCTGGTCGCACCAGTCCGGTTCGAAGGTGCGGCCCGTGGACTACGGCCGCGTACTGCTGGAGCTCGTACGGCTGCGCACCCGCGTACGCCCGGTGGATCTCGCCGTGGCCTCCTTCTTCCTCCTCGCGTCCGTCCTTCTCTACAAGGGCCTGTGGGCCGACCTGGACCACGCGTATCTCGCCGACTCGATGCAGGACCAGAACCAGTGGGAATGGTTCTTCGCCGTCACCGCCGACAACGTCACACATCTGCGCAACCCGCTCTTCACCACGTACCAGGGCTTTCCCGACGGGGTGAATCTGATGGCGAACACGGTCATGCTCGGGCTGTCCGTCCCGCTGACCCCCGTCACCCTTCTCCTCGGCCCGACGGTGACCTGGGCACTGGTCCTCACGCTCGGCCTGACGGCGACCGCCGTCGCCTGGTACTGGCTGTTCGTGCGCCGGCTCACCCGCGTCCGCCCGGCGGCGGCGCTCGGCGCCGCGCTCGCCGCGTTCGCGCCGCCGATGATGTCGCACGGCACCGCCCACCCCAACTTCCTCGTGCTCTTCATGGTCCCGGTGATCATCGACCGGGCGCTGCGGCTGTGCGAGGCCGCCGACGGAGGCCGGCACGTCGTACGGGACGGAGCGCTGCTCGGGCTCTTCGTGACGTACCAGATCTTCCTCGGCGAAGAGCCGCTGCTGCTCGCGGCGATGGGGATGCTGATCTTCGCCGGGGCGTACGCGCTCGTCCGCCCGGACGTCGCGCGCGCCGCGCTGCGACCGCTGCTGCGCGGGCTCGGGGTGGCGCTGGCGGTGTGTCTGCCGCTGGTGGCGTTCCCGCTGTACTGGCAGTTCTTCGGCCCGCAGAGCTACCACAGCGTTCTGCACGGCGACAACGCCGGGAACAGCCCGCTCGCCTTCCTGGAGTTCTCGGGCCGCGCGCTGCTCGGCGACGAGTCGCGCGCGGACACGCTCGCCCTGAACCGTACCGAGCAGAACGCCTTCTACGGCTGGCCGTTGACCGCGCTCGCCTTCGGGATCGTGGTGTGGCTGTGGCGTTCGGCGCTGGTGAAGGCGCTGACGGGCACCGTGCTCGTGGCCGCCCTGCTGTCGATGGGGCAGAGGATCCGGATCCCGTTCACGGACGTGGTGCTGACCGGACCGTGGCGCGCGCTGGCGCATCAGCCCCTCTTTGAATCGGTCATCGAGTCACGGGTGGCGATGATCTGCGCCCCGGCGCTCGGCATGCTCCTCGCCCTCGCCGCGGAACGGATGGCGGACCTCGAACCCCGTACGCACCGGACGGTGGGACTGGCCGCGATCGCCGTCGCGCTGCTGCCGATCCTGCCGACGCCGCAGCCGGTACGGGAGCGGCCGGACGTGCCGCGGTTCATCACGGACGGCATGTACCGGGACTACGTCGGCGAGGGCGAGAGCGTCGTCCCCGTACCCCTGCCGAGTCCGGCCGAGGCGGAGGCACTGCACTGGCAGTCGGCGACCGGCTTCGGCTTCTCCATGCCCGACGGGTACTTCAACGGGCCCTGGGGACCGGAGCGGATGGGTATCTACGGCGCCGCGCCGCGCTACACCTCCAACCTGCTGCGCGACATCCGTTACGGCGCCCGTATCCCGGAGATCGGCCCGAGTTGGCGCGCCCAGGCCAAGCTCGACCTGTCGTTCTGGAAGGCGGGCGTGCTGGTGCTCGCCCCGCAGGACAACGACGCGGCGCTGTACGAGGTCGTGACGAAACTGGTGGGGCGGCCGGGGCAGCGATTGGGGGGAGCGTGGGTATGGGACATGCCGACGGCTCGCTGAGAACGGAGGGCGCCGGTGGTACCGGCCGGGCGGTGCCGGTGGTGCCGGTCGTCTTCGCTGATCGCGTCCGCCGCATTACGCTGGCCCGACGGCTGGTACGTACGTACCTGTACGAACCTGACGGAACAGATGGAAACCGAAGCATTCCAATCATCCGAAGGAATCCGTTCGAACTCGTTGGAGAGCGAGCCTCCCTTGGCCTGTGACCTGTGGTTGGTCCCCCTCGTCGATGTGCTGTGCTACAGCCCCGACAATCCCTTCGCCGAAGAGATCGCGGCCTACGACAAGGCACTCGGCGACGCCGGGCTGCCATCCGTTCCCGTCTTCGCCTATATGCCGGGTCTCTCCGGAGATGTCGCGCCCGTCGCCGGATTCGACTACGACGCGCTGCACTTCCTGCGCCGGGCGTATCTGCTCCAGATCTGCGGTCTCGCGGTGACGCCCGTGGGTGAACTGGGCGGTGACTACGAGCAGTTGCTGGAGATGTTCGAGGCGACGGCCCAGCAGTCACATCTGGTCTGGCACTACGACCACGCGGGCGCGTACGTCCCCGTGGACTACGCGTCTCCGCTCTCCAACGAGGAACTCCTCGCGGGCGGCGGCCCGCTGGGCTCGACGCAGGGGCTGCTGCGCGAGCTGGAACTGGTGGCCCCGGCGATCGGTATCGACCCGGCCAATCCCCCGACCGCGCCGGCGCCGCCACAGGGTCCCACGTCCCTGGAGGAGCCGGCGGGGCCGATCCCGTACGACGACAGTCCGTTCGCCCGCGAGCGTCACGTCTGGCTGGGTCTGCACGCGGCGGCGACGCGGAGCCTCGGCCAGGGCTCCATGATCATCTTCAGCTGAGGCGGGCGCCGGGCGGGCACAGGGCCCGTCCGGCGCGCGTCGGCCCGCGGCTCCGCAGTTCACGCCACTACCGGACGTCCGGGGGCCGCTGCCGGGGCATGTTCGGGCGGGTGCCGGGCGGCAGCGGGAAGCGGCCCGGCGGAGCTCCCCCGCCGTCCGCACGCGCCGTGAACCCCGTGGCGCCCGGCGCCGACAGCCGCGTCACCGGCGGCGCGGGCGCGGACCGGTACTCCACCATCCAGTCCGCCGTCTCCGCCCGTACCAGCTCCGTGACGTCCTCCGAGAACCGCCGCAGCACCCCCAGGCACCGCTCCGCCGCCTCGCCGGCCGTGCCGTCCGTCGGGCCGAGCACCTCCCGTACGCACTCCGACGCCCAGTCGTACTGGAGCGTCTGGAGCCGCCGCTGCACCGCCTGCGCTGTCGCGACGTTCCGCATCCAGCCCGACGTCACCCCGAAGTACCGGTCGCAGCCCAGACAGGCCGCGGCCAGCAGCAGGGACAGATACCCCCACCCCGTCGCGGTCCCGCCCAGCACCTCCGTCAGGTCCAGCAGCGGCAGCGCGGCGCCCACGACCACGCCGAGCGCCGTCAGGGCGCGCAGGGCGCGTGCGCAGCGGCGCTTGACCACGCGCTCCGCGCGGTAGCGGGCGATCGTGCGCAGCGCGTCCGCCTCCGCCCACCGGTACAGCTCGTCGAGCCGCCGGGCGGGCTCGTTCCAGTCGCCGGCGGGGAAGGTCTCGGCGAGCGGGCCCCCGGCGGTGCCTCCCGGCGCGGGCGTCGGCAGGGGCGCCGGCGCGGGCCCCGGCGCGCCCTGCGGCACGTCCTCGTCCCGGGCCGGCCCCCCGGGCTGCATGTCCGGCTGGCTCACCGGGGCACTCCTCTGCGTAGCTGCACGACTGAGTGGAAGATGGAGATGTGGAGACGTCATGACGAGAGTCGGAATGACATGGACGGGGGCGGGAACGGGGGACGGGAACGAGAACGGGGTCGAGGTGGACGGAGGTGCTGACGGGATGGACGCGCACGCTGACGCGTACCGCACTTCCTACCGCCGAATGGTGGGCCGTGCGCCCGGATTCCCGGCGCTTCCACCGCACGGGCCCCGTGATCAGGTAGAGGAGGCGGGCACTCTCACCCGAAAGAGTTCGTTCCCGTGGGGGAGGGCGGCCACCGTGGTGACCACGTAGGCTCGACCTGCCGAACAACCGACGTCGATTTGCCAGGAGCGACCGTGATTCCCGGTGGTGGCCAGCCCAACATGCAGGAGATCCTCCAGCAGGCCCAGAAGATGCAGCAGGACCTCGCGGCGGCCCAGGAAGAACTGGCCGCGACCGAGGTCGACGGCCAGTCGGGCGGCGGTCTCGTGAAGGCCACCGTCAACGGCTCCGGGGAGCTGCGCGGGCTTGTCATCGACCCCAAGGCGGTCGATCCCGAAGACACGGAGACGCTCGCCGATCTCGTCATCGCCGCCGTCCAGGCGGCGAACGAGAACGCGCAGCAGCTCCAGCAGGAGAAGCTCGGCCCGCTCGCCCAGGGTCTCGGCGGGATGCCGGGGATGCCCTTCTAGCGGGGCGGCCCGGCAACTACCGTACGAGCGGCAGGAATCAACGACTTCCATACGCACCTCGGAGCATCAGGAAAGGCAGACCGTTGTACGAAGGCGTGGTCCAGGACCTCATCGACGAACTGGGCAGACTGCCCGGCGTCGGTCCCAAGAGCGCGCAGCGGATCGCCTTCCACATCCTCCAGGCGGAGCCGACCGACGTCCGCCGCCTCGCGCACTCCCTGCTCGAAGTGAAGGACAAGGTCCGCTTCTGCGCGGTGTGCGGCAATGTGGCGCAGGAGGAGCTGTGCGGCATCTGTCGCGACGCGCGCCGCGACCTGACGGTCATCTGCGTGGTCGAGGAGCCCAAGGACGTCGTCGCCATCGAGCGCACCCGCGAGTTCCGCGGCAGGTATCACGTGCTCGGCGGCGCGATCAGCCCCATCGAGGGTGTGGGCCCCGACGATCTGCGGGTCCGTGAGCTGCTGGCCCGTCTCGCCGACGGTACGGTCACCGAACTGATCCTGGCCACCGATCCCAACCTGGAGGGCGAGGCCACGGCCACGTACCTCGCCCGCATGATCAAACCGATGGGCCTGCGGGTCACGCGCCTTGCCAGCGGTCTGCCCGTGGGGGGCGACCTGGAATATGCCGACGAGGTCACGCTGGGGCGTGCCTTCGAGGGGAGACGACTGCTCGATGTCTGACGCAACGCTGCACTCCACCACGCAGGACCCGGACGACTTCGCGGTCCAGATCGCCGACCAGGTCGAGAGCTTCATCGTCGCGGTCACCGAGGTGGCGAAGGGCGACGAGCCCGACAGCGCCGTGCCCTTCCTGCTGCTCGAAGTCTCCCAACTGCTCCTGGCCGGGGGCCGGTTGGGCGCGCACGAGGACATCCTCCCGGACGAGCGGTACGAGCCCGACCTGGGCCCGGAGCCGGACGTCGACGATCTGCGCGAGCGCTTCGCGGTGATGCTGGAGCCGATCGACGTCTACTCGGAGGTCTTCGACCCGTACGAGCCCCGCAAGGCGCCGGTCCCGTGCCGGATCTCCGACGACCTGGCCGACATCGTCGCCGACCTGCGGCACGGCATGGCGCACTACCGCGCGGGCCGTACGACCGAGGCGCTCTGGTGGTGGCAGTTCTCGTACTTCTCCAACTGGGGCTCCACGGCCTCGGCCGCCCTCCGCGCCCTCCAGTCCCTGGTGGCCCACGTCCGTCTTGACCAGCCGCTCCCGGCCCTGGACGGCCTGGACACGGACCAGGACCTGGGCGAGGACGCGCTGGCGGAGGAGGCGGGCCGGGTGATGGCGGAGGAGCTGGGCACCCTGGGCATGCGCAAGGTGGCGGACCCGGCGTAGCGCCCCGGGGGGCGGCTCAGACCGACTCGAGTGGCGCGGGACTCCCGACGGGGACAGGGTTGACTGAGCACCTTTCTTTACTCAGCGAGGGGTGAACAGTTGTGAGCGGACAGTTCGAGACCATTGTCGAGATCGACCGACCGGTCGGGGAGGTCTTCGCGTATCTGGCGGAGGGCACGAACGACCGGGAGTTCAGTCCCCGGGTACAGAAGATCACCAAGGAGCCGGCGGGCCCCACGGTCGTCGGCACGGTCTTCCACAGCACGGTGAAGGACGCGGGGATGAAGACCCAACGCGACCTGCGGATCACCGAGTTGGAAGCCCCGACCAGAATCCGCTGGACGGAGACGTCGAAGAACTTGGTGACGTCCAGCGAGGGTGGCTACGACGTGGAGGAGCTCCCGGACGGCAGGACGCGGGTGCGGCTCTTCAACGTCCTGGAGGGCCACGGCGTCGGGAAACTGCTGGTGGGCCTGGCCCTCGGCGGGGCCCGCAAGGACGCCCCCGCGTTCGGCGAGCGCATCAAGAAGGCCGCCGAGGCGTCCTGAGCCCTGCCGGTGGCCGGGGCGGCTCCCGCGAGGGTGCCGTCCAGCACGTCGCGTCCAGCGCGTCACGTCCAGTACGCCACGTCCAGTACGTGCAGTACGTCGTGATGCGACCGGTACCGGCATCAGGCCCGCTCCTGTAGCGTCGAAAAGGACTCATAGTCCGGTAAAGCAGACATATCCCAGGTGAGGACTCAGGGCGGTACAACCGTGCACGGAGACGAGGAGAGCGCCGTGGCACGCGAGGCTGCGGCGCGCCTCGACGACGCGTTCGACCAGACCGCGCGGGCCCTGGGAGCGCATGTGGGGAACCTCTTCCTGCACGTCCCGGAGCAGCAGGTGCTCCAGATGACCTCCGTGATCGGGGGGCCCACGAGGCTCGCCAAGCCGTGGTCGTACATGGCGCTGGCGGCGCCGGTGCCGGCGGCCGAGGCGGCCAGGTCCCACGAGCCCGTCCTCATCACCGACCAGGAGGACATGGCGCGCCGCTTCCCCCACACCGCGCTCGTGTTCCCGTACTCGGTGGGCGTCTACGCCGTACCGCTGGTGGCCGGCGGATTCTGCTGGGGGGTCATGCAGCTGTTCTGGCCCGGCAGCCACGGCGAGCTGTCCGCCGCCGACCTGGCGATCACCGGCGAGGCCGGGGAGCTGATGGCGCGGACGCTGAAGGAGGCCGCCGACCAGGGGCATCCGGTGCGCCCGAGGGACGAGCCGGTCCTCGCGCAGGAGCCGCCGCCCGTCCCGGACCAGGGGCACGCGGTGGCGCTCACGGAGCGCTTCACCGAAGGGATCGTCTCGCTCGACCTCCTCGGCCGGATGACGTTCGTCTCCACCCGGGCGGCCCGGCTGCTCGGCCGCGACGCGGACGAACTGCTGGGTGCCGAGGTCGGTGATGTGCTGCCCTGGCTGGCCGACCCCGCCCACGACACGGCCTACCTCTCGGCCTTCATGAGCCGCGAGCCCACGGGCTTCGCCGCCAGCCGGCCGGACGGCGCCCAGCTGTCGGTCCTCCTCTACCCGGACGACACCGGCATCAGCGTGCGGATCAGGCCCGTGAACAGCGCGACCGGGGCGCCCCAGCAGTCGGAGGACAGGCTGGCCGCCGCCCCGACCACCACCGACACCCTCTTCCGCCTGCTGCATCTGACCTCCGCGCTCACGGAGGCGTCGGGGGTGAGACAGGTGACCGAGTCGCTGGTCGAACATATGAGACCGGCCCTCAACGCCCAGGGCCTGGCCCTGCTGACCGCCGACGAGGGCCGGCTGCGGGTGATCGGCTCGCGCGGGTTCCCGCCCCGGATGCGGGAGTTCTTCGACGGTCTGCCGCTGGCCACCCGGACCGAGGGGGTACGGACCATGGAGACCGGCGTCCCCCGCTTCCACCCCGACAACCGTGAGCTGGTGCGCGACTTCCCCCAGTACCAGCACTACCGCGCCATGGCGGCGTTCGCCTTCCTCCCCCTGACGGTCTCCAGCGGCACCTTCGGCTGCTGGGTGCTGGGATACGACGAACCGCACGTCTTCGCCGCGGACGAACGCGCGGAGCTGACCTCGCTGGCCGGGATGATCGCGCAGGCGCTGGAGCGGGCCCGGCTCTACGACGTCAACGCCAACGTGGCGCGCGGCCTCCAGGACGGGCTGCTGCCGCGCCGCCTGCCCGAGGTACCGGGTCTGGAGGTCGCCGCGAGATACCTTCCCGCGACGCACGCCCTGGACGTCGGCGGCGACTTCTACGACCTGATCGACTTCGGCGAGGGGTCCCTGGCGGGGGTGATCGGCGACGTCCAGGGCCACAGCGTCCAGGCGGCGGCCCTCATGGGCCAGATCCGCACCGCCGTGCACACCCACGCCAGGGTGGGCGCGCCCCCCGAGGAGATCTTCGCCCGTACGAACCGGTTGCTGATCGAGCTGAGCGGCAGCATGTTCTGCAGCTGCCTCTACGCGCACATCGACCTGCCGGCGCAGCGGGTCGTGCTGGCCTCCGCCGGTCATCCACCGCCGATCCTGCGCCACCCCGACCACCGCGCCGAGGTCGTCGACCTGCCGCCGGGGCTGCTCCTCGGCGTGGAGGAGGACGCGCCCTTCGAGTCGGTCGAACTGCCGATGCCGCCCGGCAGCCTGCTCGCCCTCTACACCGACGGTCTCGTGGAGCGGCCCGGCGTCGACCTCGGGCTTGGTATCGACGGCCTCGCCGAGCAGCTGGAACAGGCGGGGGACGCGCCGCTCGACATCCTCGCGGACGCCCTCGTCAAACGGGCCGAGGAGACGGTGGTGCCCAGGAGCAGCGACGACATCGCGCTGCTCCTGGTGCGCTCCTGAGGGCCGAGCCCCCCGGCGCGCCCGCGACCGCCACCGGCGCGGGGGTCTGTTCCACGCCGTGCACCGCACCGAACTCGCCTTCGCCCGCCGGGCGTTGAACCTGTGGCCCTCTTCCTCCGTATAGCCCTAATGACGCCTCTGTCGGCGTTCGTTGGCGTTCATCGGAGTTTTTACGGAGGCCCCCATGTTCGGAAAGATCATCCAGTGCGTCGTCGCCGGCGCCGTCGCCGCCGGCGGGCTCGCGGCGGTCGGCAGCCTCCCCGCGAACGCCACCACGATCCCGGCCGTGAACGTCGCCGTGAAGGCCGCCCCCGCCACGATCGCCTGCCCCTCCGCCGCCTGTGTGCGCCTCGCGAGCGGACTCGGTGAATCCGTCCGGGTCGCCCCCGACGGGCAGGGCGGCGCGTACGTCACGTACCAGAACGGCGACCTGCGCGAGGTGGACCTCGCCTCCGGCACGTCCACCGTCGTCGCGCGCGGTCTCGGCAACCTCCGGGGGATCGACGTCCACGGCTCCCGCGCGTACGTCGTCGACTTCGGCGGGAGCCTCCAGCGCGTGGATCTCGGCACCGGCGCCCGGCAGGTCCTCGCCTCCGGGCTCGGCGCGCTCCAGGCCGTCGTCCACGACGGCGCGAGCGGCAGCACCTATGTCAGCGGGAACGAGGGGCGGTTGGTGGAGGTGCGCGAGAGCGGCGCCCCCCGCGTCGTCGCCGAGCGGCTCGGGCTGTCGCAGGGCATCGCGCTCGACGGCAGGGGCAACGCGTACACCGCCGACATGATGGCCGGGCGGGTGCTGCGTACGGAGCTGGCCACCGGCGCCACCGAGACCCTGGCCTCGGAGACGTACGAGCCGACGTCGATCTCCGTCGGTCCCGACGGGCAGGTCTACTTCGCCGTGGCGGACCAGGTGACCCGGCTGGATCCGGCCACCCGCGAGAAGGTCCACTTCGCGAACATCCGGGGCCTGAACACCGCCGGTTTCACGATGGACGAGCGGGGCGACGCGTACGCCACCGACCTCGGCGCCGGCGGTTCCCTCTGGCGGATCCCCGGGCTCGGCGGCTGATCCCCCGAACCGAACGGACGGCGCACAGGCGTAAGCGGAAGCGGATGCCGAAGGGGAACAGGTCCAACCGGGCGTGATCGTCGTGTGACCCGGCCCACGTTCGGCGTGGACCGCCCCATACCGGGCATGCATGTCCACCGGACAGCCGCAACGCTTACCGGGCGACCTCGCGAACGACTTCCGGAACGATCACGGTGTGAGCCGGGTGTCTCACGATGCGATATCTCCCAAGCGGAATGCGGCTGCTCGTTAGACTGAGCCGACCGCAGTGATGAACGACTGCGGCATGAGTGAACGAGGAGCGCACGTGGGCCTTGTCGTGCAGAAGTACGGAGGCTCCTCCGTTGCCGATGCCGAAGGCATCAAGCGCGTTGCCAAGAGAATCGTCGATGCCAAGAAAAACGGCCACCAAGTGGTCGTCGTGGTATCGGCGATGGGCGACACGACGGACGAGCTGACCGACCTCGCCGAACAGGTGTCCCCGATCCCCGCGGGTCGGGAACTGGACATGCTGTTGACCTCCGGAGAGCGCATCTCCATGGCGCTGCTGGCCATGGCGATCAAAAGCCTGGGCCACGAGGCCCAGTCGTTCACCGGCAGCCAGGCCGGCGTCATCACCGACTCGGTGCACAACAAGGCGCGCATCATCGATGTCACGCCGGGCCGTATCCGTACGGCACTCGACGAGGGCAACATCGCCATCGTCGCCGGATTCCAGGGTGTGTCCCAGGACAAGAAGGACATCACCACCCTCGGCAGGGGCGGTTCGGACACCACGGCCGTCGCCCTCGCCGCCGCGCTGGACGCCGAGGTCTGTGAGATCTACACGGACGTGGACGGTGTCTTCACGGCCGACCCGCGCGTCGTCCCGAAGGCCCGGAAGATCGACTGGATCTCCATCGAGGACATGCTGGAGCTGGCGGCGTCCGGCTCCAAGGTGCTGCTGCACCGCTGCGTCGAGTACGCACGCCGATACAACATCCCGATCCATGTCCGCTCGTCCTTCTCCGGACTGCGCGGCACCTGGGTCAGCAACGAGCCGCAAGGGGACCAGCAGGTGGAGCACGCCATCATCTCCGGAGTCGCCCACGACGTCTCCGAGGCCAAGATCACGGTCGTCGGTGTCCCCGACAAGCCCGGGGAGGCCGCGGCGATCTTCCGTTCCATCGCGAACGCGGAGATCAACATCGACATGGTCGTACAGAACGTGTCGGCCGCTTCCACCGGGCTGACCGACATCTCCTTCACCCTCCCCAAGACCGAGGGCCGCAAGGCCATCGACGCCCTGGAGAGGGCCAAGGGCACGATCGGCTTCGACTCGCTGCGCTACGACGACCAGATCGGCAAGATCTCGCTCGTCGGCGCCGGTATGAAGACGAACCCGGGTGTCACGGCCAGTTTCTTCGAGGCGCTGTCCGAGGCGAACGTGAACATCGAACTCATCTCGACCTCCGAGATCCGTATCTCGGTCGTCACCCGTGCGGACGATGTCAACGAGGCCGTGCGCGCGGTGCACACCGCCTTCGGGCTCGACAGCGAGACGGACGAGGCCGTGGTCTACGGAGGCACCGGGCGATGAGCGGGAATCCGGGAAGCGCGGGCCGATGAACGGCCGCCCGACGCTCGCGGTCGTGGGCGCGACCGGGGGCGTCGGCGCCGTCATGCTCCAGATCCTGTCGCAGCACGCGGACGTCTGGGGCGAGATCCGCCTTCTCGCCTCGCCCCGCGCGGTCGGCCGCAAGCTGACCGTACGGGGCGAGGAGACCGAGGTCGTGGCGCTCACCGAGGCCGCGCTCCAGGGCGTGGACGTGGCGCTGTTCCTCGTACCGGACGCGGTGTCCGCCCAGTGGGCACCCGTCGCGGTCTCCCAGGGCGCCGTCGTGGTGGACGCGTCCGCCGCGTTCCGGATGGACGACGACGTACCGCTGGTGGTGCCCGAGCTCAATCCGCACGCCGTACGGCTGCGCCCGCGCGGCATCGTCGCGAGTCCGGGGTGTGCCACGCTCTCGATGATCGTCGCGGTCGGCTCGCTGCACGCCGAGTTCGGGGTGCGCGAGCTGGTCGTCTCCTCGTACCAGGCGGTCAGCGGGGCGGGACAGGACGGCGTCACGGCGCTGCGCCGGCAGCTGTCGGTCGTGGCCGGCACGGAGCTGGGGACCAACCCCGGCGACGTACGGCGGGCGGTCGGCGACATCACCGGGCCCTTCGGCGGGCCGCTGGCGCTCAACGTCGTGCCGTGGGCGGGATCGCTCATGGAGGACGGCTGGTCGTCCGAGGAGATGGCGATCCGGGAGGAGAGCCGGAAGATCCTCGACCTGCCCGATCTGAAGGTCGCGGTGACGTGTGTGCACGTGCCGGTGATCACCACGCACTCGCTCGCCGTGCACGCGCGCTTCGAGGGCGCGGTCACGGTCGCCAGGGCGCACGAGATCCTCGCGACCTCGCCGGGTGTGGTGCTGTTCGACAACCCGGCGGCGGGCGACTTCCCGACACCTGCGGACGTGGTGGGGACCGATCCGACCTGGGTGGGGCGGGTGCGGCGCTCGCTGGACGACGAGCGGGCGCTGGAGCTGTTCGTGTGCGGGGACAACCTCCGTAAGGGCGCGGCCCTGAACACCGCGCAGATCGCGGAGGCCGTGGCGCGGGAATTCACCCGCGCGTAGACCGGGGCGCGTGGACGGCGCCCGGGGTGTCGTGATGGGCTGAACCGACGGCCGGAGGCCCGCGCGGAATTGAGCGGGCGCCCGCCCGGGCCGGCCGTCCGAGGCTTTGTAGAGTGTGTGAACGCCCTGTGAGCAAATCGCCGATCAGTCCCACTTGAACTGGGGTGTTCCGGTGGCGGACGATGCTCATTCGACTTGTCGCAACCGACGGTTGACCGGAAGCGTCTATGCGGTCGCCCCTCCGTGGTGTCGTTGACAAAAGGGGCATCTGGGGGAGAACGGTTACGCATGAGGGTAATTGGTGCATCGTCAAATGTGGTGGCGAACGCGTACAACCCTGGGCGGGGGCAGCGTGTCCAACAGGCGTGGCAGAGGTTCTCGATTTCACAGCGGTCGTCCCGGTTCGCGGCACTTCGGTGCGGCCGGGCCGTCGGGCCCGCGTGCCCGGTGGTATGCCGGTGATCGCTCCCATGCCGGCGGCACGCCCGGCCGGCATCCCGGACCGGCGCGACAGCGCTGACGAAGCGATGGCCGCAGGTACCACCGTCGACCATCTGACCGAGACCTACCGACAGCACTACCGCTCACTGCTCGGCCTCGCGGCACTGCTCCTGGACGACACCGCCTCCTGCGAGGACGTCGTCCAGGAGGCCTTCATACGCGTGCACTCGGCGCGCAACCGCGTACGCGAACCGGAGAAGACCCTGGCGTATCTGCGCCAGACGGTCGTCAATCTGTCGCGCTCCGCGCTGCGCCGCCGCATCCTCGGGCTGAAGCTCCTCTCGAAGCCGATGCCCGACATGGCGAGCGCCGAGGAGGGCGCGTACGACCTGCTGGAGCGCGACGCGCTGATCAAGGCGATGCGCGGCCTCCAGCGCCGCCAGCGCGAGGTACTGGTGCTGCGCTACTTCGCCGACATGACGGAGGCGCAGGTCTCCGAGACGCTCGGCATATCCCTGGGCTCGGTGAAGGCGTACGGCTCGCGAGGCATCGCGGCGCTGCGTATCGCCATGGAGGCCACGGCATGAACGGGCACGAGCACGACCAGGACCACGGAAGGCCGGAGGGGCCGGACGGTCCGACAAGCGAGTCGACTGGAAATGGAACTGTGAACCACGGGCCGGAAGAAGAACCGGGCGGAGACCTGCACAGTGTGGCCGACGGCACGCGGGGCGCGGAAGGCGCGGCCGACAGCGCCCCCCGAACGGATGAGACCCAGCGGACGGACGTGACGCGGCAGACGGAGGCGGCGCCGCCCCAGCCCCTCACGGCGATCTTCGGCCGTGTCGGAGGAGGAGCGGGCGCCGGCGACGGTGACGCCGACGACGGGGGCATCCCCGACGAGTTGGCGCTGCGCCGGCTGCTGCACGGCGCCGTCCAGGAGATCGAGCCCTCGCCCGGAGCCCTCGACCATCTGCGCAGGGCCGTGCCCGCGAGGCGCGCGCGCAAGCGCCAGGCCGTCGTCGGTGTCGCGGCGGCGGCGCTGCTGTTCGGTACGGCCGTGCCCGCCTTCGTCCATGTCGCCGGCACCGGCGGCTCGTCGGACGGCAAGTCTTTCAACGTGGGCCACGGGGAGCAGGTCCAGGGCGGCACCGGCTCCGACGGCGGCCCGAAGGACAGTGAGAAGGAGGGCTCCGACCCCTCAGGCACGGCCGACGACCAGCAGAGCAGTCCCGGCGACGAGGACTCGCCCGAGACGGGCCTCGACGGGACCACCGGCGGTACGACCGGTGGTATCGACAACGACCCCGAGAGCAGCTTCACCAGCGCCACCGACACCTGTGACGCTGGCCAGCTCGTCGTGAGCTCGGAGTCCGGCGAACCGCAGGCCAACGGCACGGTCTACGGCAGGTTCCGCATCTCCAACGTCTCCGGCTCCGACTGCTCGGTCAGCGGTCACGGATCGGTCGAGTTCCAGGCCACGGGCGCCGCGGACCCCAGCAAGATCGAAGTGCTGGACCACACCGCGGGCGACCCGGCCGACGGTCTGCCCGACCCCTCGCTGGAGGCGACCAGCCTGGTCCTGCCGCCCTCGGGGGCGTACGAGGTCATGTTCGCCTTCGTGCCGACCGACACCTGCCCGACCGAGGAGCCGTCACCGGACCCCTCGCCCACGGAGGGCGAGACGGGCGGAGCGACCAACGGCACCGGATCGACGCCGATGGAGCCCGAGCCGCAGCTCGGCACCGACGACGGGGCGCCCGAGGACGGCAGCATCGATGTCGTGCACACGCCGGAGGCCGGTTCGGAGCCGGCGGCGACGACGATCGACAACGCGTGCGCCGGGACGATCTACCGGACGGGTGTGCTGGAAGCGTCGTAGAACCCGCCCGAGGGGCTCGGGGGCGGTCCACCGCCTGGCACCGGCCGGGGGCGACAGCGCTTACGCGGCCGTCTCCAGACCCAGCGCGCGGTCCCTGACCGCCTCGGTCTCGCGCCGGAACAGCCGGAACCACATGAAGAGCACGAAGGCGACGAAGACGAACCACTCGCCCGTGTACCCGAGGTTCTGGAACGCCTTCAGGTCCAGCCCGGTGCCCTGCGGAGCCCGCGCCGGTACGGGCGTGAGACCCGCCTCGGGCTCGGTGACCGTGACCCAGGCGTCGTACACCGCGTACGGCACGATGTTGACCAGCGACGCCCCGCTGATGATGCCGACCTGACCGGCCGGCAGCCCGCCGCGGGAGTCGGCGCCGTCGGTGCCCGAGTTCTCCGGCGCCTGGAGCGCGCCGGTGACGCTGACCTCGCCCTCCGGGGCGGGCGGTACGGCCTTGCCGGCCGGCAGCCAGCCCCGTACGACGGGCAGCGCCTTGCCACCGTCGGTCCGCAGCAGCGCCAGCACGTACGAGCCGGACTTCTCGTCCAACTCCCGGTTCGGGACGACGAGTTGGTCCGCGTACTTGCCGGTCGCCGTGGCGTGCCGGCCCGAGGTCTTCTGGTCGACAGGCAGCAGATCCGCCAACGGCGCCGCGGCCCGCTTCGCCGGATCGGGCGCGTCCTCGGCGCTCCGGTGCGAATCGACGCGGTCCTCGAAACGGCCGAGTTGCCAGGTCCCCATGAAGACGCAGAAGGGGATGGCGAGCAGCACGAAGACATTGATGCCCCACCAGCGGGGCGTCAGCAGGAACCGGTACACCCCTCTACGGTACGCAGCGCCCGCGCGGGCCCCGGGGGCGGGTTCGCGCACGGGCGCCGGACGGGGCCGTGCGCGCGGCCCCGCCGGCGCCCGGCGAGAGGGCTCAGCGGAGATGGCGCGCCGCGAAGTCCAGCTCCAGCCGGACCTGCTTGATCCGCTCCTCGACCACGAGGGAGCCGTGGCCGGCGTCGTACCGGTACACCTCGTGCGCCGCCCCGCGTGCCGCCAGCCGGTTCACATAGTTCTCCACCTGCTGGATCGGGCAGCGCGGGTCGTTCAGGCCCGCCGAGATGTACACCGGCGCGCGCACCGCGTCCACATAGGTGAGCGGCGACGACGCCTCGTACCGCTCCGGGACCTCCTCGGGCGTACCCCCGAGCAGCGTGCGGTCCATGGACTTCAGCGCCTCCATCTCGTCGTGGTACGCCGTGACGTAGTCCGCCACCGGTACGGCCGCCACCCCCACCGCCCACGCGTCCGGCTGGGTGCCGAGACCCAGCAGCGTCAGATACCCGCCCCACGAGCCGCCGGAGAGAACGAGCCTCGCCGGGTCGGCGAGGGACGACGACACCGCCCACTCGCGGACCGCCGCGATGTCCTCCAGCTCGATCAGGCCGACGCGGTGCTTGAGGGCGTCCGTCCACTCGCGGCCGTAGCCGGTCGAGCCGCGGTAGTTGACGCGTACGACCGCGAAGCCGTGGTCCACCCAGGCCGCCGGGCCCGCCGTGAAGGAGTCCCGGTCGTGCGCGGTCGGCCCGCCGTGGATCTCGAACACCGTCGGGAACGGCCCCTCGCCGGCCGGCCGCTGCACCAGCGCGTGGATCCGGCCGCCCGGACCCTCCACCCACACGTCCGTCACCGGCACGGACTCCGGCGCCTTCGCCCCCGGCGGGTCGAGCACAACAGCGCCCGTCGTGGACCGTACGACCGGCGGGTGCGCCGCCGACGACCACAGATACTCCACCGAGCCGTCGGGCCTGGCCGTCGCCTCCGACACCGTCCCGGCGGGCGTCTCGACCTCGATCAGCGAGCGGGTGGCGAGGTCGTAGCGCCACAGCTCGCTGCGCGCCTCGAAGCTGTGCACGATCAGCAGCGCGGACCCGTCCGGATACCACTCGGCCGATACGTCCCCGGGCAGCTCGATCGCCAGATCGGTCTCCTCGCCGGAGGCCACGTCCCACACGACCGGCTCCCAGCGCCCGCGCCGCTGGTGCCCGACGAGAAGGCGGGTGTCGCCGTCGACCGGCGCGAAACCGAGGACGGACAGGCCCAGTTCGACCTTGCCGCCCCGGGTGTCGTCCAGCTCGGCGACCGTCGTGCCGTCCGGCCGGACCACGCGCAGCGCGGAGTGCATCGCGTCGCCGTGCTCGGTGTGCTCGACGGCGATGAGCGTGCCGTCGTGCGACAGGTCGCCCACGCCGGCCGACTCGCGGTGGCGGTAGATCTCGACCGGGGTGCCGCCGGGGGCGAGGACATGGATCGTGGATCCGTCCTCGTCGGTGGAGCAGCCGACGACGGCCGTCCCGTCCCGGCCGAGCGCGAGACCGCTGGGGTAGGCCGGGGGGATGCCCGGGGCGGCGGGCTCGTCGCGGCTGTCGCGCTCGGGGGTGGTCCCGGTCCCGGCGGCCCTCGGCGTGGTGCCGGTCCCCGGGGCCGCGGGCGTGGCGTCCGCCTCGGTGCCGGCCGTCGCGGGGTCGAACGGCTGCCGCCTCCAGACACCGAACTCGTCGCCGTCGGTGTCGTCGAACCACCAGATCCACCGGCCGTCCGGGGTCAGCACGCCGTCCATGGTGCCGTTGGGGCGGTCGGTGACCTGCCGCTGGGCGCCGGTGGCGCGGTCCCACGCGTACAGCTCGTACGTGCCCGTCGCGTTGGACACGAACAGCGACCGGTCGGGCGCGTCCTCGGCCCACTCGGGCAGCGAGACGCGGGGCGCCCGGAAGCGCTTCTCCCAGTCGGGTGCCGCTGCGGGCTCCGTCGGGTGTTCGGGCTGGTGGTGGGCGTTCTTCTCAGTCATACGCCCCATTCTGCGTCTCCGGGCAGGTCCTACGGGGTCCAGCCGGGAGATCTGCCGAGCGTGGTCAGGACGAGGTCGAAGGGCCGTGCGGGATCGGCACCCCCTGTCCGCGCGGGGCTGAACGCCGCGCCCGGTTCGAGCCGCCTCCCGTCGTCCGGCACGAGGCGTGCGAGCGCGAGGGCCGCCTCCGCGATCTCGTCGTCCGGCCGCCAGTCGAGGCCGATGGCTCTGGCGAGGTCCCAGGCGTGGACGGCGTAGTCCAGGAAGTGGAATCCGATGGCGACGGTGGCGGGGAAACGCCTGGAGACGCTGATCTCGGGGAGGTCGAAGCGGCGTGCCGCGGTGCCGGCCCGGGCGAAGGACGCAAGGACGAGCCCGACCGTGGTCCGGTAGGCGGCGACAGGGCTGTCGCCGTCGCCGAGCGGCAGCGGTTGCCAGTGGCGCGGGTCGGCGCCGTCGCCGTCCGCCGCCGCGGCGAAGCCCACGTTCTGGCCGGCCATGTGGGACACGAGCGCGCGCAGGTTCCAGCGCGCGCAGGGGGTCGGGCGCTCCCAGTCGGCCGGACCGGCCTGCTCCAGGATGCGTACGGTCTCCAGGGCCACGGCGCGGTCGTGGCGCAGGAGCACGTCGTCTCCGCAGGGGAGCAGATGGTGGTCGATGAGGAGATCCAGCTCGTTCTTGAACTCCTGATTGGGCCCCATGTGGTGGTCCCGCCCTCCGGGGTGTGATGGGTTCGCCGGTGCGGCATCTTAAGCACGACCGTACGTTCAGTTTCTCAATAAAACTAGCCGAACGATCGTGCTAATGTCTTGCGCGTCGCGTGCATGTGTCGCATCGCTTCGCATGCGTTGCACCGCTTCGTCCGTCGCCCGTCCGTCGCTCTACCCCGGCCAACGAGGAGAACCTGGCATGCGCTTCGCCATGACAACTGTCGGTACGGCCCTGAACAGCCTGTCCTACGTGTCACCGGGGCTCGCCGGAAAGGCCGCCTTCCGGCTCTTCCGTAATCCGCGCGGCCGCAGCCGTCTCCGGCCCGAACAGCGCCCGGTGATGGACCGCGCCGAGGTGGGCGGGATCGCCATCGGCGGGGAAAGGGCGGTCAGTTACCGATGGGGCACGGGCAGACGCCCGGTGCTGCTGGTGCACGGCTGGGAGTCACGTGGCGCGCGTTTCGCCCCGATGGTCACCGAGTTGCTGGACCTCGGCCTCAGCCCGGTCGCCTTCGACGCGCCCGGTCACGGCGACGCCACCGGCGAGCGGATGACGGTCGTCGATCTGCGCGACATCATCAAGGCGCTGGACGCGGAGCACGGACCGTTCGAGATGGTCGTGGCCCACTCGCTGGGCGTCACCGCGACCTGTCTCGCCCTCCGGGGCGGCGATCTGCGGACGGAGCGGATCGTCGCGATCAGCGGGGTACCCGAATTCGCCTTCCTGGTGGACCGGTTCTGTGCGCTGCTCGGGCTGCGGGCACGGCTGAACGTGGAGCTTCGGAGCCGTATCGAGCGGGAGTTGTTCCCCGGCGAGGGGGACATCTGGGCGCGCTTCTCGGTCCCGCGTACGGCCGCCGAGGCGGGTCCGCAGGCGGTCCTGGTCGTCCACGACGAGGACGACGAGATGATCGATCCCGTCCACTCGCGCACGCTCGCCGAAGTGCTGGGTGACCGCGCGGAGTTGGTCGTCACACGCGGGCTGGGCCATCGGCGGATCCTGGACGCGCCTCAAGTCGTGGCCACCGTAAGGGACTTCGTGGTCAGGGAGCGGGAGCGGCATCAGGAGCGGGAGCAGGAGCGGGGGACGGTGCGGGAGCGGTCGGCGCGAGCGACGGCGCGGCCGGATCGGTCGCCACAGCCCGCAGCCGGCTGAGGACGCCCTTCGCGGCCTTGGCGTAGCAGCTGAAGTCGTCGTGCAGGACCGATTCGGCGTTGGCGCCTTCGAGGAGCGCGACGAGTTCGAAGGTGAGCTGGGGGACGTCGGTGTCCTCCCGTACCTCGCCCGCCTCCTTGGCCTCCTCGATGTTCCGGCTCACGAAGGCGACCCAGTCGAGCCGGGCCTTGGCCACCGCGTCGTGGACCTTGCCCTCGCGGGCGTCGTACTCCGCCGAGACCGAGTAGAAGAAGCAGCCGCCGGGGAAGACCCGGTTCTCCGAGTAGGAGAGCCATCCGTCGCAGAGTCGGCGGACCCGGGCGAGCCCGGCGGGCATGTCGAGGACGGGACGTACGACATGGTCGATGTACACCTCGGCGGCGGCGCGCACGGTGGCGAGCTGAAGCTCCTCCTTCGAGCCGAACAGCGCGAACACCCCGCTCTTGCTCAGCTCCAGCTCACCGGCCAGCCGGCCGAGCGACAGCCCCCCGAGACCCTCGACCGAGGCGATCCGGACGGTGTGCTTCAGGATCAGTTGGCGGGTCTGGTTCCCCCGCGCGATGCGTCCGTCGGTGCTGGTGGCTGTCATATGCCGAGTGTACTAACCGTACGACCGTGCGGTCATTGCTCGGACGGCGCGGATATCCGGTCGAAGGCGGCTGATCACGGGCCGAGGGGGTCCAGGCTGGGCGCATGACTGAATTCGCGCGGGACGCAGATACGGGTACGGATACGGGTACGGGCACCGGCAGGGGCACGGGACCGGGGGCGGGGGCGAGCGCCGGCCCGGGACGGGTCGCCGTGGTGACGGGCGCGGCGCAGGGCATCGGCCGACGGGTGGCCGATGCCCTGGCGGGGGAGGGCTACGCACTGGTCCTGGCCGACATCGTGGACCCGGTGGACACCCTCGCCGCCGTGCGCGCGGCCGGGGCGCGGGCGGCGGCCGTCGTCGGGGACGTCGCCTCCGAGGCGTACGCGACCCGGCTCGCCGACCAGGTCCAGGAAGCCTTCGGCCGGGTGGACGTGCTCGTCAACAACGCGGGTGTGTCACTGCTCGTACCGGCCGAGGAGACCACGGCCGACCAGTGGCGGCGGGTCCTGGACGTCAATCTCACCGGCCCCTTCCTGCTGTCGCGCGCCCTGGGCCTGCCGATGCTCGCCGCGGGCGGCGGCTCGATCGTCAACATCGCGTCGATCGCGGGACTGCACGGGGTCTCCGACCGCGCCGCGTACAACGCGAGCAAGCACGGTCTGATCGGACTCACCCGCACGCTCGCCGGTGAGTGGGGAGGCCGGGGCGTACGGGTCAACGCGGTCTGTCCGGGGTGGGTGAAGACGGAGATGGACGCCGCCGACCAGGCGTCCGGCGGCTACACGGACGAGGACATCGTGGAGCGGGTGCCGATGGGGCGGTTCGCGGCGCCGGGCGACATCGCGCAGGCGGTGGCCTTCCTCGCGGACCCGGCGCGCAGCGGCTTCGTCAACGGCACCGCCCTGCCGGTCGACGGCGGCTGGACGGCGGACGCGAGCTGGACGTCGCTGCGTCTGCGTAAGCGCTGACGGGCGCGGGGGAATTCTGTCGTCGGACCGATGAGTCGGTGCCTCGTCGGCAGTCTTCTTCATCAGTGACCACCGCTTCAGGAGTAACCGTCGCTTCACGCGTGACCACTGCTCCACCGGTGATCAGTGCTTCACCGGTGGACACCGCTTCACCGGCACCACCGCTCGAACAGATCCGACCTCCGACCGACGGGAAGGCGAACCCATGGCAACCGGCGCGACCACTCTGCACGACCTGCTGAAGGCCCATGTGAGCGAGGGCCCGCTGCCGGGCGCCGTGGCCATGGTGGCCCGGGGCGACCGTATCGAGCTGGCGCACGTCGGCTCGGCCGACGCCGCCGGCACCGCCCCGCTGACCAGGGACTCGATCTTCCGTATCGCCTCGATCACCAAGCCGATCGTCGCGGTCGCCGTCCTGATGCTGGTCGAGGACGGCCGTGTCGCCCTGGACGACCCGGTCGACGAATGGCTGCCCGAACTGGCGAAACCGATGGTCGTACGGACACCCGGGAGCCCCGTCGACGACGTGGTACCGGCCGTCAGGCCGATCACGGTCGCCGATCTGCTCACCTTCCGCAACGGCCACGGCTTCCCGTCCGACTTCTCGCTGCCGGCGGTCGCCCCGCTGTTCTCCGAGCTGCGACAGGGGCCTCCGCAGCCGCAGCACGTCCCGGCGCCGGACGCGTGGACGGCGGCGCTGTCCCGTATCCCGATGCTGCACCAGCCGGGCGAAGGCTGGCTCTACAACACCGGGTCCGACATCCTCGGTGTGCTGATCGCGAGGGTCACGGGCCGGAGCCTGCCGGAGTTCCTGGCGGAGCGGCTGTTCGAACCGCTCGGCATGGTGGACACGGGATTCGAGGTGCCGGCCCCCAAGCGCGACCGGGTGCCCCACTACTACCGGAAGGGCGAGGACGGCGGCCTCGAACTGATCGACACCCCCGACGGCCAGTGGAGCGTGGTGCCGCCCTTCCCGTCCGGCGCCGGCGGTCTGGTCTCGACCGTGGACGACTGGTACGCCTTCGCGCGGATGCTCCTCGCGGAGGGCAGGGCGGGCGACCGTACGCTGCTGTCGCCCGCGTCCGTCAGGCAGTTGACCACGGACCATCTCACCCGGGCGCAGCGGGAGGCGGGCGCGTTGTTCCTGGAGGGCCAGGGGTGGGGATTCGGGGGCTCGGTGGACGTGGAGGCGATCGACCCCTGGAATGTGCCGGGGCGCTACGGCTGGGTCGGCGGTACGGGGACGGCGGCCCACATCACGCCGTCCACGGGCCTGGTGACCATCCTGCTCACGCAGTTGGAGGCGGGCGGCCCGGTCCCGTCGACGCTGCTGCGGGACTTCTGGCGTTACGCGGCTTGAACGGTCTGACGCCCGTGGACGCGTGCTCGCCTGTGCCTGCCGTGCCTGCCGTGCCTGCCCGTGTCCGCCAGCGTGCGCCCGCTCGTCAGCGTCGGCGCCCGCGTGCCTGCCACCCGGCTCCGACACCGGCCAGGTGCAGGGAGATGAGGGTGAATCCGATGAGCATGAGACTCGGCGTACGGAAGATGATGTCGGTCGACGTCTCGGTGGCGTTGATGATGAAGGCGATGAAAAAGACCACAGCCGCCGCTATTGCAAGCATTTGCTCTCTCCTGACGATTATGCGGACGTAAGGACAACCAAACCCGGAATGACGGTGGTTGGGTCGTTGCCGACCGTGTGCCCCGGAGAAGTCCCCCCAGTCCTGCGAGACTGTGGCGATGAGCGGAGTACGGGCGGCGCGCGGGGTCCTTGGAGTGGTGGCGTCGGCGGCGGGCGGGGTGAGGTCGCTCCGTACCGGGCTGGTCGAGCCCGCGACGGCCCTCGGCTGGCAGGTGGCGGTGACCCTCACCCCGACCGCGGGCCGATGGCTGGGGGAGAGCGGCGAGTCGGCCCGTCTGGAGGCCCTGACCGGCCTGCCGGTCCGCGACCGGTCCAGGCTTCCCACGGATCCCCGCCCGCACCCGCCGGTGGACTGCTTCGTGGCCGCCCCGGCGACGGCCAACACCGTCGCCAAACTCGCCCTGGGCATCGCCGACAACCAGGCCCTCACCCATCTCACCGAGGCCCTGGGCACCCCGGGCGTGCCGGTGATCGTCTTCCCGCACATCAACGCGGCCCACGCGCGCCACCCGGCCTGGCCCGGCCACCTCGCCACACTCCGCCGGGCCGGCGTCCACCTGGTCGAGGGCCCGGACGTCTGGCCCCTCCACGAGCCTCAGGCAGCTCCTCCGGCCCGCGAAGTCCCGTGGGCGGCGGTCCTGCGGGCGGTGGAGCGCGCGACGGGGACATGAGGCGGGTCGGCCCGGCCCGCCGGCCCTCCGGTCGTGTCGGTCAGCGGTATCGGCAACGGGCCGAGTTGGCCCCTGCGCTCGGGCCGGACACCACGCCACATCACGCCGCGCCGTGGTCAGAGATCGTCGGTGTCGTCCGATACGTCCAGGCTGATCCCCGGATCACCCGCGGCCGACTCGTCGTCCAGGATCGCCTTCCCCATCGCGGCCGAGATGCTGCCGAGCAGCGCCGCCCTGCGGGCGGCGAAGAACCCGTCGAAGTCGTCGGCGGCCATGAGGTCCGGGTGCGCCAGGTGGGAACGGATGCGCTCGGCGACGCCCTCACGGGCGGTCTCCGCCGTCTTCTCCAGGCGCTCCAGATAGTCGGAAGGGGCGGCGCCTCCGATGATCCGGTTGGTGCGAGCGGTCAACGGGGTCTTGTTCACGATGGAGTTGTAGACGGTGGGCTCGTAACCGGCCTTGTCGCACCAGGTCTTGGGGAAGATGTGGTGGATGTCCACGGACTCGTCGAAGTACCCGATCACCTCGGCCTTCTCCCCGGTGCGCCAGTCCCTCGCGCCCGCCTTGAGCAGGAGCGCGTAAATCCCCTTGTAGGCGGCGCTGTTACGCGTACGGAGGGTCAGCAGGCGCCCCGGCGCGAACTGCGCGGCGGTGACCGTCCGGGGCTCGGCGGCGTCGTCACGGATCCAGTCGACGACATCGGGCAGATCCTGGCTGAAGCGGGTCTCGGTCGAGCCGCCGTACAGCTCCCCGAACACCCCGCACCAGTACCACCGGGCCAGCTTCTGCTGGGCGCCCGCGCTCTGCGCCGTATCCCCGGCGAGGGCCAGGATCGCGGCCAGTGGTATCAACTGCGTGCCGTACGGCAGGAACTTGGTGTCGAAGAGGAACTGCTGGTGGAGGAATTTTGCCGCGGTTTTGAATCCGGCGATGACGGACGGCGCGAAGCGTACGTAGTCCTCCAGCGACAGGGCGAGCATGTCCTTGCGCTTGCATCCGATACGCGGCAGCCGCTCCTCCTCCGTCCCGCGCGCGGCCTCGTCCCCGCGCCGCCTGGCCGTGGCCAGCAGGGTGACGGCCTGGAGGAAGTCGGTGTTGGAGACCTCGCGCAGGATGCGGTACTCGGGTGCCTTCCACGCCGCGCGGCACTTCTGTTCCCAGTGGTCGCGCAGATCGAACTCGTCGGCGGCGTACGTGGCGGTCAGCAGCTCGAAGACGGTCAGGGTGACCCCGCCGGTGTTCACCTTCTCGAACACCTGGCACACGGCCTGGCGCGGGGTCTCCTGACCCAGCTCGATGACCGGGACGTGGTAGAGGTCGAAGGGCCGGACGAATTCCTTGTTGAACTCGCGCCACAGCTTGCGCTTGACCTTGTCGCCGTCCCAGTGATCGGTGAACTCGTCTCCCCAGTCGCCGCCGTCGAACACCGCGTGGAGCGGGAAGAGATGGGCCTCGTACTCCCGCTCGGGGGTCGAGTAGTCCTCGATGACCTCGCCCCGGAAGTTGACCACTTTCCGGGACTCGGGCAGGAAGCGGATGGCGTCCTCGCGGTCGCCGTTCTCGTCGAGGGCCTGGACCATGTCGACGTAGAACCACCCCGACACCCGCTGTTTCCGCAAGTCCTGTGTGATCACCGGGCCCTTGAGCTTCAGGGACTGGAACAGCGAGGTCAGCCGCTGCTGCCCGTCGAGCACCAGCGAGTCCGGCTCGGGCTCACCGACAGGGGTGGCTCCCTCGATCGGCCGGTACTTGAACCGGACGTCGCCGCCGGCCTTGAGCAGCATGACCGTGCCGACGGGATAGCTCAGCGAGATCGATGCCAGAAGACTCGCGATGTTGGGGTAGGGCCACACCCAGCCGCGCTGGAACTCGGGGAGTTGGGCCTTGCCGACCTCGACCTGCTGCAACAGATCGCGCAGCGGTCTCTTGTCGATGCTGAACGCTTCATCGGCCACGTCGGCTCCTTCGGGCGGCTGGCCGGCGAGGCCAACTCTTGCGTGTCACGCTCAAGTTACAAGCTGTGACGCGCGTGTTCGCCCGAGATCCGGAACTGAGGGGGAGGCCGCCGGTTCGCCGGCGCGCGAGCGGCTCCGTCAGACGGGAGTCCCCGGGGTGGTTTCGGCGATGGTTTCGGTGCCGGTCCCCTCCGTGGTTTCGGCGGCGGCCTCGGCGCTGGTTTCGGCGGTGGCGGTCAGGACCGCCCGTCCGAGGATGTGGCCGCTCATCGTGAAGCCGAGGACGGCCGGGGTGGCGTCGGCCGGGACGCCGATGGACTCGACGTCCAGGGCGTGCACCACGACGAAGTAGCGGTGCGGGCCGTGCCCGGCCGGCGGGGCGGCGCCGATGAAGCGGGCGGCGCGGGCGTCGTTGGGCAGTTGGAAGGCGCCCTCGGGCAGGCCCGTACCGCTGTCGTCGCCGGCGCCCTCGGGCAGCTGGGTGACGGTGGCGGGGATGTCGGCGACCGCCCAGTGCCAGAACCCGGAGCCGGTGGGGGCGTCGGGGTCGTAGACGGTGACGGCGTAGCTCTTGGTGCCGTCCGGGGCGCCGTACCAGGACAGTTGAGGAGATATGTCCTTGCCGCCGGGGGTGCCGGAGGCGTGCTGCTCGGGCGCCCACGCGGCGCCGTCGGTGACGGTGGTGCTGGTGACGGTGAAGGAGGCCGCCTCGGGGAGGCGGGCGAAGGGGTCGTTGGGGCGCATCAGGGCCGTTCCTTTCGGGGGAAGGGTGGCGGCTCCGTGAAGGAGCGCCGCCGATGAATCGACGATAACAGAGATAATCGATTATCGCTTGGATCGTCTACGATGGCGGCATGCCGCAGACGACCCACACCCCGGCCTCGCCCGGGAAGCAGATGCTCTCCGAGCAGGTGTACGCGCATCTGCGCGACGCGATCATGCGCGGGAGTTACGCCCCCAGTGACGCCCTCAAGCCCCAGGACCTCGCCAGGGAACAGGGCGTCAGCCTGGCCGTCGTACGCGAGGCACTCGTACGCCTGGTGGGCGAGGGTCTCGCCGAACGGCTGCCCAACCGCGGCTTCGCGGTCCCGGCCTTCTCCGACCACCGCTGGCAGGAGATCGCGGAGGCCCGCCGGACCATTGAGCCGGTCCTGCTGCGTATGTCCGTCGAGCGCGGGGACATCGACTGGGAGTCCCGTGTACGGGCGGCCCACCACCGACTGACGCGTACGCCGGTGTATCTGCCGGACGAGGGGGAGTACTACAGCGACGAGTGGGCCGAGGCGCACCGGGTCTTCCACCGCACCCTGCTGGACGGCTGCGGGAACCCCGTACTGCTGGAGACCTTCGACCGGATGTGGACCGCGAGCGAACTGGCCCGCCGCTGGTCGGCGCGGCGCAACCCCGACCGGGACGGCGTCGTCGAACACCGCCGGCTCGAGGAGGCGGCGCTCGCGCGCGACGCGGACACGGCGGCGGAGGTACTGGTCCAGCACCTCACTTTGACGGCAACGGGACTCACGGACCGCGAAGCCTGACGCGGCTGGTCGCGCTGAGCGCGGCGTCCGCGACGCCGGCGGTACGGGGCGATGTCAGGGGACGACACCCGGGGGGCGACACCCGCGGTCGGCCGGGTGGCCGGGCGGCACGGTGGCCGGAAGGAGATGTCATCGCGCATACGCGACGCTGCCCACGGAAGCTTCTCGGGCGTTCATGCCTGACGGGCACCCCGGAGTCATGCGCTGCTGTCGCTCCACCCGACAGGAACTCCTCCACTGGGCCGCGGTCATCGCCTCCGCCTCGCTGGTGGCCGCCCTCGACTCCCGCCACGAGAAGGGAACCGCCCGCCGCCGGGACCTCGACGCGGTGAAGGCCGTGAACCTGGAACTGGTCACGCTCACCGAGGACAGCGCCGTCGTCACCTGGTACACGGGCGTCCCCGGAACCGACGACGGCCTCGGCCGCATGCTCCCCGCCACCACCGAGGGCGAGGTCGTCTACGGCACGCATCCCGCCCGGCTGGACCGCACCGCGGTGGAGGAGGGCCTCGGCGCGTACCACTACGTGGAACTGACCGGCCTCGAACCGGGCCAGACCTACTACTACCGCGCCCGCTCCCGCGGCAGCGCGGCCACGCCCACCCCGCTGCACCTCGTCTCGGGCAACGCGGTGGGCACCTCTCCGTACGGACTCGGCTCGGCCGGACCGTACTCCTTCACCACCCCCCAACCCCCGCCGGGCCGCTATCTGTTCTCGATCGCGCTCTGCAACGACCTCCACCTCGGGGAGACCACCGCGGGCCGGATCGCGGGCGTCCCCCTGCTGCGGGGCATTGCGCAGAGCCCGGGCCTCGCCCCGTACCCGGAGGTGATGAGCCGGGCCCTGGTGGAGGACGCGGCCCGGCGCGGGGCGGACTATCTGCTGGCCGCGGGGGACATCTCAGCCAGGGGCGGGGCGGTGGACCTGGGCAGGGCGAAGGAGATCCTGGACGGGTTCGGCACCCACGGCGAGGACTACTTCGTGGCCCGGGGGAACCACGACCGCCCCGGAGCCCACGACTCCTTCCGCGACGGCTTCTTCGAGGGCGACGGGCCCACGTACTTCTCCCGCGACCTGCACGGTCTGCGCGTGGTCGGCCTGGACACCTACGACAAGCCGGGCAACGGCGGCGACGCCGGCGGCCTCTCCGAAGAGCAACTGTCCTGGCTCCGGGCCGGCTTGAGAGAGCACAAGGACCAGCCCACGGTCCTGTTCGGCCACCACCCCTTGGCCGTACCGCACTCACCGTTCCCGGTGACGAGCGGCCAACGCCTGAACAGACGCCAGGCCCGGTCGATCCTGGAGAGCTACGCGGCGGCGCCGGGAGTCTTCCTCCACCACGCGGGCCACACCCACCGCAACAAACGCTCCGTCGCCCCCCAGGCCCCCGGCGTAACGCTCCAGGAGGTCGGCGCGGTCAAGGAGTACCCGGGCGGCTTCTGCCTGCTCCGCATCCACTCCGGCGGCTACGCGCTCAACTACTACAAGACGAGGAGCACCCCAGCAAGAGAATGGAGCGAACGCAGCCGCCACCAAGTGGCAGGAATCTGGCCCCAATTCGCCCTGGGCCGCACCCCCCAGGACCGCAACACAATGACCCCCCAAAACCTCACGGGCCTCGCCCCACGCCCCCACGCCCGCTGAAGACGGCCACAGCACCCCACCACTACCACCCGCGAAAACGCCTCAGGACCGCCCTCCCGACGAGGAAGCCCGGCCCTGATCTGCTTCTGCTGTTGGGGGTGACGGGACTTCAACCCACGACCGCTTCGTCCCAAAGCACCTCGGGCAGGGGCGTTACCCTGCGCTGGAGCGGCATTTACCTGCGCTAATGGTCCGCGGACGTCCGCGCTCGTCCACCGTTGTTCGCCGGCGTCGGGCCTCCGGCCACGAGTTAGTCCGTCGCGGGTCCGTGGCGACAAGGCCTATTTGGCACGCGCGAACCGTGCCTGTCTGCGGCGGTGGGGAATCCGCTGCACGATTCCGGAACCTGCCGATCAGGCAGGACACCGCAAGCGCCGCGGCACGGCCGGCGGGCGGCCGCCGGCTTTCGACCGTGAGGACTACAAGGACCGGCATGCTGTGGAGTGCGGCATCAACCGGCTGAAGCGGAACCGGGCGGTGGCCACCCGGTTCGACAAGCTCGCTGTCCGCTTCGAAGCAACAGTCCTCATCGCCGCGATCAACGAACGCCTGTGACCCGCCGGGAGTGACGGCCCCGCATGTCATCCTGGCCGCGATCAGGTCAGAGGGTTGAGGGGGTCGCGGTCTTGGACGGTGGCTACGAGGTCGTCCGACGCGACACCACCCGCCGCGAACACGACGTCGCCACCGAGACCAGCATCGGTCGGATCACCCGCGACCTGACCATCTGGATGGCCGCCCGCGACTTCCCCGGACGACCCACCCAGCACACCAGCAACTTCTCAAACACGGCCGAGCCGGCCAGGCCGGTTCGGGGCGAAGGTCGTAACGCGGGGGAGTGGGCTTGCTGGTGACGAACGACAGGTTGTCCTCGACACGCCCTCCGCACGCGAGGTCGTTCCGGGAGAGCCGTCGCCCCGGTCGTGACCGGGAAGCTGTCTGAAGACGGCAACTGATAAATGCGTTGGTGGCGTCTTTGGAGCATGACGCATCCGAGTTCCGCTCAGCCAACCGCCCCGCACTGGCCGTACTGCGGGCGGGGCGCCGATCCCACGGGCGACCCGGTGGGCTGCAGGGGAGTCCATGTCACTGGACACACCGTGTGCCTGGCGCACTTGGAGGAGACCCACCGCGATGCCTATTTGAGCGATCTGGTCCCTGGCGCTGACATCGACCACCGCGGCACCCCCTTCACCCCGGACCTGGGGGAACAACTACTCGATGCTCTGACCGACGGCACTACGGGGCATGCCCGACTCGGCAAAGCCATCTTCAATGGCGCGGTCTTCACCGGCGACGCCCGGTTCGATGACGCGGTCTTCACCGGCAACGCCAGCTTCGATGAGGCGGTCTTCACCGGCGACGCCCGGTTCGGCGAGGCGGTCTTCACCCGCGATGCCGACTTCGTCGGAGCCGTCTTCACCCGCAACGCCGACTTCAACGAGACAACCTTCACCGGCAGCTCGCGGTTCAACGGGGCTACTTTCGCTCGCAACGCCGACTTCGAAGGTGCCACCTTCACCGACCACGCCAGATTCAGGGGGGCTACTTTCGCTGGAGCCGCCCGGTTCGGCACAGCTAGCTTCACCACTTACGCCGACTTCGAAGGGGCTATCTTCGACAGCCGCGCCGAATTCATGAGGGCAGCCTTCAGCGGCTACGCCGGCTTCGAGGGTGTCACCTTCGCCCTCAGCGCCGGCTTCGACGAGGCTACTTTCCACAGCAACACCAACTTCAAGAAGGCCGCCTTCACCGGCCACGCTATCTTTTACAAGACCGCCTTCGACTTCGACGCCGTCTTCGACGAGGCGGTCTTCGCCAAAGAGGCCCTCTTTACGGGGGCGGTCTTCCACAGTGACGCCAGCTTCACCGAAGGGGTCTTCTACAGCATCGCCCGGTTCGACATGGTGACCGTCTCCGGTGACGCAAAGTTCTTGAAGGCACGGTTCGTAGAAGCCTCACGTCTTGGGCCGTTGGTGAGCGGCGGAACCGTTCTTCTGTACGGAGCGGTGTTCGGTGCGCCGGTGACGCTGGAGATCGCGGCCCGCAAGGTGAACCTGAGACGTGTGCGCTGGGCATCGACAGCCACGCTGAAGCTGCGATACGCCGAAGTGGACCTGGACGACACGGTGCTGGAGTACCCGGCGACGGTCACCGCCCACCCCAAGCCTTTCCAGGGCCTTCATGGACCCGTGCCGGAGGAACCGTTGACCGGGCAGGACGCCGGGGTGCGGCTGACTTCGGTGAGCGGCGTCGACACCGCGCTCCTAGCGCTGTACAACATCGATCTCAGCGGCTGCCGGTTCGCCGGGGCGGTCCATCTTGATCAGCTCCGTATCGACGGCTGGTGCACCTTCGCCACCACTCCGCCCGGCTGGGGGCTGCGCTTCCCCTGGCGGTGGAGCCGTCGGCGCACCCTCGCCGAGGAATACGACTGGCGGGCCCGCTCGGCCCGCCGCTCCCACGGCTGGACAGCCTCTCCGCAGGACGCCCCTGAGCTGCGGCCGACCGCGCTGGCCGCGTTGTACCGGCAACTGCGCAAGTCGCTGGAGGACGGGAAGAACGAACCCGGCGCGGCAGACTTCTACTACGGCGAATCGGAGATGCGCCGCCACGACAAGGACAGCACCTTCCGCGCCGAACGTATCCTGCTGACCGCCTACTGGGCGCTGTCCGGCTACGGGCTGCGCGCCGGCCGAGCTCTGGCCTGGCTCGGCACCACCATGACCATCACCGTCATGGCACTGATGCTGTGGGGCCTGCCTGCCGACGACCCGAAGCCCCGGACCACCGGCCGCCAGGCCGAAGCCGGCCAGGAGCTCAGCCTGACCACCGACACCCCAGACCCAAGGAACCCCACGGGCCGGCTCACCGAACGCGTGACGTCCGAGCGGTTCGAGAAGTCCCTGCGCGTCGTCATCAACTCGGTGGTCTTCCGCTCATCCGGCCAGCACCTCACCACTGCCGGCACCTACACCGAGATGGCCTCCCGCGTCACTGAACCCGTCCTTCTGGGCCTCGCCGTCCTCGCCATCCGCAACCGCGTCAAACGCTGACGGATCTGAGGAACAGAGCGCCGCGCGAAGGCGTTGCGCCGCTGGCGGGCCAAACGGCGGACGCGTCAGCCAGCGTCGGGCACTCCAGGACGGCCGTGGCCGAGGAGGTGTACCGAAAACAGATCCGGCCCGCGATCCAGACCGGCGCCGTGGTCATGGATGGCATCTTCGGGGCGGATCACCAGAAGCCCCAGGCACTCACGAATCGGTAGTCACGCAGATAGACACGCGGCATGCCAGAGAGCCAGTGACACTTGCACACTGGGCTCTCTGATCTGCGTTTTCAGCTGTCGAGGTGGCGAGGATCTGAACCCACGACCTCTTCGTCCCGAATGAGGATCGGACGCTGATCTTGCCAGCATGGATGCTGTTTACCCTAGTCAGAGCCTTGGCATGTCGTGGTCTCGGGTGGTCTTGAAGGGGGTCTGGGAGCGGGTTGGCTCCCAGACGGCTCCCAGGGAGCCCTCTCACTAGGACGGTGGTCACTCTGCGGTCCTAGCTTTGTCCGCGGCTCGGCTCCGAAGGCTGCCGACGTAGTCCGGACGGAGCATGGGGCGGCATCGTGGACGCTTCCCTGCGTTGATGTCCTCCACATACTTGGCGAGGCGCTCGGGGTTCTTGCCCGACCATCCATGTGCGAGAGCCCACCCCTGCATGGCTTCACCGTCCATTGGGATGCCTGCATCGTGCAGTGCAAGCAGGCAGCTCACGACCATGTCCTTCTCGTAACCGGCCGAGATGGTGTTGTTGTGGTTGATGGTCAGAGTCAGGCTCTTCAGGGCTTCGACGACGACGGGGTCGAGTTCTGGCGTCAGCTCTTCTTACGTCGAGCCGTCGCCAAGGATCGATGGCCTCACGGCTGTCACGCACGGCCTGATCTCGTCGTCGTTCCACGTGATGACGCAAAGGGCCCGGATGCGGTGGCCGCCGTACTGCACCAGCTTCCCGATGTCCGCCATGTTCGGCCAGGCCATGAGCACCGGACCGTTTCCGCGGATGAACCCGCTGCCCCTGCCGGTGACGTGCTCGACGTTGGAGTGTCGGGACACGAGCTGTTCCAACTCGGAGCAGTTCTGCAGGTTGGACTTGAGGCTGGTCCACACGGTGAGCATGTCGCCGTCCTCCATGTGCTCGCAGCACTAGTCGATGGCCGCGTCCACACCCTCGGTGTCGTTGCTGGCGACAGCGCACGGAAAGTTCCCGTCGCGTTCGAACATCCCTGCTCCTGTTCTCGGGTCGGACAGGGCTCACGCTACGCGGAGGCACTGACAGAGCCGCTCGCGCGGTCATCAGGGCTCTTCGCACCAGCCTCGATCCGGCGGCCTGGATCCGTAGGTGGCCTGATCAATCGGCTCCACGAACGCACCGCGTGAGAGCGTGCCCCAGGGATAGCTGGCTAGCAGGCGCGATGACCGGATCGCCATATTCCATGAGTACAGCTACATAGCACAATTGCGTAGCTAACAGCTACGGAATCAGAAGATTGTGAGGGAGTGTCACCCCTGCTGCTAGCGTTTTTCGGGCAGTCACATCAGCGGACTCAAGCTCCTCACCTTCGCCATGGGGCGGTGGGCGGCAACGCCGGCAGCCTAAGCCGGTACGTCTCGGAAGTGCGGTCGAGTGTGCTGATGCCGTCTCGGACACATCGGGTCTTGCCTGGGCGAGCCGAG
The DNA here is from genome assembly GCF_042716895.1 of Streptomyces sp. NPDC058653. Taxonomy (NCBI): domain Bacteria; kingdom Bacillati; phylum Actinomycetota; class Actinomycetes; order Kitasatosporales; family Streptomycetaceae; genus Streptomyces; species Streptomyces sp. NPDC058653. The sequence goes on along the minus strand of NZ_JBHXRM010000011.1, from coordinate 77,039 downwards.
GGGGAGAACGGGAAACAGCGTGACCGATCTCCTTGGACGACCACGGCGTCCGGGTGCATGCCTGGATGGACACCGGGACGAAGATCGGAGAATACCTGATGGAGCCATCATCCGGCGCGGGCGAGACCGTGCTGCCTCGCCCTGTCGAAGCGCTGCCCCTGCCCGCCTTGGCGCCCGCAACACGGAAGCTCGCCGACAAACTCATCGAACACTTCACCATGGGCGAGCCCGCCGCATTGGCCCTCGCACAGGCTGTCGTCGACCCATCCGTCACCCGCCGAGCGGTGGAGTCCCCAGAGCGGCTGCGGGTGCCCGGTGGCGTGATTCTGGCTATCCGGGCTGACGTATGGGCGCGCCATATCATCCCGGATCCGCGGAACCCGCGGATCGGTCCGTCGCGTCGGCACCCGGCCTCGAACCTGATCGGCACCGGCGAGAGCACGCGCTTCCGCCCGTTGGCCGAGCCGATCGCGGCGTCAGGGAGGCGCCCGGAACTCGTGCAGAGGCTCGCGAACCAGGAACACCTCGCGTGGGCGGCGCAACTGTCCAAGGAGTACGTGCTCGACCACAACGACTGGCGCGAGTCCCTCCGCCACCAGGGAGTGATGACAGAGGTGTGGCTGGCCGGGACGGCTTTTCAGCACGAGGACAGCACACCCGGGGTAACGGTTCCGGTCACGGTCGAGGGGTCGAGCCGCGTGACGTGCGCCCACGACCTGCTCGACCTCAGGTCTGCCGACGTTCCCTACATCCGGGACACGGCGAAGCTGCGTTCCCACATTCGTAAGCTCAACGAGACGATCACGACCGCGGGGGACCCGGCACAGGTTGACCCCGAGGTAGCGGTCACCGTGCGCTGCGAACGGCTTCCGGCGTTGCTGCTCGTCGGTTTCGAGCCGCACGACGGCACCACCGCTGACTTCGGCGTCGCCGTGAAGTCGTTGGTGGCGCTCCGGCACGTCGACTCCCCGAAGCCGTGGGGTGAAGCCGCAGAGAACGAGGCCCTCGCCGACGCCGTGGTGGACGAGATCGAGCGGCGGAAACTGATCACTCCCGCCAAGGCCGACTGGCTACGCGGTGCCCTCACCCCCGACCAGGCGAAGGCAGCCGGATTCAACGACGACCCGTCCGTCCGGGCGGCGGCGATCGTCCGGCTCTTCGCCGAGCGCGATCAGTCGATCCACGCCGCTGTGCGGGTCGCCATCACCGGACAGAGCACCCGCAAGAACATCACCACCAAGCTGCTGCTCGACGTAGCTTCCTCTCTGGTCATGCGCTCGGTTTCGGAAGAGGACTCCCGCAGGCGGGAACGGATGCGGAAGTACTTGAAGTCGGCGTTCCCGGGTGAGCTGGCCAAGGACTGGGAGGCAACCTTCCGCGGAACGAAGGAGCTCGCTCAAGCCGCACTTGAGGAGGTGACAAAGGGAGAGCCCGACGTGGCGACCCGGGAACTCGCGGCCCGTAGTGCCTATCCGCTGGTGATCAACGGCCAGCTCACGGGTGACCGCGGCACGCGAAACAACGATCAACCCGATCGTCGCCATCCAGGCGAGGTCATCGACCGTATGCGCAGCACCCGGCACGGCGTGCACCAGCTGAAGCAGACACTCCTCGACTCTGCGGCGGGCCGCAGGACCCGCAAGGTCGACGAGACTGGACAGGTCATTCAGAATGATGACGGCCGCGACATTCTCGTCACCGACGCGGACCTCCGCCGCACCTTTCCACCTGCCGGCGAAGGCCCATCACCCACACCAGCTCCTCGGAACGCGGGTGAGATCCTCGGGAACGCTCTGCACGACCTGGCCACGTCGATCCAGGCGGTCGAGGGAGCGGTCAAGGTCGTGGAGGCAGTCAGGGCCGACGACGGAACCCGCGCCATCGATTCGTTGGGCGCCGACCGAGCCGACTGCGAGGCGTGGCGGCACGTCCTGCAGGATGTCCTATTCAAACTGCCTGTCTGGCAGCAGCGGAGCGTCCAACGACACGGGATCATCGCCGAGGACCCGAACGACCTCGACACAGACCTTGACGCCTTGGAAGACGAGGAATCGGACGACGAAGACACCTCGTCTCAAGACGATGTCGCCTGAATCGATCATGACTCCCGGGGAGTCCTCTGGATAGGCACAGCAACCCGGCCGCACGCCGGGGGAACGCGACGCGGATAAACGGTGAGGCCCACCCACCCGACTAGGGCGAGGGCGGCAACGTCGGCTTCCCGGGCTCAAGCCTGGACAGCCGGTACACCTTGGGGCCGAACCCGCGATCCGCTGGCGCTTGCCGTCACACCGGGCGTGGCCCGGAAAGACATCAGGTGGGTGCGCCGGACAGTTTCCAGCTCACCCTGGTTATTCACCGTGGACCGGATTTGGCCACGAGCTGGAGCACTCGATGGACAGCTTGCATTTCCTCGTTGGTCGCGAACAGGAGTTTCGCGATTTGATCCAGTCGTCTCAGCACCCAGACTCAGCCCGTGCGGCATGCAGGGGCATGGACGTAAATCTTTACCACCCTGCGGACGGGAAGCGGCCTGTTGAGAGGTCACTGGCCGTATGCGTGGGTTGCGAAGGCCGCTTGGAGTGCCTCACCCTCGCGCTGCGGGTGGAGGAGCCGGAAGCCCGTCACGGTTGGTACGGCGGCCTCAGCCCGGCAGACCGCGACTGCGTCGCGGTAATGCTCCGGCTTCCCAAGGGGACAACCCCCCTGCCGGACCGAGCTCTCACAGCTATCCGTCTGAGCCGGGACGGCTGGCGGATCAATGACATCGCCGAAGAGCTTGGTTGCTCCCGGCGAACCGTGCAGCGATACCTCCACTGCGTGGAGTGACACCAAGGCGGCAGGGGGAAGCGCCGCCCGTCCCAAGGATGAGGGCAGACTGGTCGGCGCGGCGGTGGTCTCGTTGGCAGGCTTCCGCCCCACAGTCCGCCTTCTGTCTGGGTTCGCGCCGCCGGCAGCCAAGCCTCCATGATGCAGGCTGTGAAGCTGACCTTGACCGACCGACATCGCGTTCCAACAGGTCGTGCGCCCATGGTGATGGGTGGCCGGAAACAGTCACCGACGCGCCCCTCCTCGCGTCCCCTGTGTTGGAAGTAGCAGGTGGTTACTGTAATTTGACGTCCCGTTAGGCAGCCTGCGGTTGGGGAACCACGGCTGGCCGAGGGGGAGGGACCAGGACATGGCTTGTCCACGTCCAGCGGGTTGGCTTGTAGCCAGTCTCAGCAGCTGGATTCCGCCGAGCCTTGGGGTAGACGCATAAGCATGCAACCTCAAGGCACGTTTGAGCGCGGCCAGAGAGTAAGAGTTCAGGCCACTGGCGTACCAGAGTTCGCCACGGTCAGGTTCGCCCTGCCCGGAGACCAATCGGGGTCATGGGATCTCATCCTGGTCGACGACGAAGACCGTCGTCATGAAGTGAATCTGGCAGCCGGAGATACCGAGACCGTGCGGCCTCTCGTCAGCGACGGGCAAGCTGACTCCGCCCGTGTGCTGGCCGCGATGTGGACCCAGTGGATGAACGCCGCGGCGACCAATGCCGAGTCCAGCGCGATGGCAGCCACACCACTTAAGCCGTACGCGCACCAGACGACTGCCGTCTACGGAGCGATGCTCCCCCAGCCTCTGCTGCGCTTCCTCCTTTGTGACGAGCCGGGTACCGGCAAAACAATCATGGCTGGCTTATACCTACGTGAGATGCAGAGGCACGGCCTGATCACGCGGGCGATCATCGTGTGCCCTGCGAACCTCGCCACCAAGTGGGTGGACGACTTCCAACGATTACTGGGGGGCGGGCTGCGTCAGCTGACCTCGGCCACAGTGCGTGAGGACGCTCTGAACTCCAACGACCTGTGGGTGGTGTCGCTGGAATTGGCAGCGGTGAACCCCGCAGTGCAGGACGCCATCCGGCCGGACAAGGCTGGCTGGGATCTGATCGTCTTCGACGAGGCGCATCGATTGACTCCGACTGCCGCCGGCTTCCACCAGGTCGGACGGCTGCTGGCCAAGAACACCCCGCGGGCGCTGCTGATGACGGCAACGCCGCACCGCGGCAAAGAGTGGCTCTTCCGGCACCTGCTGCATCTGGTCGACCCCGAGATCTACCCAGATCCGGGCAACGACCCAAACATCGAGCTCAGTGCGCTGCGTCCCGGCCCCATCCACTTCCTGCGGCGGATGAAGGAGGGCTTGGCCGACTACGACGGCACGACCCGGTTGTTCAAGGGGCGCACCGCGCACAACCACAGCGTCCCGCTGTCGCAGACCGAGTACGGCTTCTACAGAGCCGCCCTAGATATGGTCGACCGGTTCTTCCTCCCGGTGGCGCAGCCACTTGCCCGCATGGTCTACGGCAAGCGAGCAGCCTCCAGTCTCTACGCGCTGGCCGAGACACTGCGTCGGCGGCACGAGCACATGGGGGCGATGAGCGAGGCGGAGGCGGCGCTCATCGCCGACCGCGAGGATCACGGTGACGAGGCCGAGGTCGATGAGGCGAAGGTGATCCACACGGTCTCAGCCTCGACCAGGGCTGAGCGGGCGGCGATCAACAGCCTTGTGCAGCAGATCGAAGCAACGGTCAGTGACTCCCGCTGGCAGCCGTCGAAGTGGAAGCGGCTCACCGACGACTGCTTGGCCGCCCACGGAATCCACCCTGGAAACGGTGAACAGGCCGTTGTCTTCACCGAGTACGCAGACTCGGCCGAGTGGATCGCACGACGGCTCCAGGCCCAGGGATACACTGCCCAGCTCTACTCCGGCCGCCAGAGCAGGACCGAACGTCACTAGGCACGCAAGGCATTCATGCGCGGCGAGTTCCAGATCATCGTCACCACTGACGCTGGCAACGAGGGTATCGACCTGCAGGCTGCGCATGTGCTCGTGAACTACGACATCCCGTGGTCTTTGGTCCGCCTCGAACAGCGGATGGGACGCATTCATCGCGTCGGTCAGCAGCGCGACGTCTACCTCTACAACCTGGTCGCTACCGACACCCGGGAAGGTGAGACCCTGCTCCGCCTCCTGGACAACTTCGTTACGGCCGCGAACGAGCTGCACGGTCAGATGTTCGACAGCCTCTCAGCGGTTGCCGAAATCACCGGCGTCGACTACGACAAGTGGCTGTCGGACCTCTACGGCAACGACGAGCTGAAGAAGCAGCAGGCCATCGACGCCGCCCAGGCGGTCCAAGCGCAGGAACTCAGCCGAGCAGCACGGAAGGTACGGGACAACGAGCGCCGCCTGGCGAGCCAGGTGGACGCGGTGGCCGCTCTGACGCTGCTTCAGCGTGATTTGTTCGCACGCATCAACCCGGCCATCGTCGAGGCATACCTCGATCGGCTCGCGGCGGCCGGCGTGCTGAAGTCCGCTCCGACCGCGGCCGGGCCCGGGTTTCGGCGGCTCTCCTTAAGCGGCAAGGCCATCTTTCCGGCCACTCTGGGTGGACGGAACGAGGTTCACGTCGCCACCAGCGGGGACGTGGTGCGCGAAGCCTCGGAGAGCATCGACATCGGCGACACTGTCACCCTCGGCCCCGGTGAGCCCGGCTTCAGCGACCTGATCAACACAGCCGAGCACACCCTGGCCGAGGACCTGTACCAGTCCGGCGCCGCATCCGACCCCACCAGCCTCACCGCGTACGACTTGTACGCGTACGAGGCGACTATGACCGAGAGCAACGGCAAGCGCGCCAGCGTATGGGCAACCTTGATCAAGGTGGACGACAGCGGCAATGCCCGCCCGGTGCGATGGGAGTCCCTGGCCAACCTCGTGCCCACCAACCAGAGCGGCGGCTCACCGCATCCGGCCCGGGAGGGCCACGCGCTCACAGCGGCCCGCGAAGTGGCCGCCGCGACCGTTGCGGAGCATCGGAAGGTGCGCGCCGACTGGTTCGCCCAGGCCCGCCGTGACCTGACCAATTTGCCGCTGAGCCTGACCGACCGTATCTATGACCGCGCTGCCCGCCTTGGGCTGCGGCACCGGCTTCAGGACCAGACCGCTCTGCGACTCGAAGAGCTGGAGCGTCTCGCGGATGTGCAGTTGACCGAACCGAAGCAGGTGGGTCGAATCCGCGTCCTTGCCACCGCCGACATCAGCGTCCAGGCTGAGATCGACGCCGAGCTGGTCTCCATGCGGCGCGTGCAGCAGCTACTTGAGGACGACGGCTGGACCGTGGCCGATGTCCACACCGAGGGCCGCGGTTACGACCTAGAGGCCCGCCGCCACAGTCAGGTCCGCCATGTCGAGGTCAAGGGCGTGCTCGGTAGCGCGGCAAGTGACGGCATTCGGATGACCGGCAACGAAGTCCTCATCGCGACCCAGCACCGCAAGGAGTACTGGCTCTACGTCATCGACCAGTGCGCCGATGGCAAGGGCCGATTCTTCGGTGCCTACCAGGACCCCGCCACCCTCTTCGCGAACGTCATGACCGGGAACGCGGTGTTCCGTGTCCCCGGCAGCAGCCTCAAGAACGCGCCCGGGAGCAACGCATGACCCGAATGATTGAACGCTGGTTCCCCAGCGCCGAGGTATCGGCCAACAGCGACAAGGGCTGGGGCTCGGGCAACAGCGAGATCTCGCTGTTCATGTGGTTCGCAAAGCGACCCACCGCCCAGGCCAAGGCCGCCACCATCTGTTCACTGCTGCCGTGGCCAGACGATGCCGAAGAACGGACCCGGCTGCAGAACCTGGTCCGAGAGGCCATGAAGGGGCGCTATGCCGCATGGGGTGATCTTCTGACCGAGATCGCCAAGGCGAATCCTGAAGGCGCGGCAACGCTGGACCCCTTCTCAGGGCGGGGCATGATTCCCCTGGAGTCGGCGCGCCTGGGCGTCCAAGCATCCGCCGTCGACTACAGCCCAGTCGCAGCACTCGCTAGCCACCTGCTCACCTCCGCGCCGTTCGAGGACTGGAGCGGGGAACCCGAGCTTCCGTTCGGGAAAGCGCGGGACCACCTGCTGATGTCCCGCACGGATAGATTACTCGGCGACCTCGAATCACTGTTCGCGGAGATCCAAACCCGCCACGCGGCCTCGATGAGCGATGTCTACCCCCGACACAACGGAACCCTGCCGTGGGGCTACCTGTGGTCCGTAACCATCCCCTGTCAGGAATGCCACCATCGGTTCCCGCTCATCGGTTCCTACGAGCTGGTCCCAGCCCGTGGCGACAGAGAGGCCATATCGTTCTACATCGAGGCGGACAGAGCCTCAAGCACTTGGGAAGCGGTTGTAACCGCCGGAAAGCCCACTCGCACGCCAACGCTGACCAACGCTGTAGTGAACGGCAAGAAGGTTGCGGGGAAGAGTGCAATCTGCGTGTTCTGCAACCACGTTCACCCGCTTGCAGTGCACCGCCGACGGCTGCAAGAGGGGCAGAGCCGGGACGCCCTGGTCCTCGCTGCGGACATCGACGTCAAGAGCCAGAAGACCTTTCGCCGCCCCACGGGCGCAGAGCACGAGGCTGTCGCAGCGGCCGGGCGAGCACTGGCTGCGGAGGCAGCGTTCAGCCCGTTCCTGTCGGCCGTTCCAGACGAGGGCATCGCGCCAGGCAACAACAACATCATCGGCCCGAGTATCTACGGAGCGAAGACTTACGGCGACCTTATGGTCGACCGTCAGACTCTCTCCTATGTGCGACTCGCACGCATCATCAATGAGTTCGGTGAGGAGTTGACCGCAACCGGGCTCTCGCCGGATTACGTGCGGGCCCTGACTGGGTATGCGACCGCGGTCGTCGTGAAGAAGCTGCGGCGTTCCACCCGTGGTGCGCGGTTTCAGAGCAAGGGGGGTGCACAGGTCGGGGATCTTTTCGTCAACGAAGGGTCGATCACTTTCTCCCACGATTTCTTCGAGGCTGGTATCGGCGATGGCCCCGGAACGTGGAAGTCGATCTCGGACAACGTGCTGGCCGCCTGTCGCAATCTGTTCTCCGGCCTGTGCGGCACGTCGGCCTCTGTGCAGCGAGGAACCGCCACTGCTCTTGCCTTCCCACCCCGCACCTTCACCGCGGTCGTCACTGACCCGCCATACGACCAGATGATCGCGTACGCAGACGCTTCCGACCTTTTTTACACGTGGACTAAGCGGTGCCTGCACAACACCTGGCCGGAACTCGCCATCACAACCGACCCGTACGGCTGCCAGGACAAGAGCCAGGAGATCATCGTCAAGCGGGTTCGGGGCGAAGCCCCTGACGAACACCGCACCCGCGAGCACTACGACACCCTAATCACCGAAGCCTTCACTCAGATGCGGCAGGTCGTCCGGGATGACGGTGTCGTCACGATCGTCTTCGGCCACGGGGAACCCGAGGTGTGGCAGCGTCTGCTGCACTCGATCGATCGAGCCGACCTGGTGATGACCGGTTCATGGCCGGCCAATACCGAGTCCGGTGGGCAGCAGGGAAAGGCCAATATCGAGACAACTCTAACGATGGCCTGCCGCCCGGCCCCGACCGGCCGCCCCGCAGGGCGCAAGGGCGCAGTCGAGGCCGAGATCAAGACCGAGATCAAGCAGCGTTACCCGGACTGGGAGCGGTGGGGCTTGGCCCCGGCGGACATGTTGATGGCCGCTGCCGGACCAGCCATGGAGGTCGTCGGCCGCTACTGCGAGATCCTCAACGCCAAGGGCGAACCCGTCGACATCTATACGTTTCTTCCACTGGCGCGAGCTGCAGTCCAGGAGGCCATGGCCGTCGAGATTGACCACCAGCCGCTGGAGACCTTTGATGCTCGGACACGGTTCGCGTTGTGGTGGATCACTCTCTACAACCGACAGGTTCGGGCGAAGTCCGAACTGCGCTGGCAGGCTTTGGCTTCGTCGCTCGAACTGGTAGCGATACGCGACCTGGTTCCCGATGCCGACAAAGGTGTCCGGTTCGTCGCCTCCCGGGAATACAACGGCAAGATCAACGAAGATTCGGCCGTCATCGACATCGCCCTCGCGCTCGCAGCTGCTTCAGAGGAGGGCCTGCAGGCCATGGGCCAGGTGCTGGCGGCCACAGAGTACGCGGCTGACGACACCTTCTTGTGGGCCGCCGTCCAGTTCCTCGCAGATCGACTTCCCGTCAACGATCCAGACTCCATCCGGTTCACCCGGGTGTTGCGCAACCGGGCCAGCGTCGTCGGTGCCGCCGAGGCCATAGCAACGAGCAACCACGAAAAGACTCAGCACCAACTGATCGATGACGCCCAGTTGCGGCTCGTGTGATGACGACCAGTACCGCCGCCGTGATCCTCTTTTCCGCCCACCCAGGAGATCAGCTGTGACAACCAGCGTGACGCCGTGGTGGAGGGCACTCAAGCTCCGCCAGGAGATCCTCAGTGCCTCCGGGCAGATCGACGACGTGCAGATGTCGCTGTTCCGAGCCGTTCACGCCACGGGAGCCGACCGGCCGCCCTATGCCGACGCCGAGTACTACGGTGACATCACGCACCCGACCGAGCGGCTCATCGATCTGCTCACCGAAATCGCAGTCCGTATCGGTGGTGGCGACGACTACTTGAAAGCTCGAGCAGTCACCCGGCTCGACCAGGGCATGGGTGGAGGCAAGTCGCACGCGTGCATCGGCGCCTACCATCTGGCTGCCAATCCAGGGGCACTGCTGGGAACCGAGCTCGGTCAGAAGGTGAGCGAGCGCGCAAGGGCCAAGATGGGCGGCCCGATACGCGGCGACCTCGGGCGCCCGCATGTGGTCGTGCTGCCCTGCGACAACATGACCCCAGGGGCTGGGGTACAGGACCTCGATGGGCCTGCGGTCAACCTCTACGAACGCTTCCTGTGGCGCCTGTTCTCCAAGGACTACACCCTCTTCGAGCGATACCGGCGGATCTGGAGCGACAAGCACAAGGTCGCTGAGGCCATCAGCGCGGTGCACCGACCCGTGCTGATCATCGTCGACGAGGTGCTCGACTACATCGGCAACGGACTCGACGGCGCGAACCAGACCGACTTGGCGGCCCAGGACATGGCGTTCTTACGGGCGCTACTCGATGTTGTCAACGATGTCCCCCACGTTGCGATGCTGATGGTGATGATCGCCTCCGACATCGACAAGACCGCGCTTTCGCCCGCCGCCCAGGCCCGCCGCGACGATCTGAACAGCCAGCTCGACCGCAACGGTCTTCCGACCACGGTGACCGGCGTGGGTGACTTCGCCGACATCCTCCGCCGGCGACTGTTTGACGCCGAGCCCGCTGGTGAAGTTCTCGCTGCGACTGCTGCGCTCTACGAGAACGTACTGACGAACAAGACTTGGGGCAAGCAGGTCTGGGACCCGATGGGTGCCGTGTGGCGTCGCAACTGGCGTGCTGGGATGGCAGCTTGTTACCCGTTCCACCCCATGCTGATGAGCCTGGCGCAGGAGGAGTGGAGCAAGGTCACCGGGTTCCAACGGGTCCGTTCCACGATCCGCATCTTCGCCGCCACGGTCTATGCCCTGCAGCAGCGCGGCAGGACAGGCGAGTGGGTGCCAAGGCTCATAGGACCCGGGGACCTGCCTCTGTCGGACAGCACCGTCCGAGAGGCGCTCTTGGGCAGCGGCCTGGTGGAGGACGACCGCACCATCGCGAACTATCGGAGCCTGGCCGAGATCGAGGTCATCAACCACGACGGCTCGTCAGGCGCAGCGCGCCGCCAGGATCTCGAACGGCAGTCCAGCACTTGGGGCACGAAAAATCCACGCGCGGCTGAACGGGCGGCCACCTTCATCTTCCTGGCGAGTGTTGTCGGCACCCTGCGCCCGGGGCGGGGCCGCGGAGCCAGTGCTCCTGAGGTCAAGGCGGCCACCAGCGTGCCAGAGGCCACGTACACCGTCACCGACGCCGACGCTGTCGTCGATGAGCTGGTCAACCCGAACCAAGGCATGAGCGCGCTCGACATCACTCCCGGTCAGGGCAACAACAAGCCGGCCCGTTACTTCCTCTCCACCCGGCTCACCCACCGCATGCTGGTGAAGAATATCCGGCGCACCGTCACCGAGACCGAACGCGACCAGGTCATCGCCGACATCGCGAAGAGGCTGGCCAGCAGCGGCCCGTTCCGCGATCTGCAGTTCGTCCCGGCGGACCCCCAATGTAATCCCGCTGACGTCCTCGCCACGGCTGGCTTGGACACCGCCTACACCACCCGGCTCATCGTCCTCGACCCGGCGCAGTACAGCCTGCGCAACGGCATGGAGAAGCCAACCCTCGAGGCACTCACCGTCGCCATGGGGCTTGGGAAAGGTGCGCAGCAGCTCCCCGTCCAGTGGGCCAGCAGCGCGGTTTTCGACACTGGCCAGTTCAGTGCCAAGGCTCTCCTGCACAACCTGCGCGACCACGACTACGGCAAGACCCTCTCCGACATCCGAGCCGCCTTCTACAGCGCCCCACGATTGCCGCTGCTGTACGGCGGTGACGCGACCTTCAGCAGGCGATTTACGATGCTGTCAGCCAGAGCCTGCTGAGCATCGTCGACGGAGCGGGCACCGAGGTGGAGGTCACAGCACCCGGACAGGTCAACCTCGCGAGCACGGGCCTGCGCCTCGCCAAGCCACAACCCAAGACGTGCGCCGACTGCGACCAGCCGGTTCACGAAGGTCGATGCTCCTTGAGTGTCGACGACACAGTCTATGGCGGCTCGACGCGCAAGCCAGGCAGCCCAGGGATCGACACACCGAGCGGGCCCCGGGAGCAGAAGACCGATGGGTCCAGTCCGGATGAATCCCCGAAAAGCGAGCAGGTCAGGGACCGGCAGGTCGCCTTCTCGTTCACCAAGAACCTCCTGGCCAACGGCGATAGCGCCGACGGTTTCGCCGCACTCTTCAGGACGTTCTACATGGCCCTAGACGAAAGGCAGATCAGTTATCTGCAGGGCACGCTCCAGTTGGTCATACAGGCCGATGAGGCCGAGCAGATCCAGCAGCGCCTAGAAGAACTTGGCATAAGCGGGACGTTCAAGAACATCTGACGGGACAGCGCGCACGCCGGTGACGGCAACTTTCGTGTCTGGTTGTCCGTCAAGGCCATTCGCGACATCGGCTCCGGGCTCTTCCTGCTGATCGTGCTGCTCGGCAGCGGCACTCAACTGCACGGCTGGATGATGCTGGCCGGCTGGCTGATAGCGCTCCTCACGAAGCTCAGCGGCGGACCCGCCAAAGCGTATGACCGCCGCTGGCGCCGTGCTGCTGTCCTGAACGCGGACACCGACGCTCCCTCGCGAGGGCTTGTCCGCCGAGGGGAGCACTCCAATGCTCCCGTGGCATGCACCCCGGTAACGTCGAAACTCGTGAACATCAACCGACCAGGGATCTGGACGCCTCCCAAATCCCAGAAGTTAGAGGCCGTTCTCTTTCCGAATTTCGGGTGAGGTCTTCGCTGGGCAGGTGTGAAGTAGCTGCCGCGGGAGCCTGGGCTTGTTGCCGGGCGAGAGGTCGTGGCGGTGAAGATGCCGTCGATGTGGGCGGTTCTGGAAACGCGGCAGAAGGCCGCAGCCGCGCAGGTGAAGCAATTGGAAGTCGAGCTGAAACGTATGCGGGCGGCTCTGGCGGACGCCGAGGAGGTGCACCGGCGCCGGGTGATCGGCCTGGAGCAGTGCTTGGAGGCGCTGGCCGAGGGGGATGCACCCTCCGATGTGTCCGGTGAGGTGTCGCGGAGAAAGCCGGTCGGACCGCGCCGGGCGATGCCTCACCGGCAGCACGCGAGTGAGGTGAAGGAGCTGTCGCCGGACAATCAGACGTTGATGGCCGCCGCGGTCGATGCGGGAGACTGCGGGCTGGGTGCCCGGCGGGCGGCGGTGGTGCTGGGCTGGGACAGTGCGTCCGCCTCTCGCGTCGAAGGCGCGAGGGCACGGCTGAAGCGGCTGGTGGAACGGGGCCGGCTGGCCGAGGCGAAGCCGGGCAGGTTCACGCCGCCTCTTCCAGCCTCGGAGCAGGACGCTGCCGGTGCCGGGCGGCCAGGCGGCGGCTCATGAGCATTGTCATCGACCACAGGACGACGGCTTCGCTGGTGTCGGTGCGCCGCTCGTAGTCCCTGACCTGGCGCCGGCTGCGCAGGCACCAGGCGAAAGATCGTTCCACTATCCAGCGGCGGAGCAGGACCTGGAACCCTTGAGTGTCGTCGCTGCGGCGGACGACGTCGAGGACGACTCCGAGCTGCGTTGCGCTCCAGTCGACGAGGCGGCCGGTGTAGCCGCCGTCGGCCCAGGCCCGTGCCAGCCGCCCGAAGCGGTCCGCCGTCGTCGACAGCAGGATGCGGCCGGCGTCCCGGTCGGTGGTCGACGCCGGGGTGACCAGCACGGCCAGCAGCAGACCGAGCCTATCGGTGAGCAGGTGCCGCTTGCGTCCGTTGACCTTCTTCCCTGCGTCGAATCCCCGCGAAGTGAGGGCGACGGTGACGTCCGCCTTCACCGACTGCGAGTCGATGACCGCCGCACTCGGCTCGCCCGCGCACATTGACCGCCAGCCGCTCCGGTTTGCACTACTCGCTCACAGAGACCGCCCGGAGCAAGGAAAGGCAATCGTTTCCGAAGTCCGTCAGGACCCACATCTCGCGTGGATCGTCATCACTCATAGCCACTCTGCCAAGACCGTCGTCCCTGATGATTCCCTCTGCGGCGAGGCGAGCGATCGAGGCGTCCAGCACCTTGGCGAACCCAGGAAGTTCTGTGAGGATCTCCGGCTGCCTCCATCCGGGGAACCGCTCTTGGTACCAACCTTCCGGCGTCGGGTGTGTCTCCTTAGCGAGGACTTCAAGGAGCTTGACTTCGGGGGCCTCAATAGCTGCGAGGCCCCGCACGCGGAGGCGCTCTGCGTCGACTGTGGCCACGTCGCGCACCCCTCGTCCCAAGCACCTGCCGAGAGCAACGATCTTCTTTGCTAGCGGTGTCTCCATAGCGGCCTGAACAATCTCCGACATCAAAGCCAGCAGATCTGGGCTCGTCTCGATCGTCTGAACAAGCCGGTCTAGAGACCTCTGTGCCTCCTCTGAGCCTGCTTGGAGCGCTCGTGCCGCTCGTTCCTCGCGACGCACGCGTTCCCTCTCAATGAGCTGCAGGACCGGGGCATCGACATACTCCTTGAGGGCGCCAAGCGCTAAGCCAGCTATGGGGTTGAACATCCCGACTGTCGCGACGATCACACCGGTTGACGCCTTGACGCTGGCCTCAACCGACGCTCCTGCTTTCGTCTCACGTGCTTCGTGGCCCATGAGGATAATGCTAAGCAGCGGCAGCCTTCTCGACGAAGCTCGTGACGCATCGCAGCTGTTCAGCCCCTTCGGCCGCGCCATCTCTGGGCCGTCGAAGGGTGCTCAACGACAACCATCGACTGGGTAAGCCGCAGGTTACAGCGTTGATCGACTACGCGGCAGCAGGTCAGAGACCTGCCCCATCATTTCTTCGGTTGCTGGTCGCGCTCGCCAGCGCATGAGACTCCACCAACCTTGGCGTCAAGCTCTTCAATCACCGACGGCCACGGCGCCCCGTTCGCGGTCCTGCTGACCGGCGGCAACCGCAACGACGTCACCCAGCTGCTTCCGCTGCTTGACGCGGTTCCACCCGTCCGCGGCCGGGTCGGCCGCCCCCGCCGAAGGCCGGACTCTCTGTTCGCCGACCGCGGCTACGACCACGACATCTACTGCGATCAGGTCCGCGCCTGCGGCATCGTCCCCGCCATCGCATGCCGCGGCACCCCGCATGGCACCGGACTGGGCACCTACCGCTGGGTCGTGGACAGAAGCTTTGCGTGGCTGCACCGCTTCCGACGTGTGCGCATCCGATGGGAACGACGAGCTGACATCCGCGAAGCGCTCCTCAAACTCGCCTGCTGCCTCATCACCCACCGACAACTCGGCCCGTTGTGTTAGCCGTTGTAGACGATGTCCTATGTGGTGAGGCGGACGAGTCGTTTGTAGCATTGGCATCCGATCGAGAAGCGCCTGTGGGACTCCCTGAAGGATTCCGAGCAGGCTGACTTCTACCAGGTGGGCGACTGGCCCTGACCTCCCACCCTCTCTGAAGACGTCTCCCACTCACAAGAAGTTGGGGAAACGGTCGGGACAGATGCTTCAGACCATCTACTCCGCCTCTCAGCGACTCCTCGTCACCGAGGATGACCGACGTTGTGTGCGCATCGAACTACAGTCTGAGCCCGAGGAGCAGTCTGCGGCTGTCCTCGCCATCGCGAACTACAGGCAGGATCTCGGGCTGTCTTGAGCGCCCACGGCCTAGGGGCGGCCATGACGGCCGCCCCACAACAGCGGCTACTGCTGACGCTTACTTACGTGCGACGCTGCGGTCATGCCAGCGCTATAGGTGAAGGCGAGGACAGTACCGCCGGAAGCTACGGCGATGAGGGGGCTCTGGCCAAGAGCAACGGAGCCGATCCCCGCAACCAACCCAGTGATGATAGATACCAAAGCGACGACGACAACGTGATAGACGCGGTGGTCACAGGTAGAAGTGGTGGCAGACAAGTAGGGCCCTCCCGTACTCCGTCGGAGCGCCGTCACCTGAATGGGCAGGATGCAGCCTGCGCTGGATTCACGTCACAGCGTCGCCGCCCAGTGGGCGTCGCAACAGGAGAGCGCCGGCCAGGCGCGCCTATTGCTCTTCGATTGGAGCGCTGTAGCGGTTGGCCACCATCACCGATGCACCATGCCTTTCAAGGGTCTCGTCAACCACGTCCATGGTAGCCAACACTACTGACGTCCGCACGAGTTGGTTTAGCGCTTTCCGGGAGCCCAAGTGCTAGTCCGCAGCGACCCCTCGCTTACCTGAGTTAGGCCATATGGTCACGCACGATGTCCCCTAGTAGGAACTGGAGCCCTCCAGCAAGCCGAAGGCGACGGCCTGGCGGGTTGGTCAGGTAGTCGTTCATGCGGCCCCAGTTCCTACGATCAAGGGGAAGACGTTCGTACCAGGCGACACCCCGAGCGTTGCACCCGATGCACAGCAAGCCTCGGACGCATCCTCCACAGATGGACCATGCGGCGTCTGACGGAGCACAGCACTGGTGATCGTGATCAATGTGCCAGTACGAGGAGCTTGCGTCCTCCCTCTCCGGTTTCTTGCCGCACAAGGCGCAAACACCGCCCTGAAACTCCAGAATGGCCCTCACGTCGCCTGCTGTCGGGTTGTATCGGCGGCCTTGTCGGGCCATCTGACTACATCTGAGACAATGCCCCGAACGTCGGCCCTCTCCCCGGTGCTTGACGGAGGTGCCACACCCCTCGCAGTCCCGCAAGGTGTCGCGCGTCAAAGGGATTTCGTATGAACCTCGCATCCCCCGACGGTAGCGGGAAGCACTGACATCGCTGTGGTCATGGGAGTGCTGGCCCGGGCCCGGGATGTGCCGTCCAGCCGACGTAACGCCGAGGCGTCCCTGCCCCGCCGAGCATGACGCTGGGCGCGCCCTGCAGGCGGCGATGAACGTGGAGAAGTCCGTGGCCCCGGAGTTCTGGACGACGCTTGCACTGCGTTTGGCGGCGGTGAATTCGTGGTGGGGTTTTCGTCAGCCTGTTTGTGAGCGTAGGAACCTGCTGCGGCCTCGGTGGCGGCCTCCGCGTCGTCGGCTGTGCTGGTCGTTTGCGACTGGCTTCGCTTGGGACTCGGGGCTGTCCGGTTCGTCGCCGAGGAGGACGGACTGACATACGCGCTTGTGTAGTTTGCTGTTGCAGGAGCTGCATGCGAACATCGGGGCCTGGAGGCCCGCGACGCTTGCTGGCCCGATCCATAGGACGCGTGTCCAGCGCCAGCCTCAGTAGAGCCAGCCGATCCCGTCCACCCATGGGTTCTGGTCATCGGTCTGGGCGGGCGCGGGTAGACCTCCTCGCGCGAATTCAGCGATCCCAGGAATCACCATTCGGTCAAGCACCGAAAATCTCTCCGTCCGATTCCCCACCGGTCGAGGGTGGTCAGATGCATGGTGCTCTGGCCCTGGGCGGGGCCTGTGCGCCGCGGGGAGCGGCCGCGTGGTCGATGGTTAGCGGCGGGTGTACGTGAGACCGGGGGCTCGGTCGAGACCGAGGGTGAATCGATCCGCCTGGTCCGCAATGCCGTTCAGGGTGAGGGTGTAGCCGTCGCCGGTGTACGTCGTCAGTCCTGCTTGGGTGAGTTGGTCCCTGGTCCCTCGGCGCCACAGGTGGAGGGTGCCGGCGCTGCGGGTGAGTCGCAGGCTTCCGGGGGCCTGATCGCAGGTGTAGGTGCCGAGTTCGATGTGGGGGCTCTCGACACCCATTGCGTCCTGCCTGCGGACGACAGCCTTGGGCTCTCGTTGTACGGCCGCCACGCGGGGGAGGAGGTCCCTAGGGTCCAGGTCCGGGTGTTCCCGCAGTTCCCGCAGGAGTACGGCGGTGACTTGGTCGGCTGCGATGTCGGCGTTGTTGGACAGACAGATCAGTCGCAGTCCTGTCGCGTCCAGGTGGGTCGCGGCGGAGAAGCCTTGTTCGTGGCCGTAGTGGAAGACGGCGGTTCGTCCGGGGCGGGTGTCGCCGTACAGGCCGGGGCCGTACAGGTAGGGCTGGTGGTTGCTGAGCTGGTAGCCGAGGGCGTCCTGCCCAGGGAGCCGGTGTTCCTGCTGCCATTCCTGGTGGAGGTGCGCGAGCCAGCGGTCGAGGTCGCCGACGGTGGTCCACAGGCTTCCGGGCCCGGGCAAGGTGACCGGCGCTTCGGTGTGCTGCCAACCGTGCGGGGCGGCCTGGTAGGCGGCCGCGGCTCCGGGGATGACGTGGCGGGGGTCGGCCTTGAAGTAGGTGTCGTTCATGCCGAGCGCGCCGAACAAGTGGCGCCTGGCCAGGTCGGCCAGCGTGGTGCGGTGGACGGTTTCGAGGATCTCGGTGAGGAGGAGGTAGTTGGTATTGCTGTAGAGGAAGTGGCCCTCGGGAACGGCGCGCTGGTGTTGCCGGTAGGCGAGGGTTCGCAGGTCGTCGGCAGTGTAGTGGTCGAGGTCGCGGAAGCCGGTGAGTGAGAGCAGGGACTCGGCGTCGCGGATGCCTGATTGGTGGGTGACCAGTTCCGCGACGGTGACGTCGCTGATCTCCAGCCTGGGAAGCAGCTCTGCGGCCTTCTGGCTGAGGGCGAAGAGACCGTCCCGGGCGGCGAGCATGACCAGGCGTGCGGTGATCTGTTTGGCGACGGATCCGGTGTTGAAGGTGGTGTGCGGTCCGATGGCCAGTCTGTGTTCGAGGCTGGCCAAGCCGGTGTGCAGCAGGGCGGGGTCTTTGCCGGGCTTGCGGACCAAGAGGATCAGGCCCGGGGCGTCATGGGCGTTGGCGTTCACAGGGCGAGCGCCTGCTGGTGGACGGCGGCCAGGCGATGGCGGAGGCCGTCGTCGCTGACCAGGTTCAGCGCGTGGGTGTGGTCGGTGGCGGTTTCGGCGAGGAGGCTTCGCTGCTGGTCGAGGTAGGCGGCCAGGAAGCGGTGGAGGTCCCCGGTGGCGCCTTTCAGCGCGTGGGCGGTGTAGAGCATGGTGAGGGGGAAGGCCCAGCAGGCGTGGAGGAAGCCGAAGGCGGGCCGCATCGTCTTTTTCCACGGTGAGCGGAAGTGCGCTTGGTCGTCGATCTTGCAGCCGGTGGCGGTGAGGGCGTCGTTCAGCCAGTTGTGCCCGGCCTCGTGGATGAGGTCGCGGGCCAGGATGACGGGCTCACCGACGTGGTCCATGAACACGGTGCCGGGCAGGCGCGTAATGGTCCAGCTGTCGAGGGTGCCGCCGAGGTTCTTGGCCCGCAGCAGGCACAGCACGACGGCGTGCGCGGCGAGCAGCTCGCTGAAGCCCGAGTCCGCGGCCGCGGTGTACGCGACGGCCGCGAGGTTGCACAAATGCGGCGGAGCAGGTTCGGTGTCGGGGCCCAGCACATAGTAAGGGGTCTCGGAGATCGTGGATCTGGGCAGTTCGGTGAGGTCCGGGCTGACGACGACGCGTGCTCCGAGGGCGGTGGGGGTGGCGCTGGTGGCGGCGCCCGCGTCGGGGTGGTCGGCGTACCAGCCGAAGGTGGCGCTGTTGCCGACACGCGCGGCGGCTTCGGCTCCTTCGAGGGCGTGGTGCGCCAGGCAGTAGTCGGCAGCCGGGCTCATGTCGGACCGAGTCGGCTGTGTGCCAGGGCGGATGACAGCGTGGATACGACGGGTGCGGTCGTGGTGCAGGCGGGTGATCGGTGGGAAGTCGAAGAGATCGGTGAGGGTGTCCACGAAGCGACTCCTGTTCGGTGGTCGGGCCTGGGGCCGGGCGCGGATGCTGCGGCCCGGCCCCAGGTGTGTTCACCGGCGACGCTCAGGGCGCCGTACGGCTGCGGGCGTTCAGGCGACGGTGGTGGTGTTCGTCTCAGCGGCCGGCCAGCCCTCGGCTGAGACGCTGGACGTGTGGGCGGTGGTACGGACGGTCTCGTCCTCGCCGCGCAGGTCCTCGACGTCGGCGAGGAAGTCGGCGATGCGGTCGTTGCTCATGGTTGTTCCGCCTTTCGGTCTCAATGGCTTCGGCTGTTTCCCTGGGCTCTGGAACCTGGTCCGGGGATGGGGCGGTGATCTCGCCCTGGGCATGCGCGGGCTCCCCCTGCGTCAGTCAGCGCTGATGGGTGCTGGCGGTGGTGCGGAGCGCGTCACATAGGTCGTCCATACGTGGGCGGTCGGCTGCCTGGTCGGAGAGCGCGGCGGCGACGAACATGCGCAACGGCTCGGGGACGAGGTTGAGGTTTGTGTCGCCGCCGAGGCGGGGGATATCGGCGCACAGGTAGCGGTAGATCAGGACGCCGAGGCTGAAGACGTCAGCGGCTGGGGTCGCTTCGTGGTAGCCGGTCAGGTACTCGGGCGGCCAGTGGACCTCGGGTCCGCGGTGGTCGGGTCCGCGTGGGGCTGTAAGGCGCCGGGCGGCCCCCAAGTCGGTGATCAGGCCCCGGCCGTCGTCGATGAGGATGTTCTCCTGGTACACGTCGCGATGGACGATGCCGCGCTGGTGAAGGCTTCCCAGCCCGTCCGCGACGTCAGCGAGGATGCTGAGGCCCTTGCCGGTGTCCTTCGAGGAGGCCATGAAGGCCCGGAAGTTCCCGCCGTCGCAGTGCGGCATCGTGTACCAGTCGAACCGCTTCGAGCTGCCCTGTTCGAGCAAGGGGACGACGTGGTCGGCTCCGCCGGCGGTGGCGGTGAGTTCCGCCTCGTGGCGGAAGTCCTCGCGGGCGAGGGCCCGTTCTGCCTCGCTCATCTGCGCGTACCAGTAGAAGCCGTACGCGGCTGGCCGCTCGATAGGCTCCAGCTCGGCCAGGACGTGGTTGCTGCCGAAGCCGGCTTTCAGGACGACGTCGTCCTGGCCGGGGCGGCCGGCTTTGACCAGGGTGCTGGCGCGGGTGAACGCGAGGAGGCCGCTGATGTGCCAGCCGTCCGTGCGGAGCTGATCGAGGACCCAGGCCGCAGGATGCATTGGGTGGAGGCTCATCGGCTCACTTCCGTGGTCGGGAATGTGGGGCCACTGGCCGCGCGGAGGTACTCCATGCAGGCGGCGGCCAGGGTGTCGAGGTCGGCGCGGGTCGTACAGGGGTGGCGCAGCACCGGTAGGCCGGTGGTCTTCGTCCAGGCGTTGGCGGCCTCGGGGTAGAGGTCGGCCAGTCGGGCGGCGGCCTCGGGGTACTCGTTGAAGCGCCGGGCGGTCGCCCGTCTCCTGAGGCGGGCTTGGCAGATGTCGGGCTCGGTGGTCAGCAGAACCGTCAACTGCGGCTGAACGAGCTGCGGTTCGACGAGGCGATGGACGTACTTGTCCACAGGCTGCTGGTGGAGCAGAGCGAGCAGGCAGGCGGTGGAGAGGGTGAATCGGTCGGCGAGGACCGGGCCCTGGGCGAGGGCGGGGGCGAGATTGAAGCGGGAGTGGAGGATCAGGTCCTGGCGGGCCGCCTCGACAGCCTGGTTGGGATTGCCCGCGTGACCGGCTCGCAGGCGGATCAAGGTGTGGGTGGCGGGGCGGGAGAGCCAGGAGAACTGGCCGATGTGGCTGAGGGGGACGCCCTTGGCGTGGGCGTCTGCCAGGAGTCGGTCTCGGAGGGTGCTCTTTCCGGCGCCGGCTATGCCTTCCAGGGCCAAGAGCATGTGCTCACCCCGCGCCGGTGGGTTCGGCGACCAGCCAGCTGATGAACTTGGCGACCCTGCCGGCGGTGACCGGGAGGGTGCCGTGGGCGAGCTGGGAGCCGTAGAGCAGGGCGGTGCCGGGAGCGGGAGCGACGCTCCAACGGGTACGGGGGAGCTGCTGGAACCAGGTGGCGGAGTTGTCGGCTCCGTCGTGGGCCAGCCACATGCCGTCCGCGTAGCCGTTCGCGGCGGCGTCCGGTGCCCGCCCGTTCCACAGGCGGTCGCTGGAGGCGGTCTCGACATAGAAGTCACCACCGGCGTCGGCCTGGGTAACCACGACGCTGATTCCGGCGATCTGGCGGGGCCAGGCGAGCGGGTCGGGGGCGATGCCGTCGAGGTGGCTGGTGATGTGCTGGCCCACCCCGTATTCCACGTATGTCCAGGGACGGCACAGGGTGATGGAAGGCATGACGCGGGACAGGGCCGGGCGGGCGCGTTCGAAGGCGTCGCCCAGGAGCTTGTCGGCTGCCTCGGGGATGGTGGGAATCTCGATGCGCCCGGCAGGCTCGTAGACGGCCATGGCCTGTTCGGCGCTGTGGCCGGGGATCTCGTGGATAGAGGTACGACGACCATTGCCGAAGCGGACGGCTTCCTCGGTGATCAGAACGTCGTTCATAAGCTCGGAGAGATGGGTCCGCTCGTCGGCGCTGAGGAAATTCTCGATGCTGCCGACGCCGACGGTCTCGGCTATGTGGATCACTTCGTGGTCCCCCTTTGCTGGAGCACGCGGTGGATGTCATCGAGGTCCGTGCAGTGGTTGAGCCAGCTCACGACCGGGCTGCCAATTGTGGCCAGCGGGTTCTGCCACAGCGCGAGGAGTTCTCCGGTCAGTGGCAGTTCGCTAGTGTTGAGCAGCGAGGAGGTGTCGAGCGCCTCGGCCTTGGCCAGGGCACGGCAGTTCGTGCCGTACTGCCGTGCGAAGACGCGGGCAAAGCGGACGGCGGCCGTGGTGCGGCATGCTTGCCGGAGCCGGCTCTCGGGCGGAGGCCGGTGGTAGACAAGCTGCTCGGTGGTCGTCCATGCCTGGGCGATGGCAGCGCCCGAGGTCGCCACGCGGCAGGTCGCACAGCAGCGGCCATCGGTCTTCGGACAGGGACGCAGGTGTTCGCCGAGGGTACGGGCGATCTCGTCGAGGACCGTCCACGCGGTGTCGCCCAGCATGGTGCCGACGTCGGGTTGTCCGGGCTCCGTTATGTCCCGGTGATTGCAGCATGTCTCACCTGAGACTGGCGGGTCGGCCGAGGTGAGCGCGGGTTCGACGAACAGCGTGTGGAAGTAGGCGACGCGTCCCAGTAACTGGTGGATGGTCACCTCGTCGCCGGGCTTCACCGCAGCACCGACTTCTTCGTGTCGGCCGGGGCCGGAAGGGGACAGGCGCACGTGGTGCCCGTGCCCGGGTGCTCAGTGGTGAGGGCCGCGGTCAGCGTGGCGCCGGCCTTGTCCAGGTGAGCGAAGTAGATGTCCCAGCTCTGCCCCGGGCCGGGGTCCAGGCTCAGGTCAAGCACTGGGGTCGTGGTGCCCGAACCCTCACAAGTGAGTTCCGAGCGGCCGACGTTGACCTCGATGCCTGCGGGCAGGCTGGGGCTCACGGCGGTAGCGGCTCGGCACAGGGCCGCAGCCGTGCGGGCGTACTCCTCGCGGTCGCGGGCGAGGATACCGACCCGCAGACCTGTGGGAGGCAGGTCCAGGCCGGTGTACTGGTGACCCTGGCAACTGTCGTACGTGACCAGACCCCAGGCGCGGGTGACGGCGTCGACCAACGGCCAGACGCCCGGCTCGATGGATGCCCGCCACTTGGGGTGGGCCGGGTCGAGGTCGTCGGCCTCGTGGACGCCGGCGAGGCCGACGGTGTTGATGTTGCCGTGCTCGCTGGTGTGCAGCCGCACCTGACTGCGGTCGGCGTTCGGGCCGCCCCAGCGGGCGAGGAAGGCTTTCACGTCGCGCATGCTGTTCGGGGTACGCGGGCGCCAGCGCAGGCTCTGGCACCAAGCGCCGGCGGGGTGAGCGGGCTGGGCAAGCAGGGCAGCGACACCGTCGATCATCCGCATCCGGTAGTCGCAGTAGGCGTCGTGATCAGCGGCCGGGCCTTGGCGCCAGCGGGTGGCGACGCAGCCACCGCCGCACGTGTCGCGGTAGTCGCAGGTCATGCACTTGTCCATCAGGGCCTTGCCCTGGTTCAGCAGACGGGAGCCCTGCTGGGCGAGGATCACTTCGTGCTGGTCGGCGACCGACTCCAATTCGGCCAGGCGGGCCTGGGGCCAGGGCAGTTCGTCGCAGCTGCCGAGGCGGCCATCGGGGTAGAGGGTGAAGACGTGGTCGCACTTCAGATCGGAGAAATGGCAGAAGCCGGTCTGAAGGCCCCGTAGCCGCCGGATCGTGGAGACGGCCGGTTCGAGTTTGATTCCGGCGAAGTATCCCGCGGTGATCCAGTGGGCGGTGGCGGCGAGAACGAACTGCGCGTACTCGTCGGGGTGGATCGCCCAGGCGGGGCCGCCGGTGGCGTTCATGGCTTCCTGCTGGAGCAGGCGGCTGGCTGGTCTACGCCGTCCCGGCAAGGCGGTGGAGCGGCGGATCGTGGAGTCGAAGCAGGGCACGAAGCTGATCGCGTTGACGGAACCGAAGTCGGCCAGGTGGTCGAGAACCTCCTCGGCGCGGCCCAGTACCGCCGGGGTCACCGCGGCGATCACGCCCACGCCGCGGCCCCGTTCGGCCAGAAGATTCAGGGAGGCGGCGACACGCGGGTAGACGGGCCTCCCGTCGTAACCGACCCGCCAGGCGTTGCCCTGGGCGTCCCCGTCAAGGGAGACGCCGATCCGCAGATCCGGGCAGAGGTCGTCGAACATGTCGAGCCAGTCCCCGTCGAGCAGGACACCGTTGGTTTGCAGGGTGACGCGGACGACCTGGGGCAGGCCGGCCAGCTCCGTGAGGATCTCGGCGATGTGGTCGCGGCCTGCGGTCAGCGGCTCGCCGCCGTGGAGTTCGACGGCGAGCGGCCGGCCCCTGAAGAGACTGGCCAAACGGGTGATCTGGCCTGCGCCCACCCGGGCCCCTCCGGGAGCCTCTTTGCGCTTTTCGTAGCAGTAGAGGCAGTCGATGTCGCACGTCTCACCGCGCGTCTTGACGATGACCGACACCGCGGTGCCGGTGTCGTCGGGGTCCAGGCTCTGGTAGAGCCCCTCGACCGGATGGCGCTGTTCTGTGCTGAGGTTCATCGGCTGCCCCTCCTATGCTGCCGTGACCGGGCGAGCGATCAGTCGGACAGGCGTCCCAGCAGGGCGCCCTGGCCTGACTGGAGGATGTGCGCGGCCTCCAGCGGCATCCAGAAGCACTCGAAGTGAGTGGGCTCCTGTTCGCCGTCGTGGTCCTCCTGGCTCATCCACCGCTCGGGAGTCGGCTCGGTGAGCTCCAGGTGGAAGACGTGTCGGTGCTGGATCTCGAACCGGTACGGGCTGATGTCGTACTCGGTCTCACCGAGCTTGCGCACGATCTTGAAGTCCGACAGCCCCGTCTCCTCACGGGCCTCGCGCAGGGCGGCGGCCTCCGGGGTCTCGCCGGGGCGGATACTGCCCGCCGGAACTTGGATGCCGACCTCCTCGTAGGAGTAGTCGGTGTGGCGGAACACCAGCAGCCGCCCGTCGCGCACGACGTAGACGAGGACTTTGTCCTTCGTGACCTTCTCAGGCATAACAACAACCTCCGTGGGGTGCAGAGTTGAACCGAGGGGCCCCGGCCCGCACAGAATCCGGGTCCGGATGTCCCGGCGGCTGACCATGATCGTTAGCGCCGCCGAGAAGCCCACGAGTCTAGATCTTGTGACAGGGCGTCACGGCCCACCGATGGGCCCTCGAACTTCCCTTCTCCTGAGATGACTTGATGTCTGCTACAGGGACATGGAGGGCCGGACATGTTCATCGCGGGCTTGTAGCCGTCGGTGGTTCTCCATCTCTGTTCCTGTGGTCGGAGCCAGTGCATGGGTCGTCGGTACGTCGATCAGGGCCCAGGTGCTCTTCGTGCCGTCGCCGTGCGGTATCCAGCCCCAGTCGCGGGTCAAGGAGCGGACCAGGACCAGACCGCGCCCGCTCTCGGCGCTGCCCGTCGATCCATGCCGCAGGATCGGAGGGGCGACCGAGCCGTCATGGACCTGGATGAGGAGAAGCGCTGCGCCATACGTGGCGGTGAAACCGATCTCGGGACATGGGGCGTGCCGGACGGCGTTGGGGACGAGTTCGGAAGCAACGAGCTCGGCATCGTCGATGATCAGGGCATCGAGACCCCAAGCCTCCGCGATCCGTCTGACCGACGTCCGGATCAAGGGCACGGATCGATCGGACCGGACGAAGTTCATCCGCACATACGCGTGGCGGAGTTCTTGGTCGTGTGCGCCAGATGCCGCTACGTTGCCGTCGCCCCGGAGGGGGCTGCCGGTTGCTTTCAGGGTGCGAAGTTGCTCAGAGCCCAGGCAGGGCGCCGTCTTCTTCTCGACGGTGGATGCGCCGACCCCGTGGCCATGATGTTCCATCGACATTCGCCCCTCCTCGCCCCGTAACAGGCCGCTCCAACCCGCTGCTTGATGACAAGTCAGAACGCTAGGAGGATGAACAGAGAGGAACCCGGAAAATTCTTCCGGGGTGGGGAAATCAAGCAGCACCAGGCTGGGGGTCATGCGAGGAATGACCGAGACGCTGAGCATCGGGGAGCGCGTCGCCTGGTATCGCCGCCGACGCGGCGTGCCACAGGAGGTATTGGCCGGCCTCATCGGGCGGACAGCCGATTGGCTGAGCAAAGTGGAGAACGGCCGCATTGAACTGGACCGACTGTCCGTGATCAAGTCCCTGGCCGACGCTCTCGACGTACAACTCGGTGACCTGCTCGCCGAACCCTCACTTCTGGACTGGACGCCGGACGTCTTGGGCGGCACCGTGCCGAAACTGCGGGAAGCCCTGATGGACTACAAGCAGATGTCCCTCCTGCTGGCCTCCGATTCCACCAGCCGGCCACCGGACCTGGAGATCCTGCGTACCGAAGTCGGATCAACCTGGTCGGCCTATCAGGACGCGAGATACGCGCGAGCCACCCGTCTGACGCCCGGAACCCTCGCGGCAGCCCAGCACGCTGTCCGCGCCTACGAGGGCGAGCAGCAGCGGGAGGCCCAGGCCCTGCTCGCCATGGCCTACCAGGGTGCGGCCATGGTGCTGACGAAGATCGGCGAAGCTGACCTCGCCTGGATGGCCGCCGATCGGGGTCTGGCCGTAGCGCAGGAGTCAGGGAACCTCATCGTCACTGGCTCGCTCTTCAGGTCCGTTGCCCATTGCCTGCTCGCCAACGGCCGCCCATCCGCCGCCCGGGACCTTGTGGCGGCCTCCGCCGGCTACCTGGAGGGCGGTCTCGCAGACGCCTCGCCGACGTACCTGTCGATCTACGGCACACTCTTGCTCGTCGGAGCGATGGCCGCGGCCCGGATTGAGGACCGGGCCACGGCGAACACGCTCCTCGCAGAGGCCGAGCAGACGGCTCAGCGTCTCGGACATGACGCCAACCACATGTGGACTGCGTTCGGCCCGACCAATGTCGCTGTCCACCGCGTCTCAACGGCCATGGAACTCGGCGACGTCCAGATCGCCGCCGACCAGGGGCCACGCGTGGACACCTCCACCCTGCCCCTGGAGCGTCGCGTCCGGCACACCCTCGAACTGGCCCGCGCGTACAGTGCTCAGAACCGCACGGACGAAGCTCTCGCCCTCGTCCTGGACGCGGAGGAACTCGCGCCCGAGCAGGTCCGCTACCACTTCATCCCTCGCCACCTGGTGACCGTCTGGGTACGGCAACAGCGCGGCAAGCCGAGCCATCTGCTGGCCGGCGTGGCTCAGCGGCTACGCGTCATCGGGTGATCCGCGCGCGACGACTACAGTCGTTGCCATGAGCGACTCCGAAGCCCACGAAGCGGTAGCCCAGCCCCGCACCGCCGCCGGGGTGCTGTTCTTCGACGAGGCTGGGCGCGTGCTCCTGGTCAAGCCCACGTACAAGCCCGGCTGGGAGATCCCCGGCGGCTACCTCCACCCCGGCGAGACCCCGAGCGAAGGCGCGGCTCGGGAGGTCAAGGAGGAGATCGGCATCACCCCGCCCATCGGCCACCTCCTCGTCGCGGACTGGGCACCCCACCCCACCGAAGGCGACAAGCTGCTGTTCGTCTTCGACGGAGGCATCCTCCCGGCTGACCAGCGAGCCCAGATCGTCCTGGACGGCGTGGAAGTCGACCAGTTCGCGTTCCACCAGGCCGACCAGATCGACGGGCTGCTCATCCCCCGGCTGGCCCGCCGTGTCCACGCGGCGATCGGTGCCCGTGCGCGATCAGCAACCGCCTACCTTGAGAACGGGGCGGACCTCGGCGCCGAGAGCTGATTCGCACGTTTCTAGGCAGCCTGGGTCGCGGGGCGTTTGAAAACCTGGAGTCCGTGCCATACGACGTGGTCGGGTTCGACGCCGGGAAGTCCGGGACGGGGCGTGTTGACTGGCTGGCCGTGGAGAGCGTCGATGGCCCGGCCCGCGTGGCTGCGCGCTACGTAGGACTGGGAGACCTGTATGTGCAGGGCGGGTGTCAGTCCAAGGACGCCAAGATCGAACAGGGCGTGGGCCTTACCCCCCACGGCCTCCGCCACACCCACCGGACCGTGATGGAGGACCTCGGCACCGAGAAGGTCCTCATGGACCAGCGCATGGGCCACATCGACGGCTCCGTCTCGGCCCGCTACGCCCACGTCACGCCCGGCATGCGGCGGCGCCTCCTGCTTGGCCTTACCGAGCAGTGGGAGGCGGCACTCGCCGCCCGGCTGGCGATGAGCTCGACGTCACCGGTGCATGTACTCGACGATCTTCTACGAGCAAGGGAGGCAGCCGCACCTCAGCAATTGAGGCACTGACATTGCTCCCTGGGCTAAGGGTGCTACGTCTACCGGGGGCGCCGCTTCGGCGGTACTGGTCCGGGGATGACGTCGAGGCCCATATGTTCCTTGAACAGATGTACCAGGTTGGCTCCGTCGAGGAGTTCGAGCCGCCCGTGCTCGTTGGCGAACGCCTCGCTGGCCCGGCCGAACCAGGAGGTCGTCACCAGGATGCCTTTGGCGGCCCGCTTGTGTTCCACGACGCCCGCGAGCGCCGAGACGGTCTCGAACGGCACCACGTTCTTGGTGCGCTTGGCCTGGATGATGCACAGCCCCTTCATGACGGGGTCGGTGTTCATCGCGACGGCGTCCACACCCTCGTCCTTCGACGGCTGGGTGTTGACGCTGTCCAGGCCGATGGCTTCGAACAGTTGCCTGATGAGGTGCTCGAACTCCGTAGGCTTCAGATCCATTAGCACCGGCCGGCTGTCCAGCCCCGCCACGACGTCCATGCTGTCCATGAGGCGGAACTTGGACAGGTCGAACGTGACCAGTGGGCGTACGGGCTCCAGTTCGTACGGGTTCGGCGAGATGAGTGACCGCAGCCGCTTCAAACAAGCCCGCGGATCCACTTGGGTCAGGACCAGCTGACTGAACTCGGCCCGGTCTGCTTGGAGCGTGATCAAGCACGGATGGACGTCACGCCCTGTGGCGCGGTCGATGGTGGCCACATGTCCGTTCAAGGCGATGGACAGGATTACACCTTCCGTGTCGGAGGCAAGGAGCTCGTGCACGGTACGCAACGCGGTCTGCGCAAGGACTGACGCGTACAGTTCCTTGCGCTCCTTCTCCGGGCGTGGAACGGGCGTGATCTCATCGCGCGTCTTTACATACCGGTAGGCACGGGCCGCGGGGACCACATCCTCCAGCGGAAGGTCGATCTCGACCAACAAGTCGCCGGTGTCCGCCTGAAACGAAACCTGATTGGCCTTCGGGAACCCGTGTGGATACACGGAGGCGGCCAAGACCTGGTTGACGAACCACTCGACAGCCTCGACGTCTCGGTCCTGATAGGCGCTACGGCGCTCCGCAAGGCCAGTGTTCCATTCCTCGGCCCGAGCGGCTTCTTCCTGATTCCGTTCCTTGTGACGCGCACGGGCCTTCTCCAGCCTCTCCGCGCGTTTCTTCTCGTCGCGAGCGTGATCCCCCAGCGCTCCGTCGAACCGCTTGCGAGCGGCTTCGACCTCCGCGTCGTGTCCACGACGTCCGAATCCCAACGCACCGAGCAACCCCCGAGGTGCCTCCGGCTCGAACTCTTCCCAACGGGGCAAGGGTGCCGCTTTGGTGGAGCCCTTGGGCGGGACGAATGGTGAGGGCACGAAGTCCTGTTTGAGCCGTTCGAACGTCAGCGGCTGCCCATCCAGTACAGATGAGCGCAGCAGCCCCGCAAGTTGCTCGGCGTCATGCTCGGCCACGCTGGTGCGGTCCACCGCCTCCTGAGCGCGGGCCGCTTCGTACGCCAGTTTCTCCGCACGTGCCTTCCTCTTGGCCTCGGCCTCAGCGGATTTTCGGGCCCTCTCCCGCTCCCTGGCCTGCCGCGCGAGTTCCCGTGTGTATGGATCATTCCCGCCCGCCACTGCTTGCCCCCAGCTCAGTGCATGATCAATCGAAATCTGCAGCAGTATCCCGCACTGGGCTCATGGCGTCGGCAGGTACTGGCTGATTGCAGATGGTCCCTGCTGCAGACTGCCCCTGCCGACCTGCTGCCGAATGTGGTGTCACTCTTCCGGACACAGAGGAGCAGAGGTAGGGCGCGTTCACTTCCTATCGGGCACAAGATCGCCGTTCCTGTACGGAAGCGTGCCGGAAGAACGCGGTTGAGGTGAGCGGTTCAGCCAGGCACACTCGCCCCGATGAGCGACAGCACACAGCCGGGCAGATGGGACGGGCCCTGGTACCGCGTCCGCACGGACCAGTTCGAGGCCGCATTCCTGCCGAATGCCGACGATGACCTGGAGTCGGTGCACAACGTCGATGTCTTTGTAAACCTAAATGACGGCTCCCGGTGGAGCGCGACCATCATCACCCTCGATCAGATCGAGATCCTGATGACGGGATGGGCCGCAAGCGGGGAAGCTCTGGGAGGCCGTTACTTCTGGTGCTCGGACGGTCTCATTGTCCGCGACACCGGCATCAGCAGCATGACCCGAGTACTTGTGGGCCTGGTCGAGAACGGTGAGTTCACGCAGATCCTTCAGCGCCTCGTTGACTGACAAGCGTCCCGCGGACGCCGCAGTCTGCTCCTGAAATGATCAGTTAAGCGTGAGGTTCGTATTCACGGTCGCCCGGCAAGCGCGGCCCGCGCCGGTCCGCTGGGGAGCCGATTCTCGCGGTCTGCTCCCAAACGGCTCCCAAGACGGCCCCAGAAACCACTCAGGAGCCCGACCCGCGATGCGGATCAGACCCCTGAGCTGCTGCTTTGGCTGTCGGGGTGGCGGGATTTGAACCCACGACCTCTTCGTCCCGAAGCAACTTGAGAGAGTGCTTGGCCTGGGGCATGGTGTTCGCTGGCCTGGGCTGATCGTCCATCGGCATCCGTGGTTGTCCGCAGCTGTCTGCCTGCGTTGTCACGCATTTAGACACTCGTGAGGGACAGGGGCGGTCGCTGTGGTTGCGGTACTCCGCTGCTGTATGTCCGCTTGCTAGTCCGTCGTAGCCCGCAGTGGCCCACACTGCTTCCTGAAGGGCCCGTTGGGAGCGACCAGCTCATTCGAGCCGGCTGATGGGGTGGCAACCACCATGGGCCTTGGTCCGTGTGCGGCCTTGGGCCAAGCGCTGCTGCCGTCTACCGGGAGCCACACGGGATCACCGACATCCATCACGTCCTTGATGTCGGCAGTGATGAATGTCAGTGCGCCACATGCGCGCTGGACTCAGCCCGACACTGCTGCACCCGTCATCAAGGCGAAGCAAGCCCCGCCAACGACGCCTTCACAGAAGCCAGCAACCATCTGGCGGCCAGCAACCATCAGAGAAGTCACCATAGCCATCACCCTCTCGCACACCGTCTGAGACGTTTCGTCACGATTGGAGCGAGCGACGCGACGGCACGCAAGTGCCACGAGTGCACACAGTCCGGAACCCAGCAGTGCTGGGCTCAATCCAGCGTCTCGCCATTATCGCAGCAACGGTCATGGCATTGTCCAGACTCAGCCGGTGTCGCTCTGGCGACAGCTTGTCTTGCACGGCGGCCGCCTTGGCCCGCACCGTTGACGACCACGGACGTCATCCATCGCCCTTAACCACTAGAGATGATCAAAAGATTGTTCCGTTTCCGCCGGAATTTCCCTCAGCTTGCTGCGCTTTTCGAGTGCGAGGCTTCTTGGCTCTCGGAAATGAGGGGCCAGGGCCGTAGCGGACCGCTGTTCCACGCTTTTGCTCCGACGTACGGGTAATAACTTCCCGCCCGACGAGATCACGCAAGATATCGCGGGCTTGGTAGACGTCCACGTCAAAAAGCCGCTGAATGGTCCTGTTGTTGACCTCGCCATAATCGATGACGTGCTCAATGATCTTTTTGTCGATATCGTCGATTGCTCGACTATGGTAAGTGACCGCACTGCCAAGTCTCGCTACGACTTCTCCCCGAAGGCGATATGAGGGGAACTTGTTTCGCATCGTCCCCCTTGTTGGTTCCAGGATGCTCAGCGGCTCCACGGACAGCCTCAAAAGGGCGCCTTGGGCTTCCTCTTCTGTTCGTTGGATGACATCAGAAATTTCGGGCGCTTTAACTGTTCGCTTGCTGCACAGAGTGCGAATGATGAGCAAGGCGTCGGTGTCATCTTGCTCATCTTCGGGAAGCGAGGCCAGAAACTTCGCAATCCGCGTGTTCGGAGGTGCACCCCGGAACAGGACGGATACCTGTTCTGAATCTTCGGTGATTACGGGTACGTCTCGACCTGAACGAATCATTTCGCGATACATTCGATCGACGCCTTGCCCCACTTCTTCTGCCAGGCCAAGAAGCCGGAAGGAGGCGGCGAGGGCCGGGTAGCGGGCGCGAGATCCCCTGGTAAGGATGTTGCTCGTGGTGACACCAGATACGAGCGGGCCAGGAGAATCGATTTTCAGGTACTGCGGAGAGTGCTCGATGTGCACAGGAACGCGAAGTCGCCAGTCTCCGTGGATGAGAGAATTTACAACCGCTTCGCGAACAGCGGCAGATGGATAGTCTTCAATTTGGAGCTGTCGGCCATCAGGGAGGGTTACGGGTGTGATGCCTTGACGTGCGCGGATGGCTTGCAGCACTTCTTCGAATGCTAGAACTAGCGGAGTTCCAAGCCGGAGGATGGCATCTGTCTCCCCAGCTTGAGTTCGTCGATGCTGATAGACAACTGCTTCGGCAGGAGACGAAGTGGCATCTTGGCACAACATCAACTCACCAGCCCGGGTCAGGCTCCCGTCGTCCGCGACAGCCTTCATGGCGTGCAGTAGATCGCGATCGTTAAGCTTTCCATGTCGCTGGCGCGTGACGTCGATGGAACTTGTCAGGAGTCGTCGGCAATATCGAAAAGCAAGGGGGTCAATATCATCCAGTGGCCGACCACTAGATGTGGCTGACCAGTCGAAACCCTTGCGTTCCTCTGTCAGCCGAGTGACATCGGCAGGTCTCATGGGAATGCAGTCAGTGTTGATGCGCTGGTAAGCGTAACCCTTCGTCGTGGAGTAGACCTCCAGCCCTTCTGGTACTGAGATAGTCAAGATTCTTTTCCCAGAGAAGGTGATTTCATTTACTTCCACCAGCAAAGAGGGGCTGGTGAGAGCGTGGATGCGACCTCGCAGGGTTGGTGCGTCGAGGTCACAGCCGATGAAGGCATCCTCGCCGCTGCGCCCATCAACAACGCCCACGACGATCGTCCCACCGCTCGCGTTGGCGAAGCAGACTGCGGCCTCCGCTAGGTCTGTGAAGGCGTCCTTCTGATTGGGCTTGGCCTGCTTGAAGTCCAGGGTCTCCGTCTCGCACTTTGCCGCAGTGGTGCCGGCCAGTACCTTCTCCAGCACTGCGAGGATCGACAGTCGCATCGTTTGAGGCTCCTTTGGGGAAGGTCTTGCAGTCAGGGTAGCCTCAAAGGGCTCTCAAAGGAGCTGCGGCTTGCACTGCGGCCCGTTGGAACGGCCCAGCTGGCCCATGGTCCTCTACTCACCACTCACCCCGGCTCCCATCCCGTCCGCCTTCGACCCACACGTCGTGGAGCGGTCGTGGTTCAGGGCGTCAAGGTGGAGCGCGCCGCGGTACGAACGACCTTGACGCCCTGGGCCGCGACCGCTCGGCTTTGCCTGGGTCGGAGGTGGTCGGGATGGGAGCCCCCTCGACGCTCGCCACGCTCCGGCCGGCACTCGCGAACGGTGCCCCTCCCATCCCGGAGTCTGAGCGCCCCCGCCGGAGGCATCGTCGTGAAGCCGCGGGCTCGGTTCTCGTGTTCGGGCTCGTCCAAGACCTAGTGACGTCCGGGAGCTGCATAGTGCCGGTCGAGTTGATCCGCCACGTCTCTGACCCTGTCCCGAAGCCACCGGACAGCGAGCCGTGGGCTGCTCGTCAGACGGCCGCCGAGGTGGAGAACGCGGTCATCAGCGGTTGTGTGCGCCATGGCCTCGCACCAGTAGCCGGTCTCACGAACCCCGGTCATCGCCACGGCCGGCTAACGGGATGGTGGGTGATGAGTTCCGCGGTGACGGTAAGGCCCTGCTCATCACCGTGAATGGTGACGTCGTGGGCGAGTGAGCTGACGATGTCGAGTCCCCGACCTCGCAGCGCTTCCCTTTCTGCGTGGTCTGCCTTGGGGGTCGTGTCGCTGCCTCCTGCGTCAGTGACGGACACAGCGATCACGTGGTCCGAGAGGGGAAGGGAAACGTGAAAGGCGCCGTTCTCCTCGCCGCTCGCCGTGTAGAGAAGTGCGTTGGTGCCCAGCTCGCTCACGATCAGCGTCACGTCATCGGCCCTTGGGTGCCCGGCAAGGACGTCGCGGGTCCAGCGCCGCGCCCGGCCGACCTCTTCGCGGAAACCTGGGCATGTCAGTCCCCAGACTCGCACTTTGCTCGTATACTCGTGCATACAAGTTCCTTTGCGCTGGTGGGCGGCCATGGACCGTTGTTCAGTGCTAGATGAGTTTCACGCCGTCGTGAGCGCGTACAGCGGCGGGGGACACCGCGTCCAGTGCGTCGAGTACACGGATCGCGTATGCCTCGTCGGCCAGCTCCGCCGCTTCATCGCGAGTGACCCAGCGCAGAGCCTTGGTCTCGTCGCCCGTGGTGGGCTGGCCCTCGATTGCCTGGCAGCGGAAGACGAGCGAGACGATCAGGCCCGTCATGTTCTTGTAGACGCCGGTCAGGGTCGCCGGAAGGGCGATCTTGATGCCGGTTTCCTCCAGGACTTCCCGCTGGAGCGCGTCGGGGAGGGTTTCGCCGGCCTCGACCACGCCGCCCGGCGGTTCCCAGTGCCCGTTGTCGCGTCGCTTGATCAGCAGGGCGCGACCCTGGCCGTCCACGATCACCCCGGCGACGCTCACGGAGTGGGGACGTTCGGCGGTGGTCACGTTCGGCAGTCCTCGTCCAGTTGGCTGACTAGGCTCTCACCGTAGCAACTGGACTCAGCCTCTTGTCTAGATATCCAAAGGAGTACACGTGGCCGCTCTTACTCCCGGCCTGCTCGGCTCGCTGGACCCGACCAGTGACCGAGCCGTCTTCCGGCAGATCGCCGATCAACTGCGGGAAGCCATCGACAAGGGACGCTTCGCCGAGAGCTCCAAGCTGCCCTCGGAATCAGAGCTGGTCGAGCACTTCAGCGTGTCCCGCATGACCGTGCGCAACGCGCTCTCCATGCTCCAGAGCGAGGGCCTGGTCTCGTCCGAACACGGAAAGGGCGTCTTCGTCCGGCCCCGTCCCCCGGTACGCCGCCTGGCATCCGACCGGTTCGCACGACGCCACCGCGAACAGGGGAAGTCCGCATTCATCGTGGAGGCCGACGCTGCCGGCAGTCGCCCGGAGGTGGACAACCTGGAGGTCAAGGAGGAGCGTCCGACCCCGGACATCTCCGCTCGGCTCGGCGCCCCACGTCGCGTCCTGGCCCGGCGTCGCCGGTACCTGCTGGACGGACGCCCCGTCGAGTTCGCCGTCTCCTACCTGCCGCTCGACCTGGCCCGCAACACCCCCATCGCCCAGCCCAATCCCGGCCCCGGCGGGATCTACGCCCGGCTGGAAGAACTGGGCCACCGGCTCGACCACTTCGAGGAGGAGATCCGGGCCCGCATGCCTTCCCCTCTGGAAGTGAAGACACTTCGGCTCGCTTCCGGAGTGCCGGTGATCCACCTGATCCGCACCGCGTTCGACACCAAGGGCCGCGCCGTGGAGGTGTGCGACACGGTCATGGCCGCCGACGCATACGTCTTGAGCTACCAACTGCCCGCGACCTGACGGCCGGTGGCGCACGAGATGCTGACGCCCTCTTGGGCGGGCCTCTCCTTGGGACTTGTACACACCAAGAGGCATACTCGTATAGACGAGTGGGCAAGATGTGTGCCAGAGTGGTTCGCGTTCCAGCAAATCCCCGATCCAGGGCGCTACTTGTCTAGACGACTAGATGCATCGGATCGGGTGTGACCCCCAAGGAGACACATCCCGTGCGTTCCATCCGAGTTGAGACCTCCACCGCGACGATCCTGCTGACCGAGACGCCCGAGCCCAAGGTCCGTGACCGGCAGACCGGAGAGATCGCCAAAGACGCGGTGAGCGGTGAGGCGCTGATGAAGGTCGGCGTCGTGTACATCGACGAGGGCGAGTCGTTCCTCATCTACGTCACCATTCCTGAGAGCGGCGTGACTGACGGCCTGGTCCTGGGGGCGCCGGTCTCGCTGCCTGGGCTGATCGCCCGACCCTGGGAGTCGGTGTTCAACGGACAGCAGCGTCACGGCATCGCCTACCGGGCCGCCGCCGTGACCGCCGGTGCCATCCCCGCCACGGTCGGCGCGGGAGTCTGACGTGTCCGACATGCTGACACTCGCGGTACTGGGTGGGCCCCTCGTCGCACTTGGCGTCGGGGCCGCCTGGGCCCGGACTCACCGCCCCGCCCTGTTCTGGTGCGCTATCGGGCTGCCGCTGTCCGTCGTACGCATGCTCACGTCGTACGTCTCGGTCATGGAAGCCTGCGGCCTGACCGTCCCTCCGTCCCGTCTGCGTGCCCTGGCTGTACGGGCTGCCACCCGGCGCGAGATCCGCCCCGTACCGCCCCGGCGCGGCCTGATCCGGCCCACCTCGACCGGGCTGCGGTTCAGGCTCCGGCTCGCCCCCGGCCAGGAACCGGCAGATGTCGCCGCGTCCTCCGAGCGCCTGCGCCATGCCTGGGGCGTCCACGCCGTCCATGTCACCGCCGTGAAACCCGGCGTGGTCGAGCTGCGCATGGTCGGCTTCGACGTCCTAGCGCGCATCCGGATGCCGAGAGCCGCACGTCCGGATGTACTGCGGGTGCCGGTGGCCATGCGCGAGGACGCACAGCCCTTCGTACGGGACTACCTGGCCGTCCCGCACCAACTCACCCTCGGAGCAACGCTGTCGGGCAAATCCATGTACCTGCGCAACCTGATCAGCGGTCTCGCCCGCCAACCGGTCGCCTTGGTCGGCATCGACTGCAAACGCGGCGTCGAACTCGCACCCTTCGCACCTCGACTGTCCGCACTGGCCACCAACCCCGACGAGGCGGCCGAACTGCTGCCCGCGCTCGTCGCCGAGATGGAAGACCGATACGACCTGATCAGAGCCCGTCAGGGCATCGCCTCCGGCACCCCCGACGAGGACATCACCTCGGACATCTGGGGCCTGCCCGAGCACGAACGCCCCATACCCGTCGTGCTGTTCGTGGACGAGGTGGCCGAACTCTTCCTCATAGCGACCAAGAAGGACGAGGAACGCCGAGACGAGATGGTCACCCAGATCATCCGCCTCGCCCAGCTCGGCCGCGCCGCCGGCATCTTCCTGGAGATCTGCGGGCAGCGCTTCGGCGCCGAACTCGGCAAAGGCGCGACCATGCTCCGCGCACAGCTCTCCGGCCGTGTCTGCCACCGCGTCAACGACGAAGCCTCGGCCAAGATGGCACTCGGCGACATCGCCCCGGAAGCGGTCGGCGCCGCCTGCTCCATCGCCCCCGAGCGCCCCGGCCTCGCCATCGCCGGTGACACCTCCGGCGGCTGGACCCGCATCCGCACTCCGTACCTCTCCCTCGGTGACGCCTCCGCCGTCTGCCACGAGACCGCAGCACTCGTACCCGAGCTGCCCGCGCTCGCCTCCTTCCGGCCCTTCGTGCCCACGCGCCCGGCCGAGAAGACCGCTCCGCTGACCACCCCGCGTCCCGTCACCGGCTGACCCCTCCTCCCACGGTCGGCGCGACGACCTCAAGCGCACCAACTCCCTACCCCCGCCATGCCCGAAACCGAAAGGAGGTCCTCCGATGCGCCGCACCCTGGCCCGGATCGACGCCGTACTGATCCAAGCCGTGATCGCCGGTGCCCTGTCCTTCGCCCACCTCCACGACCTGGCCGAAGCCGCCGGACAACACGGCTGGAAAGCCTGGGCCTACCCGATCAGCGTGGACCTGCTGCTCGTCGCCGCCTGGCGCCGCCTGCGCTCCGGGCACTCGACCGCATCGGGGTGGTGCTGGTTCCTCACGGCCCTGGTCGCCTCACTCGGCGCCAACATCGCCACCGCCGGGCTCCTCGACCTCAACGACGTTCCCGACTGGCTTCGCATCCTTGTCGCCGGATGGCCCGCCATCGCCTTCCTCGGCGGGACGCTCCTCGCCCACACACCCGCCTCGGCCGAGCCGACCACGGCCGCCGCGACACCTGAACCCACCCCCGAAACAACGAAGTTCGAGGACCAGCAACCCGCGCTCGACCGCGTTCCCGCCGCCGTCCCGGCCGCCCTGGTCGAGCACGCCCGCAAGGTCGCCGCCGCCCACCAGGACCGGACCGGCGAACCCATCGACACCGACACCCTGCGCGCCCGGCTCGGAGTCCCGCCGGCCCTCGCACAGCAGATCGCCGCCCAACTCGCCTGAGAGGACTGCTCAGTCATGCGCCCGAAACGCTTCAAGAACGTTGCACGAACCGGCCCCGTACAGGTCGGCACCGCGAACGACAACCGGGGCCGCGAGAAGCACACCGCCGCCTGCACCGCGCCCCACTGCGGCTTTTCCGCCGACTACGACTCGCGCGCCGCCGCTGACCTCGCTGCCCGTACACACCGCTGCACTGTGCGCTGACACGTGCCAATTGGAGCCCCGACCGTGACCGTTTCCCTGCCGCTCGTCCTGGTACTCGGCGTCATCGCCTGGGCCACCGTCAAGTTCCTCGGCGTCCGCCTCTGGGTCGTCGCCGTCATCACTCTCTTCGGCTTCTACCTCAGCGAGACCTTCCTCGCCCCCGCCATCGACTCAGGCACCCGCACCGGGGTCGACGTCGTCAACCGCACCGACCAACCCTAAGCGAACCGCCGGGGCGTCCCCCTGGAGGAGATCTCCCTGCTCGTCGGGCACTCCGGAACGGCCGTGACCGAGGAGGTGTATCGGAAGCAGATCTGGCCCGTGATCCAGACCGGCGCCGTCGTCATGGACGGCATCTTCGGGGCGGATCGAAAGAAGCCGTAAGCACTCACGGATCGATGGACACGCATCAACGGCAGAGGGCCCTTACCGATTCGGTAAGGGCCCTCTGACCTGCTATTCGGCTGTCGGGGTGGCGGGATTTGAACCCACGACCTCTTCGTCCCGAACGAAGCGCGCTGCCAAGCTGCGCTACACCCCGATGTCGCTCGTCTCGCTGCGACATCGATTACTTTAGCCCACCGGGGGCCGCAGGCGAAATCCGGTTTCGGGTGGTGCGGGGCCCCGTCAGAGGCGGGGGGTGAGCGTCAGGAGTGTCGCCTCAGGGGGGCAGGCGAAGCGGACCGGGGTGTAGCGGTTCGTGCCGCAGCCCGCCGAGACGTGGAGGTAGGACGTGTGGCCCCCCGCGTCGTACGTGGAGAGGCCCCGCGCGCGGCCCGTGTCCAGGTCGCAGTTGGTGACCAACGCCCCGTAGAAGGGGATACGGAGCTGGCCCCCGTGGGTGTGGCCGCCCAGGATCAGGGGGTAGCCGTCCGACGTGAACGCCTCCAGCATGCGCAGGTACGGGGCGTGGACCACGCCGATCGAGAGGGCCGCGTCCTTCTCCGGGCCGCCCGCGACCTCCGCGTAACGGTCGCGCTTGATGTGCGGGTCGTCCACGCCCGTGAAGGCGATCTCCTGGCCGTCGATCTTGAGCCGGCCGCGGGCGTTGGTGAGGTCCAGCCACCCCGCCTCGTCGAAGGCGTCGCGCATCGGCTCCCACGGGTTGTGGACGACGTTGACGGCCGGCGCGTTGCCGTTCAGGCCGTGCTTGCCCTGGGCCTTCTCGAGGATGTAGCGCGCCGGGTTACGGAGCGCGGGGCCGTAGTAGTCGTTGGAGCCGAAGACGTAGACGCCCGGGTACTCCATCAGCGGGCCCAGCGCGTCGAGCACCTCCGGTACGCCCTCCGGGTCGGAGAGGTTGTCGCCGGTGTTCACCACGAAGTCGGGGCGCAGGCCGGCCAGGGAGCGGAGCCAGCGCTGCTTCTTGCGCTGGCCGCGGACCATGTGGATGTCCGAGACCTGGAGGACCCGCAACGGTCGTACGCCCTCCGGGAGCACGGGTACGGAGACCCGTCGGAGCCGGAAGGAGCGGGCCTCGAAACCGGCGGCGTAGGCGATGCCGGCCGCGCCGACGGCCGCGATTCCTGCGGTGATTTTCAGGGGGACTCCGTAGCGTGCGCGCATGGTCTCATCGTCGCAGACTCGGGCCGTGCGCCGGGGCGCACCCCGGCGGCCCGGAAAACCGAACGGCGCTCCGCGGGCCCTACCTGACACACTGTCCGTATGACCACGCTCAAGTCCACGCTGCACGACGACCTCATCGCCGCGATCAAGGCACGCGACGAGCTGCGCTCCGCCACCCTCCGGCTGACCCTCGCCGCGATCTCCAAGGAAGAGGTCTCCGGGAAGGAGGCGCGCGAGCTCTCCGACGACGAGGTGCAGAAGGTGATCGCCAAGGAGGCCAAGAAGCGCCGCGAGGCCGCCGAGGCGTTCGCGCAGGGCGGGCGGGCCGAGCAGGCCGAGCGGGAGAAGGCGGAGGGCCTGCTGCTCGACGCGTATCTGCCGCAGCAGCTGACCGACGACGAGCTGGGGGCGATCGTCGCGCAGGCCGTGGACGAGGCGAAGGCCGCCGGCGCGGAGGGGCCGCGCGCGATGGGCGCCGTCATGAAGATCGTCGGGCCGAAGGTCGCGGGGCGCGCCGAGGGTGGCCGGGTGGCCACCGCCGTCAAGCAGAGCCTGGCCTCCGGCTGACCCCGAGCCGGCGACCTACGAAACCCGGCGGCGTACGAGGTGGACGCGGACAGGCCAGTCCGGCCCGACGCGGTGGCATACGAGCCCGAGGCTGAGGACGACGCCGAGGACGCGGACGGGCCGGCGTACGACCCCAACCGGGCGCCAACGACGTGGCGTACGGCGCCGCTGAGGGCACGTACGCCCCCGGGCATACGAAAAGGCTTCCCGCCCGGCAGCACGGGGAGCCCACGGCGCGGCCCAGGCACGTAAGCCGCTGGCCATACGAATAGGGTTCCGGCTCGGCAGTCGACCGGACGCCAACGACGTGCTTACGGCGCCGCCTAGGCCCGTACGCCGCCGGCCACGCGAAAAGGCCTCCTGCCCGGCAGCCGACCGGGCCAACGACGCCGCCCAGGCCCGTACGCCGCCAGCCACGCGAAAATGCCTCCGGCTCGGCAGCCGCCCGGGCGCCAACCACGCGGCCCACGACTCCGCCCGAGGCAGCGTACGTGGCCTACCACCCCGCCCGGGGCGCCGACGACGCGCCCCACCACGCCCCCCGAGGGCACCTGCACCCCCGACATACGAAAAGGGCTCCCGCCGATCGAGAATCGGCGGGAGCCCTTCTCCTTCACGTCCTATCCGAACGTACCCGGGAAGCCCGGGAACGGGTCCTCGCCGTTGTCGCCGTCGTTGTTCCCGTTGCCCGGGTTGTCGCCGTCGCCCGGGTCCTCGTCGCCGTTGTTGCCGTTGCCGTTGCCGTTCGGGCCGCCGTTGTCAGCGCCGTTGTTGTCGTTCCCGGCGTTGTCCCCGCCAGCGTTGTCGCCCGGGCGGTCGCGGTCACGGTCGCGGTCGTCCTTCTCCTTCTCCGGGTTCGGGATGTGGATGGTGTTGAACGGGAGCGGCTCCTTGCCGTCCAGCGCACCACTCATCGCGTCGCGCCAGATCGGGCCGGGTACGGCGCCGCCGAAGACCTTGTCGTGGTACTGGCCGCCGATGGTGATGTCCACCATCTTCTTCTTGTGCTGCGGGTCACCGACCCACACCGCGCCCGCCATGTTCGGCGTGTAGCCCACGAACCAAGCGGCGAGCCGGAAGTCGGTCGTACCCGTCTTGCCCGCGCTCGGCCTGCCGCCGAGGCCGGCCTCCTGGCCCGTACCGTCCTCGACGACGCCCTCAAGCAGTGTGTTTATGGTGTCGGCCGTCTTCTCCGACATCGCCCGCGAGCAGGTCGACTTCGGAACGTCCATCTCCTTGCCGTTCGGGCCCGTGATGGACTCGATGGCGATCGGGGTGCAGTACGTGCCGCGGTTGGCGAACGTCGCGTACCCGGACGCCATCGTCAGCGGCGACATCTCCTGCGTGCCCAGCGTGATCGACGGGACCTGGTCGATCGGCTTTC
Organism: Streptomyces sp. NPDC058653; assembly: GCF_042716895.1. Lineage (NCBI taxonomy): Bacteria > Bacillati > Actinomycetota > Actinomycetes > Kitasatosporales > Streptomycetaceae > Streptomyces > Streptomyces sp. NPDC058653. Next base: position 35,258 of record NZ_JBHXRM010000011.1, on the reverse strand, counting down.
CGTTGGCCCGCTCGACGCCCATCTTCCTGGCCAGCTCGGTCACCGGGCAGACGCCGATCTGGCTGATCAGCTGGACGTAGTAGGTGTTGACCGACTTGGCGGTCGCCTCCTGCATGCCGTACGGGCCGACCTCGGTCTCGTTCTCGTTCTCGACCGGGACCCCCTGGTCCGTCCAGGGGCCCTTGCAGGTCTGCACCGGGCTCGGATAGTCCATCTGGTAGGGCGAGGGGTACGACTGCGTCGGCTGGATGCCCTGCTCCAGGGCCGCCGCCGCGACGATGGGCTTGAACGTCGATCCCGGCTGGTAGCCGGCGCCGCCGCCCATGTCCTCGTCGACGGACAGGTTCATGTACGTCTCGTTCTTGCCGCCGCCGTACGGCCGCGACTGGCCCATCGCCAGGACCTTGCCCGTGCCGGGCTCGACGATCGACAGGGCGGTGGCGACCTGGTCCGTCTTGTAGACGTGGTTCTTGATCGACTCCTGGGCCGACTCCTGCGCCTGCGGGTCGAGCGTCGTCCTGATGGTCAGACCGCCCTGGTTCCAGACCTTGGCCCGGTCCTCCTGCGTCTTGCCGAAGGCGGGGTCGGTGAGGAACACCTTCCGTACGTAGTCGCAGAAGAAGCCCGCGCCCTTGACCGCCGTGATGCAGCCGTTCTTGGGACGGCTCACCTTCAGCTGGATCTCGGTGCCCTTGGCGCGGTCGGCCTCGGCCTGCGAGATGTCCTTCACGTCGGCCATGCGCTGGATCACGGTGTTACGGCGCTTGGTCGCCTCGTCCTCGTCGTTCACGGGGTCGTACCGGCTCGGCGACTGGACGAGGCCCGCGAGCAGCGCCGCCTCCTCCAGCTTCAGGTCCTTGGCGGACTTGGAGAAGTAGCGGTGCGAGGCGGCCTCGATGCCGTACGCCTGCTGACCGAAGAAGGTGATGTTCAGATAGTTCTCAAGGATCTTCTTCTTGCCCAGCTCCTCCTCGACCTGGATCGCGAACTTGAGCTCGCGGATCTTACGGCCGATGGTCTGCTGGGTGGCCTGGGCGACCTTGTCGGGGTCGTCGCCGGCCTCCTCGACGAAGACGTTCTTCACGTACTGCTGGGTGAGCGTCGACGCGCCCTGGGAGACGCCGCCCGACTGCGCGTTGCGATTGGCCGCGCGCAGAACGCCCTTGAGGTCCACCGCCCCGTGCTCGTAGAAGCGTGAGTCCTCGATCGCGACGATCGCCTTCTGCATGTAGGGCGAGATGTCGGTGAGCGGGACCACGGTCCGGTCGCGTGAGTAGACGGTGGCGATGGGGCCGCCGTCCTTGTCGAGGATCGTGGTGCGCTGACTGAGCGGCGGCGTCTTGAGGTTGGCCGGGATCTCGTCGAATCCCTCGACCGTTCCCTTCGCGGCCAGGCCCAGAACTCCGAAGGCGGGCAAGGCGATTCCGGCGAGGACGGCTCCCGCGAGCACACTGACACCGAGGAACTTGGCGGCCTGCTGGGTCCCGGTCAGACCGCCGCCCGAGCGCTTCTTTGGCATGACAGCAGCCTACGTTCTCATTCGCCGGACACGCACAAAGGCTCTGGCCTAAGCTGCACTCAACTGTCACAGCAGTGCGGTTTCGTATCAAGTCTCCGACGTGAACATCTGGCTAACCGTAAAGCGTCGGAAGTCCCGTCCGATTCCGCCCGGTACGTCATCTGACGTCCGTTGCGACTCAGGAGAGTTGACCCGACTTGTCGGGTTCGTCGCACATGTCCCCGGGTCACTCCCCTGGGTGATCTGCCGCGTACGCATAGTCCGTTCGGGCCATTCAAGATTGGGCCCGAAGGGGGTGTTGTGCTGTGCCCACCTTCCGTAACGTCCTCAACTGGCAGCGGTGAATATGCCGCTTCCGCCGTGGGGGAGCCTCGATTCGGGAGAGGACGGCGCCGGGATGGGCTGGGTAACCGACTGGAGTGCGCAAGCAGCATGCCGCACTACCGATCCGGATGAATTGTTCGTACAGGGCGCAGCGCAGAACAGGGCCAAGGCGGTGTGCACCGGATGCCCGGTGCGGACGGAGTGCCTGGCCGACGCGCTGGACAACCGCGTCGAATTCGGCGTGTGGGGCGGAATGACCGAGCGGGAGCGACGCGCATTGCTGCGCAGGCGCCCCACTGTCACCTCATGGCGACGGCTGCTCGAAACCGCACGCACCGAGTACGAGCGCAGCGCGGGCATTCTGCCCGCCGGCCTTGAGGACGACGACGAGACGTACGGCTCGCGCCATTACGTCGACGTCATCGACGACTCGTGGGCGGCGGTGGGGTAGGCCGCCGTACGGCAGGCGAGCAGGAAGATCACGCGGGTAGTACGCGGGCAGCGGTACGCAGCAGTACGCGGCGGCACGCCCGTGGCACGCGGGCAGCTGGGCACACACGCCCGTAGAGCTGGGCACACACGCGTAGACACGAGCGTGTGGGCATCAGTTGGGCAGGCACGCGGTGCGTACGTCCTGACGGGAGCCCCACACCCGTCGGTACGGCACCCCTCGCCACGGCACCCGCCGGTCCGCGCGACCGCGACTCAGCCGGGAGCGCGACCGCGCCGGGATCGCGACGCCGCCGGGACCGCGACCGCGCGACATCGCGCGGCTCCAGCCGGTCCACGCGGCCCGGCCCGTCAGTGCGGCCCCGCCCGTGCGGCCCGGCGTCTACGCGGCGCCGGTCGCCGCGCTTCCGCCCGCGAGGCGCTCACCGATGGTCCGGAGCCCGGCGAGGTCGTGCACGTCGCCGGGCAGCGCCGCCACCTCGGCCACCGGCACCTCCGGGTGGAGCGCGGTGAAGCGGTCGCGCGTGCGCTGCTCACGCTTGAGCACCTGCATGCGCTCGGCGTGCAGGCGCAGCAGACCGGCCGTCAGCTGATTCACCGACGGCGCTTCGGACGTCCCTGATTCCGGTACCTGGTGCGGGAGTTGGGCGGCTTCTGCGGATGGCCGGGACTCCCTGGCGGGGGACGCCTTCGTACCGGCCGATTCCTTCTGCGGGGTTCGTGGGGTCTGCGGGGTCTGTGTGTCCTGTGGCTCGGACGTGTGGGGTGCCTGGGGGGCTTCGGGAGAGGAGCCCGCGGGGGCGGCGGCCTCACGAACACCATTCTTCCCGTGGGCCTGATCCACAATGCGGCCCTCTTCAAGATTTTCCGCGGCGGCCCGCGCCCGCTCGGCCGACAGCCGGGCGGCGCCGCTGCCGTGCACGCGGTTGAGGACCAGACCCGCGAGCGGCATCTCCTCGGCGGCCAGCCGCTCCACGAAGTACGCCGCCTCGCGCAGCGCGTCCCGCTCGGGCGCCGCGACCACCAGGAAGGCCGTGCCGGGCGCCTGGAGCAGCCGGTACGTCGCGTCCGCGCGCGTACGGAAACCGCCGAACATCGTGTCCATGGCCGCCACGAACGTCTGCACGTCACGCAGGAATTGGCCGCCCAGCAGCTTCCCGAGGGTGCCGGTCATCATCGACATCCCGACATTCAGGAACTTCATCCCGGCCCGGCCGCCCATCTTCGCCGGAGCCATCAGCAGCCGGATGAACTTGCCGTCCAGGAACGAGCCCAGCCGCTTCGGCGCGTCCAGGAAGTCCAGCGCGGAGCGCGAGGGCGGGGTGTCGACGACGATCAGGTCCCACTCGTCGCGCGACCGCAACTGCCCCAGCTTCTCCATCGCCATGTACTCCTGCGTGCCCGCGAAACCGGCCGACAGGGACTGGTAGAAGGGGTTCTCCAGGATGGCGCGCGCCCGCTCCCGGTCCGCGTGCGCCTCGACGATCTCGTCGAAGGTGCGCTTCATGTCGAGCATCATCGCGTGCAGTTCGCCGGCGCCCTCGATGCCCTTGACCCGCCGCGGTGTGTTGTCGAGCGAGTCGATGCCCATGGACTGGGCGAGCCTGCGGGCCGGGTCGATGGTCAGTACGACCACCTTGCGGCCGCGCTCCGCCGCCCGTACGCCGAGAGCCGCCGCCGTCGTCGTCTTGCCGACGCCGCCGGAGCCGCAGCACACGATGATGCGGGTCTCGGGGTCGTCGAGCAGCGGATCGACCTGTAGAGGCGCCGCTGCCGGGTCCAGAGTCATCGGGCCTCCCCAAGATTCCGTAGCTCCCCCGCCAGGCGGTACAGACCGGCGAGGTCCATGCCCTCGCCGATCAGGGGGAGTTCGTACGTCGGCAGCCCGAGCTTCACCAGGAGGGCGCGCTGCTCGCGCTCCAGCTCCACACGCTGCGCGTGCTCGGCGGCCTGCTCCAGAAGCGGTCCCACGAGCTTCGTGGGCGCGCTCACCCCGGCCGCGGCGAGCGCCTTGGTGACCTCCTTACGACGGTCGCCCGCCACTCCGTTGACCGCCTCCTCGTCGAGGACGTGCGGGCGCACCATGTTCACGATGATCTTGCCGACGGGCAGTTCGGCGCCGCGCAGCTCGCCGATGCCGTCGGCGGTCTCCTGGACCGGCATCTCCTCAAGAAGGGTCACCAGATGCACGGCGGTCCCCGGTGACTTGAGCACCCGCATGACGGCCTGCGCCTGGTTGTATATCGGCCCTATCTTCGCCAGCCCCGCCACCTCGTCGTTCACGTTCAGGAAGCGGGTGATGCGGCCGGTGGGCGGCGCGTCCATCACCACGTAGTCGTAGATGAACCGGCCCCGCTTGTCGCGGCGGCGTACGGCCTCGCACGCCTTGCCCGTCAGCAGGACGTCCCGGACGCCCGGCGCGATGGTGGTGGCGAAGTCGATGGCGCCGATCTTCTTCAGGGCGCGGCCCGCGCTGCCGAGCTTGTAGAACATCTGGAGGTAGTCCAGAAGCGCGCGCTCGGCGTCTATGGCCAGCGCGTACACCTCGCCGCCGCCCGAGGCGACGGCGATCTTCCGCTCCTCATAAGGAAGGGCCTCCGTCTCGAAGAGCTGTGCGATGCCCTGTCTGCCCTCGACCTCCACAAGGAGGGTGCGCTTGCCCTCCGTCGCGAGGGCGAGCGCGAGGGCCGCGGCGACCGTGGTCTTACCGGTCCCGCCCTTGCCGCTGACGACCTGGAGCCTGCTCACACATTCGAGCCTAACCAGTCGGGCCGCAGGCTACGCACGAGGTCGTCCGGAGGCTCCGTACGAGATCCTCTCCGGGCTCCGTACGGGCTCGTGGCGCGGTGCGGATACAGTCGGCCCATGACGAAGTGGGAATACGCGACGGTGCCTCTTCTCGTGCACGCGACGAAGCAGATTCTGGACACCTGGGGCGAGGACGGCTGGGAGCTGGTCCAGGTCATTCCGGGGCCGAACAACCCCGAGCAGCTGGTGGCCTATCTGAAGCGAGAGAAGTCCGCGTGAGCGGCGTGGTCGAGGCGGCCCTCGCTGACCTGGGGCTGACGGTTCCGCAGGTCGTACCGCCTCTGGCGGCGTATCAGCCGGCCGTGCGCTCCGGCGTGTACGTCTACACGGCGGGACAGCTCCCGATGGTGGACGGCGAGCTTCCGCTGACCGGCAAGGTCGGCGCCGAGGTGACGCCGGAGGAGGCCAAGGACCTCGCCCGGGTCTGCGCGCTGAACGCCCTGGCCGCTGTGAAGTCCGTCACCGGCGACCTGGACCGGGTCGTGCGCGTCGTGAAGGTCGTGGGGTACGTCGCCTCCGCCTCGGACTTCACGGGCCAGCCGGCCGTCCTCAACGGCGCGAGCGAGCTCTTCGGACAGGTCTTCGGGGAGAAAGGCGTGCATGCGCGCAGTGCGGTGGGAGTCGCCGTCCTGCCGCTGGACGCCCCGGTCGAGATCGAGATCCAGGTGGAAGTGGCCGCGGACTGAGCGGACGAACCGTCCGCGCGTGCGGCGCGCCGGGCCCCGGGCCGTACCGGGGTGCCGTCGCGCCGCCCCGGGGGCCCTGACCCCCGGGAAGTGGCTCTCGAACATCAACGGGTAAGCCCGTAGCATCCCGGCATGCCCAATGGTCAGTGGTTCCCGCCCGAGTGGTCCGGCCGCATCCGCGCGCTCGCCCAGGGCGAGCTGAGCGTCGCCCCCGCACGGCGGGCCGCGACCGTGATGCTGCTGCGCGACTCCGTCGACGGATCCTCCGGGCCCTCCGTACATATGCTGCGCCGAAGCACCTCCATGGCTTTCGCCGGCGGTGCGTACGCCTATCCGGGCGGCGGCGTCGACCCCCGGGACGACGACCGGCCTGTCCGCTGGGCCGGGCCGGGGCGCGACGTCTGGGCCCGGCGGCTCGGCGTGGACGCCGCGTCCGCGCAGGCCATCGTCTGCGCGGCGGTGCGCGAGACGTACGAGGAGGCCGGCGTCCTGCTGGCGGGCGAGACGGCCGGGACCGTCGTCGGCGACACCACGGGGGACGACTGGGAGGCCGACCGGGCCGCCCTGGTCGACCGTGAACTGTCCTTCGCGGAGTTCCTGGACCGGCGCGGGCTGACCCTGCGCGGCGATCTGCTGGCGGCGTGGACCCGGTGGATCACCCCGGAGTTCGAGCCCAAGCGGTACGACACCTGGTTCTTCGTGGCGGCGCTGCCGGCCGGGCAGCGTACGCGCAACGCTTCCACGGAGGCCGACCACACGGTGTGGATCCGGCCCGCCGACGCGGCACTCGGCTACGACAGGGGCGAGCTGCTGATGATGCCCCCGACCGTGGCGACCCTGCGCGAACTACAGATGTACGGCTCCGCGGCCGAGGCCCTCGCGGCCGCCGTGGGGAGGGACCTCGCGCCCGTGCTGGCCAGGCCGAGGGTGGAGGGTGACGAGGTCGTGCTGAGCTGGCCGGGCCAGGACGAGTTCACCAAGCGCGTGCCGCTGGCGGGTGGGGACCGATGACGGACGCGTCGGCCCTGCCGGGGCAGCCGCGCGGAGGCGTCCTCTCGGGCGCCGCGACGGCCCGCGCGGTCAACGTGCTCGCGCCCAACGCCTCGGCGATGACCCTCGACGGCACGAACACCTGGATCGTCTCCGAACCGGACTCGGCGCTCGCTGTCGTGATCGACCCCGGACCGCTCGACGAGACGCATCTGCGGGCGGTCATGGCCACCGCCGAGGAGGCCGGCAAGCGCGTCGCGCTGACCCTCCTGACCCATGGCCACGCCGACCACGCGGAGGGCGCGGCACGCTTCGCCGAGCTGACACGTACGCCTGTACGGGCCTTGGACCCGGCCCTGCGCCTCGGGGACGAGGGGCTGGCGGCCGGTGACGTCGTCACCGAGGGCGGTCTCGAACTGCGGGTCGTGGCCACGCCCGGGCACACGTCCGACTCGCTCAGCTTCCATCTGCCCGCCGACCGCGCGGTGCTGACGGGTGACACGGTCCTCGGGCGCGGTACGACGATGGTGGCCCACCCGGACGGCAGGCTGGGCGACTACGTCGACTCGCTGCGGCGGCTGCGCTCGCTCACGGTCGACGACGGTGTGCGTACGGTGCTGCCGGGCCACGGACCCGTACTGGAGGACGCGCAGGGAGCGATCGAGTACTACCTCGCGCACCGGGCGAGCCGTCTCGCACAGGTCGAGACGGCGGTCGAGGACGGCTACCGCTCGGCGGCCGAGATCGTGGCTCATGTGTACGGAGGCAGCGGCGTGGACCGGTCCCTGTGGCCGGCGGCGGAGCTGTCGGTGCGGGCGCAGCTGGAGTACCTGCGTGAGCACGGGCTGATCTCGGGGGCGTAGGACGGACCCTGGGCGCGAGGCGCGAGGCGCGAGTCGCGGGTCGCGGGTCCGGCGGTCCGGCGGTCGGCTGGCCGTCGAGCGGCCGGTCGGGTCCGTCGGTCGGTCGGTCGCGGGAGGGGCGCATCGGCGAGGCCGCCCGGCTCGGTGAGCGGGGCGGCCTCGTGGATGGTGCGGGCGGCTTTCTGCGCGTACGGCCTTCTGCGCGTGCGGCTTCGGGTGCGTCCAGGTCAGCGCGAGCGCTTCGCGAGGCGTTCGACGTCCAGCAGGATCACGGCGCGGGCCTCCAGCCGCAGCCAGCCGCGCTGGGCGAAGTCGGCGAGCGCCTTGTTGACCGTCTCACGGGACGCGCCGACCAGCTGGGCCAGCTCCTCCTGCGTCAGGTCGTGGACGACGTGAATGCCTTCCTCCGACTGCACGCCGAAGCGGCGCGACAGATCGAGGAGCGCACGGGCGACACGGCCCGGCACGTCGGAGAAGACCAGGTCGGACATCTGGTCGTTCGTCTTGCGCAGACGCCGGGCGACGGCGCGCAGCAGCGCGGTGGCGACCTCGGGGCGGGCGTTCAGCCAGGGCTGGAGGTCGCCGTGGCCCAGGCCGAGGAGCTTGACCTCGGTGAGGGCGCTCGCGGTGGCGGTGCGCGGGCCCGGGTCGAAGAGCGACAGCTCGCCGATCAGTTCGCCGGGGCCGAGGACGGCCAGCATGTTCTCCCGGCCGTCGGGGGACGTGCGGTGCAGTTTGACCTTGCCCTCGGTGACCACATACAGGCGGTCACCGGGGTCGCCTTCGTGGAACAGCGCGTCGCCACGGGCGAGCGTCGTCTCACTCATCGAGGCGCGGAGCTCCGCGGCCTGCTCGTCGTCGAGCGCCGCGAAGAGCGGGGCGCGTCGTAGAACGTCGTCCACGAAATCTCTCCTTGTCGACCTGCTCAGGGGACCATCGATCCCATGATGCCGGACGTGCTGTGTGTTCACGGCCGGCTCGGGCCGGAGGCGACTCTGTCTCCGTACCGGTTGTTCGTTGTCGAAAACGTGCGATCAATCACAAGTTTGACGTACAGCGGCCCCGGACCGTGCCCCGGGGCCCGATTCGGGTGGTGATCGGCCGGGGCCGAAGCGGATGTCAGTGCAGGGCTCTAGGCTGGCCGGGTGTCCAACTCGCCGGTGAGAGGGCAGGCCAAGGGAGCTGGAAGAGTGTCACCGAAGCAGAATTCCGCTGTGGGCGAACAGGCCGCTGCGAAGTCTAAGAAAAGCACAAAAGCTGCAAATCGTACGACCGGAAAGTCCGCCAGTACGGAATCCGCGAGTAACGGACCCGCGAACGGCGAGGCCGCGACCACGGCTCCGGCCGCGGGTGCCAAGCGGCCGAAGAGCGCCAAGCCGGAGTCCCGCCTGGCGATGGTCCGCCGTGCCCGCCGGATAAACCGCGAGCTGGCCGACGTGTATCCGTACGCCCACCCGGAGCTGGACTTCCGCAACCCCTTCGAGCTGCTCGTCGCCACGGTCCTGTCGGCCCAGACGACGGACCTGCGTGTCAATCAGACGACGCCCGCGCTCTTCGCGAAGTACCCGACCCCGGAGGACGTGGCCGCCGCCGTGCCCGAGGAGCTGGAGCAGGTCATCCGGCCCACCGGGTTCTTCCGTGCCAAGGCGAGGTCGCTCATAGGGCTTTCCACGGCACTGCGCGACCGTTTCGACGGCGAGGTGCCCGGCACGCTGAAGGACCTCGTGACGCTGCCCGGCGTCGGCCGGAAGACGGCCAACGTGGTGTTGGGCAACGCATTCGACGTCCCCGGCCTGACTGTCGACACCCACTTCGGCCGGCTCGTGCGCCGCTGGAAGTGGACCGACGAGGAGGACCCGGTGAAGGTCGAGTCGGCGATCGCCGAGATCTTCCCCAAGAGCGAGTGGACGATGCTCTCGCACCGGATCATCTTCCACGGCCGCCGGGTCTGCCACTCCCGTAAGCCCGCCTGCGGCGCCTGCCCGATCGCGCACCTCTGCCCCTCCTACGGAGAGGGCGAGACCGACCCGGAGAAGGCGAAGAAGCTGCTCAAGTACGAGCTGGGCGGCTATCCGGGACAGCGGCTCTCACCGCCGCCGGACTATCCGGGCAAGCCCGCGCCGCCGCTCGGCACTCCCGCCGGGGCCGAATGACCGCCCGCGCGGTGAGCGCTCGGCGGGCCGGAGCCGTATCACCGGAGAGACCGGCGGGGCCGGGGGCGCCGGTGGGCGGGAGAGGAAGGGCTGCGGGGTATGCGGGCTGGAACGATCCGGGCGACGGCGGGCGTTGTACGTCGGGGGTGCCGATGACACGGGCAGACACGCATGAGGCAAGGACCGAACAGACCGCGGGTACGGCGGAGACCGTACGTACAGCGGCACAGACCGCGCGCACAACGCCGGCCGCACGCACGGCGAGCGACGCGGGCACAGCACGCACCGCGCGCGACCCAGGCACCGCGAGCGACGCGGGCACCGCACACGACTCACGTCGTGACGCACACGACTACGAAAAGGCCGCACGAATCCACGACAAAGCCGTGACCGACATCCCCGTCACCACCGAAGGCCTGCCCGCGTGGCTGGACCCGGTGGTGCACGCCATGCGGACCGTCGCGCCCGAAGAACTGAGCCGGTTCCTGCCGCCCAAGAACGGTCTCGGGCGGCAGTCCGCCGTGCTCGTCCTCTTCGGCGAGGGCGAGCGCGGCCCCGAGCTGCTGCTGATGGAGCGGGCCAGCACCCTCCGTTCGCACGCGGGGCAGGCCTCCTTCCCCGGGGGCGCACTGGACCCCGAGGACGGCGACCCCGCGACGACCGGACCGCTGCGTGCCGCGCTGCGGGAGGCCGAGGAGGAGACCGGACTCGACCCGTCCGGCGTCCAGCTCTTCGGCGTGCTGCCCAAGCTCTACATCCCGGTGAGCGAGTTCGTGGTGACCCCGGTGCTCGGCTGGTGGCGCACTCCCAGCCCGGTCGGCGCCGTCGATCTCGCGGAGACGGCCCGGGTCTTCACCGTCCCCGTGGCGGATCTCACGGACCCGGCCAACCGCGTCATCGCCACGCACCCGAGCGGCGTCCACAGCCCCGCTTTCACGGTCGCCTCCGCGCTCGTGTGGGGCTTCACCGCCGGGGTGATCGACCGCATTCTGCACTTCTCGGGCTGGGAGCGTCCCTGGGACCGCTCCAAGGAGGTCCCGCTCGACGGGCGCTCATGACACGCTTGCCCAATCGCTGTACCGGCCCCTTTCCAGGGGCTCGGCACAGCGATTCCGCCGCAGGTCCGTCCCCCCGTCCCGCGGGGCGACGGGAGACGAATCCGCGAGGCTAGCGAGGCTATTGACAGTGAATGTGCTGGACATCCTGCTGCTGCTCGCGGCCGTGTGGTTCGCGATCGTCGGCTATCGCCAAGGCTTCGTCGTCGGCATCCTCTCGGTGATCGGTTTCCTCGGCGGCGGTCTCGTCGCCGTCTATCTGCTCCCGGTGCTCTGGGACCAGATCACCGAGGAGTCCGAGGTCACGACCACGGCCACGGTCGTCGCCGTCATCGTCGTGATCGTGTGCGCCTCCGTGGGACAGGCCTTCACCACCCACCTCGGCAACAAGCTCCGCCGCTACATCACCTGGTCACCGGCGCGCGCCGTGGACGCCACGGGCGGCGCGCTGGTCAACGTGGTCGCCATGCTGCTGGTCGCCTGGCTGATCGGCTCCGCCCTGGCCGGGACCTCGCTGCCGACGCTCGGCAAGGAGGTCCGTAACTCGAAGGTGCTGCTCGGCGTCTCGCGGGTGATGCCGGACCAGACCGCGACCTGGTTCACCGGCTTCTCCTCCGTCCTCGCGGAGAAGGGGTTCCCGCAGGTCTTCAGCCCGTTCGCCAACGAGCCGATCACCGCCGTCGACCCGCCGGACCCCGCGCTCGTCGGCAGCCCCGTCGCGGCCCGCGCGCAGCGCTCCATCGTCAAGGTGGTCGGTACGGCGCAGAGCTGCGGAAAGGTCCTCGAAGGCACCGGCTTCGTCTTCGCCGATCGCCGCGTCATGACCAACGCGCACGTCGTGGGCGGCGTGGACGAACCCACCGTCCAGATAGGCGGCGAGGGCCGGCTGTACGACGCGAAGGTCGTCCTCTACGACTGGGAGCGCGACATCGCCGTCCTGGACGTGCCCGACCTGCGCGCCCCCGTGCTCCGGTTCACCGACAGGGACGCCCGCAGCGGCGACAGCGCGATCGTCGCCGGTTTCCCGGAGAACGGCGCGTACGACGTGCGCTCGGCCCGGGTCCGGGGCCGTATCGACGCCAACGGGCCCGACATCTACCGGCGCGGCGAGGTCCGGCGCGACGTCTACTCGCTCTTCGCGACGGTCCGCCAGGGCAACTCCGGCGGCCCGCTGCTCACCACCGACGGCAGGGTGTACGGCGTGATCTTCGCCCGCTCGCTCGACGACCCGGACACCGGCTACGCGCTGACGGCCGACGAGATCCGCGAGGACATCGAGAGGGGCCGCACGGCCAACCAGCAGGTCGACAGCCAGGGATGCGCGCTCTAGCGCAGAAGATCCACGCGGGCTGGAACGACGGCGGGGGGGGGGCTACCGAACAAGGAACGGACGCCACACAGCCCCCCGCAACTGGTCGACAGCGAACCGAAGATGACTAATGAGACACACAGGATAAAAAACATAAATTAATACCCACCCACAC
>NZ_JBHXRM010000011.1:0-22916 GCF_042716895.1 Streptomyces sp. NPDC058653 | reverse complement strand
CTGCCCCGCCCCCAAGCCCCGGGCCCCCACCCCAAACCCCCCGCACAACCCCCTCGTATGCGCTAAATACCCAACACCACCCACCGGGGCTGCACCCCCGGGGGCCCCCACCAGGGAAACCTGGTCCGGCCCGGCACTGTCCTCGTCCTCCGTTGTCCCCGCGATCAGTACTTCCGTTCAGCACTCCCGATCAGTACTTCTGTTCACTACTTCCGACCCGTACTCCCGGCTCATTCGGGTCTTCGTCCCGGTCTTCGATCCGGTCGTCCGGGTGTTCCCTCGACGTTCCCGCTCGCTCCCACTGCCGCCGCCGTGCCTAGCCGCGCTGATGTCGCAGCCGTGCCGAGACCCAACGGGCCCTCCGGCGGAGAATCAGTGGAATACCGAGTCGGAGATCATGCCCCTGATCTTCCGGGCCGCCCCTCTCATGGGTGATCGGCACAGTGGCCGAGCGGCGGTTGCGTGCTGCGTCACCGAAGTCGTGCGTCCAGCCCATACACGGACGTTTGCCCGGGGCCCATGGTCGGTAATCGCCCCGGCGTCGGCCAATTGGCCTATGCGTGAGGCAATTGGCTGCTCGTCGTACAAATGTTCCTGGAGGCGCCTGCCGACCGGTCGGACACGGCCCTGATCAGCGGTCGGGCTCGGGATCCTTGAGCCAGTTGATCAGCTCGGTGGAGAACGCGACGGGGTCCTCCTCCTGCGGAAAATGGCCAAGACCGTCGAACAGCCGCCAGCGGTAGGGAGCTTCGACGTACTCGGCGGACCCGGCCGTACTCCTCGTACGCATCGCCGAATCGAGCGACCCGTGCAGCTGGAGGGTCGGCACCCGCACCGGCCGCTTCATCCGCCGGTTGAACTGGATCCCGTCCGGCCGCGCCATCGACCGCACCATCCAGCGGTACGGCTCGATCGAGCAGTGCGCCGTCGACGGGATGGTCATCGCCCGCCGGTAGGTGTCGACCGTCTTGTCGTCGGGCGGCTGCGGCCCCGACCAGGCGCGGATCAGCTCCCCGACCAACGCCCCGTCGCGGGCGACGAGCTGACGCTCGGGCAGCCACGGCCGCTGGAATCCCCAGATGTACGAGCCGGCCCTGCTCTGCGAGAAGTCCGACAGCATCGCCGAGCGCCAGCGGCGCGGGTGCGGCATCGAGGACACCACGAGCCTGCGCACCAGCTTCGGCCGCATCACGGCCGCGGTCCAGGCGAGATACCCGCCCAGATCGTGCCCGACGAGCGCGGCGTCCGGCTCGCCGAGCGAGCGGATCACACCGGTGATGTCGAGCGCCAGATTCGCCGGGTCGTAACCGCGGGGCGTACGGTCGCTGCCGCCCACGCCCCGCAGGTCCATCGCGACGGCCCGGTAACCGGCCTCGGCGAGCGCGGGCAGTTGGTGCCGCCAGGTCCACCAGAACTGCGGGAAGCCGTGCAGCAGCAACACCAGAGGCCCGTCGCCCATCTCGGCGATATGGAAGCGGGCTCCGTTGGCCGCCACGTCCCGGTGCGTCCAGGGGCCGTCGAGGCGCACATCCGCCGCGACCGTCGCGGGGAGGCTGCCGGGGGTGGAGTCGGGGCCGTTTTCGGGGGCGGTCATGCAGACGAGCGTGCCACAGACTTGCCCGTCTCATGGACCGGGCGGGGGTGCGGTTTTACCGTCTGGAGAATCGCGGCGGTCTCCTTGGCGGACGCGATGCTCTTCTCCGGCGGCTTGACCCGCTTGAACTTGCGCAGGGCGATCAGCGCCAGCAGCCCCGCGATGAGCAGAAACGCTCCACCCACGATCAGGAACGACCACGCGAGCCCGAGGCCCCAGTTGTGGATCCCGTATGCGGCCGCGAAGCTCAGCACCGGCAGGGAGAAAAGCGCGAACACTCCCGCGATCCCGATCGCGGCGCCGCCCATCGCGCTCCGCTTGACGTCCTCCCGCAGTTCGGCCTTGGCCAGCGCGATCTCGTCGTGCACCAGAGCGGACATCTCGGCGGTGGCCGACGAGACCAACTGCCCGAGGCTGCGGTCCCCGTCGACCCGGACGGCTGGAAAGCCGTCGGCAGCGGCGGTGGTGACGGCGGCATGGCTGCCGGGGTCGCTCATCGTTGACTCCCTCGTTTCGGCTGCGCTCTCGCAGATCTGGGGTTTTCAAGGCTCTCGCGCCTTCAGATCATGCCGGATGTCAGATCATGCCGGACCTGGGCCGTCATCGCGCGTCGCTGGGCCGTGTTCGGCCAAGCGGCGGTGCTCCGCGGCCTTTTTCTCGTAGAGGGCGGCCATCCTCAGGTGGTACGCCGGATCGTCCTGCTCGTAGACGTCCGGGACGCCGTCCATGTCCTCGTCGCGCTCCTCGGAGTCGTACAGCGCCTGGTACGTACGGACCCTCAGCCGCAGCAGTACGGCGGCGAGTACGGCGGCGATCACCGAGCCCGTCAGGACGGCCGCCTTCACCTCGTCCGCCAGCCCCGGATCGCCGGTGAAGGCGAGTTCGCCGATGAGCAGTGAGACGGTGAAGCCGATCCCCGCGAGCGTCGACAGCGCCAGGATGTCCGGCCAGCTCAGATCCTCGTTCAGGGTCGCCCGGGTGAAGCGTGCGGCCAGCCAGGTGCCGCCGAAGATGCCGACCGTCTTGCCGATGACCAGCCCCAGGACCACCCCCAGGGTCTCCGGCCGGGTGAAGACGTCGGCGAGCGCGCCGCCGCTGATCGAGACACCCGCCGAGAAGAGGGCGAAGAGCGGCACGGCGAGACCGGCGGAGAGCGGGCGGACGAGGTGTTCGACGCGCTCGCCCGGCGACTGCTTCTCGCCCTCGCGCCGGACGCAGCGGAGCATCAGGCCCATCGCGACGCCGGCGACGGTGGCGTGGACGCCGCTGTTGTACATCAGGGCCCAGACGACGAGGGCCAGCGGAACGTACACGTACCAGCCGCGCACCCCCTTCCTCAGGAGGAACCAGAAGACGACGAGAGCGGAGACGGCCCCGGCCAGGGCCCCGAAGTGGATGTCGCTGGTGAAGAAGACCGCGATGATCAGGATGGCGAAGAGGTCGTCCACGACGGCGAGGGTGAGCAGGAAGGCGCGTAGCGCGGACGGCAGTGAGGTGCCGAGGACGGCGAGCACGGCGAGCGCGAAGGCGATGTCGGTGGCGGTGGGGACGGCCCAGCCGTCGGTGGATCCGCCGCCCACCACGTTGACCAGCACATAGACGAGGGCGGGCACGGCCATGCCGCAGAGTGCCGCGATGACGGGGAGGGCGGCGGCCTTCGGGTCGCGGAGTTCGCCGGCGACCAGTTCGCGCTTGAGCTCGATGCCGGCGACGAAGAAGAAGATGGTGAGCAGCCCGTCGGCGGCCCAGTGCCGGATCGAGAGGTCCAGGCCGAGCGAGGCCGGGCCCAGATGGTGGTCGCCGACGGTCGCGTAGCTGTCGCTGATGGGGGTGTTGGCCCAGATCAGCGCGGCGATCGCGGCGAGGAGGAGCAGGACGCCGCCGACCGTCTCGGTCCGCAGCGCGCTCGCGATATACGTCCGCTCGGGGAGCGGGAGGCGTCCGAGGAAGGTGCGGGGGGTGGCCACGAGGGGGTCCTCCGGTCGGTTCTGCGGGCATGGCACATCACATGCCGACCAGACTTCCCGGCGCACCAGTGGTTCCTTGACACATCGTTGACGCGCCGCCCACTTTACAAAGCGGAGCCCCCGGCGCAACGCGCCGGGGGCTCCTGCTCCGCCGACCTGACGTGGGGCCTGCGCATTTACGGACCGGTTTTACGGACCGGTTTTACGGACCGCGCTTTTCGGACCGGCCCTTGCGCACCCGTCCGGAGATGCGCCGGCCCCTGGGGGATCAGTCCTCGCTGGTCGCGCTCGGGAGCTGGGTCTGGATCAGCTCCATCACGGAGGAGTCGGTGAGCGTGGTGACGTCACCGAGCTGACGGTCCTCGGCGACATCGCGCAGCAGCCGTCGCATGATCTTGCCCGAGCGGGTCTTCGGCAGCTCGGCCACCGGCAGGATCCGCTTCGGCTTGGCGATCGGCCCCAGCACCGTACTGACGTGGTTGCGCAACTCGGCCACCAGGCCGTCGTCCACCGACGCCGTACCCCGCAGGATGACGAAGGCGACGATCGCCTGCCCCGTCGTCTCGTCCGTGGCGCCGACGACCGCCGCCTCGGCGATCTTCGGGTGTGAGACGAGCGCCGACTCGACCTCCGTGGTGGAGATGTTGTGGCCGGAGACCAGCATCACGTCGTCGACCCGGCCCAGCAGCCAGAGGTCGCCGTCGTCGTCCTTCTTGGCACCGTCGCCGGCGAAGTACTTGCCCTCGAAGCGGGACCAGTAGGTGTCGATGAACCGCTGGTCGTCGCCCCAGATGGTGCGGAGCATCGACGGCCACGGCTCGGTGAGGACGAGATATCCGCCGCCGCCGTCCGGCACCTCGTTGCCGTCGTCGTCCACGACGGTCGCCGAGATGCCGGGGAGGGCGCGCTGCGCGGAGCCCGGCTTGGCGGCGGTGACACCGGGGAGCGGGGAGATCATCATGCCGCCGGTCTCGGTCTGCCACCAGGTGTCCACGACCGGGGTCTTGCCGGCGCCGATGTTCTGCCGATACCAGATCCAGGCCTCGGGGTTGATCGGTTCACCGACGGAGCCCAGGACGCGCAGCGACGACAGGTCGAACTTGGCGGGGATGTCGTCCCCCCACTTCATGAACGTGCGGATCGCGGTCGGCGCCGTGTAGAGGATCGTCACCCCGTACTTCTGGACGATCTCCCAGAACCGCCCCTGGTGCGGGGTGTCGGGCGTGCCCTCGTACATGACCTGCGTCGCGCCGTTGGCCAGCGGCCCGTACACGATGTACGAGTGGCCGGTCACCCAGCCGACGTCGGCGGTGCACCAGTAGACGTCCGTCTCCGGCTTGAGGTCGAAGACCGCGTGATGGGTGTACGCCACCTGGGTGAGATAACCGCCCGAGGTGTGCAGGATGCCCTTGGGCTTACCCGTCGTGCCCGACGTGTACAGGATGAAGAGCGGGTGCTCGGCGTCGAAGGCCTCCGGCGTGTGCTCGGCGGACTGACGGTCGACGATGTCGTGCCACCAGACGTCCCGGCCCTCGCTGAACGCGGTCTCCTGGCCGGTGCGGCGTACCACCAGGACATGCTCGACCTGCGGGCAGCGGGCCACGGCGTCGTCGATGGCGGGCTTGAGCGCGCTCGGCTTGCCGCGCCGGTAGCCGCCGTCCGCTGTGATGACGAGCTTGGCGTCGGCGTCCTGGATACGGGAGGCCACGGCGTCGGCCGAGAAACCACCGAAGACCACGGAGTGCGCGGCGCCGATACGGGCGCAGGCCAGCATCGCGACGGCCGCCTCGGGGATCATCGGCATGTAGATGGCGACGCGGTCGCCCTTGGACACCCCGAGCTCCGTGAGCGCGTTCGCGGCCCGCGAGACCTCGTCCTTGAGGTCGGCGTAGGTGAGGGAGCGGCTGTCGCCCGGCTCGCCCTCGAAGTGGATGGCGACCCGGTCGCCGTTGCCCGCCTCGACATGGCGGTCCACGCAGTTGTACGCGACGTTGAGCTCGCCGTCCGCGAACCATTTCGCGAAGGGCGGGTTCGACCAGTCGAGGGTCTCGGTCGGTTCGGTGGCCCAGGTGAGCCGCCGGGCCTGCTCGGCCCAGAAGCCAAGCCTGTCCGCCGCGGCCTGCTCATACGCCTCCGCTGTCACGTTGGCGTCGGCGGCCAGCTCGGCCGGTGGCGCGAACCTCCGCTCTTCCTTGAGCAGGTTGGCCAGGCTTTCGTTGCTCACGACATCTCCCTTTCCCAGGGCGTCCTATGTGTCCCCGGGCCTAGCTCATCAGGCAGATGCCCGGGTGACAAGGGTCTTCAGGAAATTGGTTTAGACCTATGTGGCCGGGCTGACGGGCGGGCGCGGGAGTGCGTGGCCCCGTTCCCCGGCTGTGGTGGGGAACGGGGCCACACATTCTCACGGATGCGCGGGCGCGTCGGTTCAGGCGCGCGACTCCTCGAACGCCGTCGGGGCCACCCGGTTGAACACCTCGTCCGTGCTGTCGGAGTGCCCGTCCGGCTGTCCGTCGGTCGTGAGCAGATACGCCTGGGCCTCGCCGACATGGAAGTACATGCCGTGCAGTTGCAGCCTGCCCTCGGCCAGGCCCCGGGCCACCGACGCGTGGGCGCGCAGATGCTCCAACTGCTGGACGACATTGGTCAGACAGAGCTGCTCGACCGCGTCGGCGGGCAGCCGCCCGGAGATCCTGGCCCACGCGTGGTCGCGGCTCCGCATCCGCTCCAGACTCGGCCGGCCGTGCCGGAGCCAGCGGGTGAGGGGGGTGGAGGGTGGGGCGGCCTGGGTGATCTCGGCGGCGTCGGTGGCCGTCCGGGTGGCCGGGTGCTGCGAGGTGGATGGGGCGGCGCGCGGGCCGGCCTTCGAGGTGGTCGTCGAGGCGACCTTCCGGGGCTGGTTGTCGGGTGTGTTGAGGAGGGCCTGCATCGCGCCGCATCCCGAGTGCCCGCAGACCGTGATCGACTGGACCCGCAGCACTTCGACCGCGTACTCGATCGCCGCCGCCACCGACTCGTCCTGACCTGCCGCGCCCTCCTCTCCCGGAAGCGGGACCAGATTGCCGACATTGCGGACGGTGAACAGATCGCCGGGACCGCTCGCCGTGATCATGCTCGTCACCAGCCGGGAGTCGGCGCAGGTGAGGAAGAGCTGGGAGGGCTGCTGGCCCTCGCGCGCCAGCCGCGCCAGCTCGCCGCGTACGAGCGGAGCCGTATTGCGCTGGAACGAGCTGAGCCCACTCGCGAGTTGCCCACGCTGGATCTTGCCCGCCACCCGCACCCGATCCGAATGCGGCCCCTGGTCCGTCGGAGTCTGCTCGACCGGCTCGCCGCAATGGTGGTTGCGCCACGCGGTCCACGGCCTACAGCAGCTGTTCGACTGTGTCACCGGCTCGGCGGGCTCGGCGATCCGGGCGCCCGATCTGCCCGTGAACTCGACCGTCCCGCCCTGCGACAGATGGGCGACCTGCCAGTCGTGCAGCGCCTCGTACGCCGCGTGGTCCATGAAGGACCCGTCCAGCTCCACCACGCAGTTGCTTCCCTGCGGCACCTGGTGCAGCAGGCGGCTGAGCCGAGGGACGGCCAGGAACGTCAACTGGCCCCGCGCCTGGAGCCGGTGGACCCCGTCCCGCTCCTCCAACGTGATCCGGGTCCGGGTGAGCCGGTGCAGCGCGACGGCCACTCCGAGGGCGACCCCGATCGCCACCCCCTCCAGCACACCGGTGAACACCACACCGGCCAGCGTCCCCGCGTAGACGAGCAGTTCACGATTGCGCCGCACGCTGCGCAGATGCGCCGGATTGACCATCTGGACGCCGAGCACCATGACCAGCGCGGCGAGCGCGGCCAGCGGGATCAGGTCGAGCACGGAGACCAGGAAGAGCGCGGCGACGGCGATCCACAGCCCGTACAGCATCGTGGAGTGTCGGCTGATCCCGCCCGCGGATACGTTGGCGGCGCTGCGGACTCCGCCCCCGGTGATCGGAAGTCCGCCGAGGGCACCCGAGATCACGTTCGCCGCGCCCTGCCCGGTCAGCTCCCGGTCGAGCCGGGCGCGCGGGATCAGGACGTCCGGCTCCTTGCGCGCGGCCACCAGTTTGTCGACGGCGACGGCCGAGAGCAGTGATTCGACGCTGCCGACCAGAGTGACGGTCAGGACTGCCGCGATCAGTCCGAGCACCGGCCCCTGGGGCAGTTCGGGCAGCACATGGCTGCTCCACGAGGGCAGATCGACCCGGTCGAGGCTCAGCCCGGCGAGGACGGCGGTGAGGGTCGCCGCCGCCACCGCCACCAGGGCCGCCGGCACCCTCCGGGTGAGCCGCCCCGTACGCCCGGGGATACGAGCCCAGGCGAGCAGAACGGCCACCGTCAGCGCGCTCACGGAGACCGCGCCCAGGTGCAGATCGGCCAACTGAGAGGGCAGCGCCCGGACATTGGCCACGGCGGAGCTCTGCGGGGTGCCGCCGAGGACGATGTGCAACTGGGCGAGCGCGATCGTGACCCCGATGCCCGCCAGCATCCCGTGCACGATCGCCGGGCTCACCGCGAGCGCGGAGCGGGCGACGCGCAGGGCGGAGAGACCGAGTTGGGCCAGGCCCGCGAGGACGGTGATGGCGCACGTGGCCCGCCAGCCGTACTGATGGATCAGACCGGCGGTGACGACGGTCAGACCGGCCGACGGACCGCTGACCTGGAGGGGCGCGCCGCCGAGTCGGCCCGCCACGAGGCCGCCCACGGCCGCGGCGACGAGACCGGCCTGGAGTGGCGCGCCGGTGGCGAGCGCGATGCCGAGGGAGAACGGCAACGCGATCAGGAAGACCGAGATGGACGCCGAGACATCCGCCCCGGCGATCCGGAATCCCCGTCGCCTGCCGGGTGGTTGCCCGGCCGGGCTCGCCTGGCTTGCCGGACCGTTCGTGTCATGGGGGCGGTGGGGCTGGTCTTCGCGGGTGGGGACGCTGGCAGACATGGTTCCCGTCTCCTCCGGGCGGCGCGGTCGCGAGTTGTGGGGGGGACGCGGCCGTGGGTCACGGCGTGCAGTGGCGGGATCATCGCGATCATCAACAATCAGTAAATGGATCGTAATGGAGAGTAAAGATTCAGGCATGACTTTAAGGGCAAATGGGGCAAATATTCACCCTTAGTGGTGATTAGTCATTTTGTACGGCTTGTCATACCGGTTCCTCTCGGGTCCCAGTGCGACGTTGACGGCGCTCGGCGCCGTGCTTGGCGTTTCGGCGCTCCAACGCACAGAACCTGAGGGAAGAGGTGGGCGGATGCTGGCCGCCAGAAAGAGGATCGCCTGCGGTGCGGCCGTGACGGCGCTGGCCGTGGGACTCACCGGATGTTCCGGCTCCGGTTCACCGGAGCCGAAGCCCGGGACCGAGACCGAAGGGGGCGCCCACGGAGCGAAGAAGGGGCCCGCCAAGAGCGCGGTGCGGCTCATCGGCGACGGCTCGACGGCGTACACCGGCGCCCAGCCCGGCGTCACCAGGCCGGAACGTCTCAAGCCCGGCCAGAAACCACCCCAGTTCGTGGTGTTCTCGTGGGACGGCGCAGGCGAGGACGGCCAGAAGCTCTTCTCCCACTTCCGCGAGGTGGGCAAGAAGTACGACGCGAGGATGACGTACTTCCTCAGCGGCGTCTATCTGCTGCCGAAGGACAAGTCCGAGCAGTACAGCCCGCCCCAACACGCGGTCGGCCGCTCGGACATCGGCTTCAACGACGCCGAGGGGATCAGGAACACCCTGCGCGAGCTGCGGGGCGCCTGGCAGGACGGCAACGAGATCGGCACCCACTTCAACGGGCACTTCTGCGGCGCGGACGGGGGCGTCGGCACCTGGTCCGTGGAGGAGTGGAAGAGCGAGATCAGCCAGGCCAAGGCTTTCGTGAAGAACTGGAAGAGCAACAGCGGCCTGACGAACGAGCCTCCGCTGCCCTTCGACTACGAGAAGGAACTCGTCGGCGCCCGCACGCCCTGCCTGGAAGGGCAGAAGAACATGATGAGCGCGGCCCGGACGATGGGCTTCCGCTACGACTCCAGCGGTGTCGGCAACCAGGTCTGGCCGAAGAAGACCGAGGGGATGTGGGACATCCCGCTCCAACTCGTCCCGGTGCCCGGCCGGAAGTTCGAGACGCTCTCGATGGACTACAACTTCATGTTCAACCAGTCGAAGACGGTCAACGGCGACCCGACCCAGCACGAGTACTGGGGCAACCAGATGCGTGACGGCCTGCTCCAGGCCTTCAGCCGCGCCTACGACGGCAACCGCGCGCCCCTGATCATCGGCAACCACTTCGAGTCGTGGAACGGAGGCACGTACATGCGCGCCGTCGAGGAGACGATCAAGACCGTCTGCGTCAAGGACGGCGTGCGGTGCGTGACGTTCAAGGAACTCGTGGACTGGCTGGAGGCGCAAGACCCGCAGACGCTCGAAAGGCTGCGGCGGCTCGGCGTGGGCCAGAAGCCGGCGACCGGCTGGCAGACGTATCTGACGGCGCCCGAGGCGCCCGCCACGCCGCTGGCACCGGCGGCGCCGGGTTCGGCCGCCGCGCCGGCGAACGGCCCGGACGCCTAGACGGACTCCGACGCGGCGGGGGTGGGTTCGGGCGGCACGCCGAGATGCCGCCCGGACCCACCGGCGCGGTCAACTCGGCTGCGGGACCCCCGTCTCCTCGCGGAGCACGAACGCCGGATCGACCTGTGCCGCCAGGTCCGCGCCAGTCTTCGCATTGCCCCAGCTCTCCGCGTTTCTGAGGTGGAAGTGCACCATCTGCCGCGTGTAGCGCTCCCAGTCGCGGTACGCGTACGAGTCCTCCGCCGCGTCCTCCAGCATCTGGAGCGCCACCCGGTTCTCCGCCTCCAGCAGCTCGAACGGGGCCGGGCGGCCCTTCTCCATGGACCGCACCCAGTTCGAGTGCCCGACGGTGACGAGCAGGTCGTCGCCCACCTCGTCCTGGAGGAAGTCCACGTCGTCCTGGGCCTGGACCTTGTTGCCGACGACGTTCAGCGCGATGCCGAAGTCCCGCGCGTACTCCTTGTACTGGCGGTAGACGGACACGCCCTTGCGCGTCGGCTCGACCACCAGGAACGTCATGTCGAACCGGGTGAACAACCCCGAAGCGAACGAGTCCGAACCCGCCGTCATGTCGACGACGACGTACTCGTCCGGGCCGTCGACGAGGTGGTTCAGGCAGAGTTCCACCGCGCCGACCTTGGAGTGGTAGCAGGCCACCCCGAGGTCGGACTCGGTGAAGGGCCCCGTGACCATCAGCTGGACCTCGCCGTCGTCCAGCCGGACCGTGCGGGAGCAGGCGTCGTACACGGGGTTGGACTCGCGCACCCGAAGGAGCCGGGAGCCCTCGCCGGGGGGTGTGGTCTTGATCATCGAATCGACGGAGGTGATCCGCTGGTTGGTGCCCCGCAGGTACTCCTTGATGAGCGGCAGATGCGCGCCCATCGCCGGCAGCGCGGCGGTCTGGGCCTCGTCGAGACCGAGAGCGGCCCCGAGATGCTGGTTGATGTCGGCGTCCACCGCGATGACGGGGGCCTCGTTGGCGGTCAGATGGCGGATGAAGAGCGAGGCCAGTGTCGTCTTGCCACTGCCGCCCTTTCCGACGAAAGCGATCTTCATGTTCACCTAGCGTAGTGGTCATGTCGCTGTGCGCTGTCACATCGGGTGAAGAAGACCACTCCAACGTGGGGCGTGCGCTACGGGCGCGTAGCCTTGCTACCTATGAGTACGACAGCCCCGAACGCTTCACCCGCTCCGCGAGGGCACGACCCGCTCGCGGCTCTGGGCTCCCTGCCGGGCGTCCCCGACGCGGTCGATTCGGTACGCAAGGCGGTCGACCCGCTCTACGCGCACCGGGTGATGAGACGGCGCGGCAACGAGGTCACCTCGGAGGCCGCGCTGCGTGCCGCGCGTGGATCGGCGGCGCTCTCCGGTGCGGACTGGGCGCTCGAAGAGGTGCGCAGGCGCAGCGACTTCGGCGCGGGGGCCGACGCGCTGACGGTGGGAGCCGCGCTGAGGTTGACGGCGGAGGCGGGTCAACTCCTGTCGATCTGGCGGCAGTCGCCGATGCGGGTGCTGGCGCGGCTGCATCTGGTGGCGGCGGGCGGCGCGGCCCGGGATCTGTACGGCGTCGGCCATAGCGTTGGCGTTGGTGATGGTGTTGGCGGTGCTGACGGCGGTGCGGGTACGGGGGTGGCTCCGGGCGACGGCGTCGGTGGGGCGGCCGGGGTCGGTGGGGAGACGGTCGGGCGGCCGAGGCTGGCCGGTGAGCCGGTCGTCGAGACACCGGGGCCCGAGAGCCCCAAACCGCTGATCGAGGCACCGCTGCCTCCCGCCGACGAGGTGGCCGGACGGCTGGAGGGCCTCTCCGGGCTGGTGATCGCCGGGAGTTCGGCGCCCGCGCTGGTGACGGCCGCCGTCGTCCACGGTGAACTGCTCGCGCTGCGCCCCTTCGGCTCGTACAACGGTCTGGTGGCGCGGGCCGCCGAGCGGATCGTGCTGGTCGGCAGCGGGCTCGACCCCAAGTCGATCTGTCCGGCCGAGGTCGGGCACGCCGAGCTGGGGCGCGCCGCGTACGTGGCGGCCTTCGACGGCTATCTGTCGGGGACGCCGGACGGGATGGCGGCCTGGATCGCGCACTGCGGGCGCGCGGTCGAGCTGGGTGTCAGGGAGTCCACGGCGGTCTGCGAGGCGCTCCAGCGGGGCGCGGCCTGATCCGCTCCGCTGCCGAAGGCGCCCAACAGAAATGCGGCGGTACCAAGTAGGTACCGCCGCAGGCACGTCCACCGAGCTACCAAGCGTCCTCGAAATATGCCCATCAGGTCGGGACTTCGCCCGTCCCTGGTGCGGCTGGCCCGTATTCGACGGGTCGACGTCGCGTGGGTACTCAGCTTTCATGCTCGGTCCGTGGGGCCTGAGTGCGTTTGAAGGTCATCCTCTCGGATGTCCTTGGTCTCGCGGGCCGTTGATTCCTTTGTACTCCTGTCCCTGGAGAAGCGAAAGACCTCACTCTGTTACTTTACTTTTATGTTCAAATATGGATGATGCGGACGAATTGACTGTCCCTGGCCGGTCAGGTCAGGCGGAGGCCGCCTGGCGGCGCCGGCTCGCGTACCAGACCAGTCCGGCCGTGGCCGCCGCCGCGCCTACCGCGGCCGCCGCGACGAGCGCGGGACGCGGCGGCATGGAGAACGCGGGCAGCCTCTGCTTCAGTCGGACCGGCCGATTGAAGACGAGAATCGGCCAATCGCGGGTGATCGCCTCGCGCCGCAGCGCCCTGTCGGGATTGACCGCGTACGGGTGGCCGACCGACTGGAGCATCGGCAGGTCGGTGACCGAGTCGCTGTAGGCGTAACAGCGGTCCAGGTCGTAACCCTCGGACGCGGCGAGCGCCTTGACGGCCGCGGCCTTGGTCGGCCCGTAGGCGTAGTACTCGATATCGCCCGTGAAGCAGCCGTCGTCGCCGACGACCATGCGGGTCGCCACGACCCGGTCGGCGCCGAGCAGTTCGCCGATCGGCTCGACGACCTCGGCACCGGACGTGGAGACGATCACCACATCGCGTCCCGCCGTGTGGTGGTCCTCGATGAGGGAGGCGGCCTCGTCGTAGATGATGGGGTCGATGAGATCGTGCAGCGTCTCGGCGACGATCTCCTTGACCTGCTGGACGTTCCAGCCCTTGCAGAGCGCGGAGAGGTACTCGCGCATGCGCTCCATCTGATCGTGATCGGCGCCACCGGCGAGAAAGACGAACTGCGTGTATGCGGTGCGCAGTACGGCCCGGCGGTTGATCAGTCCGCCTTGATAGAAGGACTTGCTGAAGGTCAACGTCGACGACTTCGCAATGACCGTCTTGTCCAGGTCAAAGAAGGCCGCTGTGCGAGGCAAGGAGTGGTTTTCCACGAAGTCGAGCATAGGCGCCCACCATTCGGCGTAAGGTACGGCGCGTGGGTTTGCCTGAGAAGGCTCTCGGGTACACCATGGAAGTCACGGATCGTTCGCGACCGTGCTCACCCGGTCCGGCTCCTCCCCCCCCGAGTCGGTCTGGGGGACGACCCCCGCTCTCCCCCCCGGCGGGGGTCGTCGCATGTCCGGATGCGTTTCTGAGGCTCCGGCCCCCTTTCTCCCCATGCCCCCTCCTCTCGGGGTGCTCGCGTGTGCGGGGTCTGAATCGCACTCTACCCGTCACTGTGTGTAGTTGTCAGGGTGCTCTGGGAAGTCACCGGTATGAGCTACGGAGTTATTCACAACCGGTGAGTTATCCACAGCTTTTGAGCAAGATCCATACGTTTTTTCCGCGCGATGCATGGTGATTTCCCACCGCGAAAGTTCGCGGTGGCCGGAATCGCAGATGCCGGATCACTCCGAGATCGCCGAGAGCCCACTGAGCGGATGCCCTTCAGGTGTCCCCGGATGGTGCGGGTGAGCGCCTTCGGCGGCGACCGCGGACGTTGATCCGGGATCACGGTAATAGGGGGTGGAGAGAATGGCTGGATTCATGACGTCCGAGCGCTCGCCGGTAGCCGAAGGGCGCGGGAGCGGACCGCTGATCGTCACCGAGGACGTCGACCTGCTCGATGATCTGCTGCGGCTGTGCGCGGCCGCCGGCGCGGAGCCGGAGGTGCACCACTCGGTGCCCGGGCGAGGGGGCGGCTGGGAGTCCGCGCCGCTGGTGCTGGTGGGTGACGACGCGGCCGTGCGGTGCCGGTCCGCCACCCGGCGCCAGGGGGTGCTGCTCGTCGGCCGGGACCAGGACGACCCGGACGTATGGCGGCGGGCCGTCGAGATCGGCGCCGACTGTGTGCTGCGTCTGCCCGATGCCGAGAGCTGGCTCGTCGACCGGATCGCCGATGTCGTGGAAGGGGTCGGGCGGCAGGCGCTCACGGTCGGGGTGATCGGTGGCCGGGGCGGGGCGGGGGCCTCGACGCTGGCCTGCGCGCTGGCGGTCACAGCGGCCCGCCAGGGGCTGCGCACCATGCTCATCGACGGCGACCCGCTCGGTGGCGGGCTCGACGTGCTGCTCGGCGGCGAGCGGGCCGAGGGCCGACGATGGCCGGATTTCGCCGCATCCAAAGGGCGGGTGGCAGGGGGCGCCCTGGAGGAGTCGCTGCCCCGGCTGCACGATCTGCGGCTGCTGAGCTGGGATCGCGGCGACTCGGTGCTCGTCCGGCCGGAGGCCATGCGGTCCGTCCTGGCGGCGGCCCGCAGAAGGGGCGGCGTCGTGGTCGTGGATCTTCCGCGCCGGATCGACGAGGCCGGGGCGGAGGCGCTGGCTCAGCTGGACGTCGGACTGCTCGTGGTGCCGGGGGAGCTGCGGGCGGTCGCGGCGGCGAGCCGGGTCGCGTCCTTGGTGGGGATGGTCCTGCCGGACCTGCGGGCGGTGGTCCGTGGGCCGTACGCGGCGGGCCTGGACGACAGGTGGGTTGCGGACACGCTGCGGCTGCCGCTCGTGGGTGAACTTCCCACGGAGCCGGGCCTGCTGGCCGCCCAGGAGAGCGGGTCGCCGCCGGGGGCGAGCGCGCGGGGGCCACTGGCGCGGTTCTGTGCCGCGTTCTGGGAGCGGGCGCTCGCGGGCGCCGGGGACGGGAGCGTGACCGCGTGAGCGCCGTGACGCGGGCGAGGGGAGCGCAGGTCGGTGGAGCGCTCCTGGACGCCGTACGGCAGCGTCTGGCGGAGAGCGGGGCCGAGCCGACCCCGGCGCGCGTGGCGGCGGCTCTCAGGGCCCAGGGGAGGCTCCTGGGGGACACGGAAGTGCTCGGCGCGGCCGAGGAGTTGAGGAGCGAGCTGGTCGGGACGGGGCCGCTGGAGCCGTTGCTGGCCGACCCCTCGGTGACCGACGTGCTGGTCTCGGCGCCCGACCGGGTCTGGGTGGACCGGGGCGGCGGGCTGGAGTTGACGGACGTGTCGTTCGCGGACGCCTCGGCCGTACGGAGGCTGGCGCAGCGGCTCGCCGCCGTCGCGGGCAAGCGGCTGGACGACGCGCGCCCGTGGGTGGACGCCCGGCTCCCCGACGGGACCCGTATGCACGCGGTGCTGCCCCCGGTGGCCGTCGGCTCGACGTATCTGTCGCTGCGGGTCGTACGTCACCGGGCCTTCTCCCCGGCCGAGTTGACGGCCGCGGGGACACTGCCGCCAGGGGGTGAGCGACTGCTGCGGGCGCTGATCGAGGCCCGGGTGTCGTTCCTGATCAGTGGCGGCACGGGCACAGGAAAGACAACGCTTCTCGCCGCACTGCTCGGCCTGGTGGGGGAGCGTGAGCGGATCGTACTGGCAGAGGACTCGGCGGAGCTGAGGCCCGACCACCCGCATGTGGTGCGGCTGGAGGCGCGGCCCGCGAACCAGGAAGGCGCGGGTGAGGTGATCCTGCGGGACCTCGTGCGGCAGGCGCTGCGGATGAGGCCCGACCGGCTGGTGGTCGGCGAGGTGCGAGGCGCGGAGGTCACGGAACTCCTCGCGGCCCTGAACACGGGCCACGAAGGGGGCTGCGGGACGGTTCACGCGAACACCGCCGCCGATGTGCCCGCGAGGCTGGAAGCCCTCGGTACGGCTGCCGGCCTCGACCGGGCAGCCCTGCACAGCCAGTTGGCGGCGGCGCTGAGTGTGGTGGTCCATCTCGTACGGGACCGGGCCGGGAGGCGTCGTATCGCCGAGGTGCATGTGCTGGAGCGTGACGCGGCGGGGCTGGTGGTGACGGTGCCCGCGCTGCGCTGGGCCGCGGAGGGGTTCGCGTACGAGAGGGGCTGGCCGAGGCTGCGCTCGCTGATCGGGGGTGCGCTGTGCTGACGACACCGTTCCCGATCCCGGCCCCCATGCCGTTGACCGTGTTCTGCGTCGCGCTGTGCGTCGCGCTCGCCGTCTGGGAGCGGCTGGACGTGGGGCGCGTCTCGCGGCGGGCGGAGTCGCTGTTCGGGGTCGGCGGAGCCGGCGGTGGCGGCGGGCGTACGAGTGGGACCGGGCCAGCTGCGAGGCGGAAGGCGGCACCGAGCCGGCGGCGCGCGGCGAGCGCGATCCGCGACCGGCTGACCGGCCTGGGGAAGGAGTGGTTCGCCCTGCCCGTCGGGGCGGTGGTCGCCCTGTGGGGTGAGTCGGTACTGCCGCTGATCGCGGGCGCGGTGGCCGTGCCCCTCGTGGGGCGGCGGCTGCGGGCCGGGGAGAGGAAACGCGCGGAGGAACGACGGGCAGACGCTGTACGGGGTCTGTGCGAGGTGCTTGTCGGGGAGCTGCGGGCCGGGGCGCAGCCGGCGGAGGGGCTCACGACGGCCGTCCGGGACGCCGGCCCCGACCTGAGCGGTCCGGAGCTGGCCCTGGTGGTCGCGGCTGCCCGCTTCGGCGGCGATGTTCCCGGGGCCCTGCGCAAGGCGGCGCGGCAACCGGGTGCGGAAGGGCTTGTCGGGGTCGCGGCGTGCTGGCGCGTCGCGGTGGACGGAGGCGCGGGACTGGCCGCCGGACTCGACCGGCTGCGCGCGGCCTTACGGGCGCAGCAGGACCAACGGGATTCCATGCGGGCGCAGTTGGCCGGGGCGTGGTCCACGGTCGTGGTGCTGGCGCTCCTGCCCGTGGTGGGGCTGGCGATGGGCTGGGCCATGGGTGCCGACCCGCTGAGCGTGCTGCTGCACACCCCTGCCGGGCTGGGCTGTCTGGTGGTGGGCGGGCTGCTGGAGGCGATGGGTTTCTGGTGGGCCGGGCGGATCGTGCGCGGCGGGACCGCTCGCGCGAGCGGAGGCGTGCCATGAACGCGGCTCTTGAGAGCGGAAGCTTCGTCCACAGCCTGTGGGTGACCGTCTCGTCACTGGCCGCGCTGGTGTCCTTGGCTCTCGCGTGCTCCGGGTGGCGGCGCGAACGGGCGGCGCGCGGACGGATGGTGGCGCTGCTGGGCACGGGGGTGGCGCCCGGACGGGGCCGTACGCGGCCGGATTACGGAGCGCGGCTCCGGCGGTGGGGTCCGCCGGTGGGGACCGTCTGCCTCGGCTGGGCGCTGATCGGCGGGCCGGTCGGGCTCGTGGTGGGGCTCGCCGGGGCGTACGGCGTCGTCCGGTGGCTGCGGACCAGTCAGCGAAAGACCGGCGCGGCGACAGACGAGGAAATGGGCGAGGCCGCACGGCAACTGCCGCTCGCCGCCGATCTGCTGGCCGCCTGTGTCTCGGCCGGCGCAGGACCGCGCGAGGCGGCGGAGGCGGTGGGTGAGTCGCTGGGCGGGCCGTTGGGCGACCGGCTGGTGAGTACGGCCGCCGAGCTACGGCTCGGGGGTGAACCGGTCGAGACGTGGGGGCGGTTCGGCGAGATACCGGGCGCGGCGGAGCTGGCCCGCTGTCTGGAGCGGGCCGGGTCCACGGGGGCGCCGGCGGCGGAGGCGGTCTCCCGGCTGGCGGACGGTCTGAGGGCGGCACGTGCCCGAGAGGCGGCGGCCCGCGCGGGCCGGGCCCAGGTGCTGATCACCGCTCCGGTGGGGCTGTGCTTCCTGCCCGCCTTTCTGGCTGTGGGTGTCGCCCCGGTGGTCATCGGCCTGGCGACCGGGCTGCTGGGTGGCTACTGAGCCGCTTCGACTTCACGTACTTCGACTACTGCGATTAGTGCGACTACTTCAACTGTGCTGAGCCAACGGGAGGTTGACATGAAGATGCGGGTGGGGCCGTCGGGACGGCAGGCGTGGCGTCTGGTGGAGACGGCGAGCAGGGTGAGTCGGCTGCGCCGGAGCAGGGTCCGGGTCGGTGCCGGGCGGCGGTTCCGTACCGGGGCGCGAGGGGACTCGGGAATGGCGAGCGCCGAATACGCGGTGGGGACTCTCGCCGCGTGCGGCTTCGCCGCGTTGCTCTACAAGGTGGTCACGAGTGGGCCGGTCGCCGGCGCCCTGGAATCGGTCATCGGCAATGCCCTCGACGCGAAGTTCTGAGTGCGCGGCGCCCGGCGCGTCACGGACGTCCGAGGGGCCCGGCGCGTCACAAGCGTCACGCGCGCCGCGGTCTTCCGGGGGCAGCGGCGACCGGGGGTCGGTGACCGCGGAGGCGGCCGTGGCGGTACCGGCGCTGGTGGTGTTCGTCGCGTCCCTGCTGTGGGCCCTGACGGCGGCCGCCGCGCAGATCCAGTGCGTGGACGCCGCCAGGGCGGGGGCTCGGGCGGCAGCGCGGTCCGAGCCGGGGGCCAAGGCGGTGGAAGCCGCCCGTTCGGCCGCCCCGGAGGGCGCGGAGGTCACGTTGGGGCGGTCGGGCGACCTGTGGCGCGTGCGGGTGGAAGCGCCCACCCCCGGACCGCGAGGCATCGCGCTGACGCTTTCCGCGGAGGCGTTCGCATCGGCCGAGGACTCGGAGCCGGGCGGAGTGGTGCCATGAGCCGGGACCGGGGATCGGCGACGGTGTGGGCGGCCATGGCGGCGACCGCGCTGTGCGCCGTGTTCGCGGTGATCCTCGCCATGGGGCAGGCGGTCGTCGCCAGACACCGCGCGGGCTCGGCGGCGGATCTGGCGGCGCTGGCGGCGGCCGAGCGTGCGACGCGCGGCGCGGAGGCCGCCTGCGCGCGGGCGGCCGAGGTGGCGGGGGCGCAGGGCGCGGAGGTGGTGCGGTGCGCGCTGGACGGTGACATCGCCGACGTGACCGCGCGGGCGGGCTTCGGCCCGTACAGCCCGACGGTCAGGTCCCGCGCGGGCCCACCGGACGCGCCGCCCCCGCCTGTTCCCCTGCCTGTTCCGCCGTCTGTTCCGGTGACCGTCCCGGCGCCTGTGCCTGTCCCCGGGACCGTCACGACGCAGGGTCCGATACCCCCGATACCGGGGGCAGGCCCTAGCCCGTGACCTCGGCTCCGGCCACGGCCTCTGCCGCCCGGGGCCCCGGCAGGTCCGCCTGGTCCGCCGTGTCCGGCGACGGCGCGGATCTGAGGAGTTCGGCCAGGAGTCGTACCGCCGCGCGCTTGTGGAGGGGCTCGTTGCCGTTGCCGCACTTCGGGGACTGGATGCACGACGGGCAGCCCGCCTCGCACTCGCACGAGGCGATCGCCTCGCGGGTCGCGCCGAGCCACTCACGCGCCGTGTGGAAGGCGCGCTCGGCGAAGCCCGCGCCACCCGGGTGACCGTCGTACACGAAAACCGTCGGCAGCAACGTGTCGGGGTGGAGCGGTACGGAGACGCCGCCGATGTCCCAGCGGTCGCAGGTCGCGAACAGGGGGAGCATCCCGATGGACGCGTGCTCGGCCGCGTGCAGAGCGCCGGCCAACTGTTCGGGATTCACCCGGGCGGCGTCGAGTTGGTCCTCGGTGACCGTCCACCAGACGGCCCGGGTACGCAGTGTGCGGGGAGGCAGATCGAGTTTGCTCTCGCCCAGGACCTCGCCGGTCATGAGCCGGCGGCGGAGGAAGGAGACGACCTGGTTGGTGACCTCGACGGAGCCGTAGCAGAGGCGCCCGCCGCCCCACGGGATCTCGGTGTCGGTTTCGAGGACGGAGATGGCGGTGGTGTCGCGCGCGGTCGTCGAGTACGGCGGGTTCGCCTCCTCGACGAGTGCGACCGAGTCCGCCAGGTCCAGCCGTTTCACCAGATAGGTGCGCCCCTGGTGCAGATGGACGGCTCCGTCGTGCACGGCGGTGTGGGAGGCCGCCTCGTCGACCGTGCCCAGCAGCCTGCCGGTGCCCGCCTCGACGATCTGGACAGGACTGCCGCCCTCGCCCCGGATGTCCGCGAGATCGGCGGCCCGCTCGCGGCGCGTCCAGTACCAGCCGGTGGCACGCCGCCGCAGCAGACCGGCTTCGACGAGCTGCGGCAGCAACTCGGGCACGGCGGGGCCGAACAGCGCCAGGTCGGCATCGGTGAGCGGGAGTTCGGCGGCGGCCGCGCAGAGATGGGGGGCGAGGACGTACGGGTTGTCCGGGTCCAGCACGGTGGACTCGACAGGTTGCTGGAAGAGCGCCTCGGGGTGGTGGACGAGGAACGTGTCCAGCGGATCGTCCCTGGCGACCAGGATGGCCAGCGCGCCCCGGCCGGCGCGTCCGGCGCGCCCGGCCTGCTGCCACAGGGACGCCCGGGTGCCCGGATACCCGGCGATGACGACGGCGTCCAGCCCCGAGACGTCGATGCCCAGCTCCAGGGCGGTGGTGGCGGCGAGGCCGAGGAGCTCGCCGGAGTGCAGGGCGCGCTCAAGGGCCCGGCGCTCCTCGGCGAGATAGCCGCCCCGGTAGGCGGCGACGCGTTTGACGAGCGAGTGGTCGACCTCGGCGAGGCGTTCCTGGGCGATGACGGAGATCAGTTCGGCGCCGCGCCGGGACCGTACGAAAGCGACCGACCGTACGCCTTGCAGCGTCAGGTCGGTGAGGATGTCGGCCGTCTCCGCCGTGGCGGTGCGCCGGACCGGTGCGCCCTTCTCGCCGTGGAACTCGGTGAGAGGCGGCTCCCAGAGGGCGAAGACCGTCTCACCGCGCGGGGAGGCGTCGTCGGCCACCTCGTGGACGGGCAGCCCCGTGAGCCGGCCGGCGGCCCGCGCGGGCTCGGCGGCGGTGGCCGAGGCGAGGAGGAAGACGGGTTCGGAGCCGTACCGGGCGCAGACGCGCCGCAGACGGCGCAGCACCTGGGCCACGTGGGAGCCGAAGACACCGCGGTAGATGTGGCACTCGTCGACGACGACGTAGCGCAGGGCACGGAGGAAGGAGGACCAGCGAGGGTGGGCCGGGAGTATCCCGCGGTGCAGCATGTCCGGGTTGGTGAGCACGTAGTTGGCATACTGGCGCACCCATTCGCGTTCCTCGACGGGCGTGTCGCCGTCGTACACCGCCGGGCGCACGCCGTTGCCGAGCGGGGCGGCGAGCTCCTTCACGGCGCGGCGCTGGTCGGCCGCGAGTGCCTTGGTCGGGGAGAGGTACAGGGCGGTCGTGCCCCGGCCGTTCGGGGCCTCGGAGCCGTCCAGGAGCGCGGTGAGCACCGGCGCGAGGTAGGCGAGGGACTTGCCGGACGCCGTGCCGGTGGCGATCACGACGGATTCGCCGTCCAGCGCGTGCTCGGCGGCGGTGGCCTGGTGGGTCCACGGGTGGTCGACCCCGGCCAGTTGAATGGCGTTGATCACTTCTGGCCGGATGCGGTCGGGCCAGACGGCATGGCGGCCCGCACGCGGGGGCAAGTGCTCCGTATGGGTGATGCGCGCGGCCCGGCCCGCCCCCGCGGTGAGCCGGTCCAGGACCGTACTGGGGGAAGGGCGGGAGTCCCCGCTCTCGGGCGGCCTGCCAGGACCGTGATTCGTGGCCATCGGCACCGAGTGTGTCACTGGCGTGGCGGACAATGGTCCTAAGGCGTCGTGCATGGATGCCGGTAAGTGATTGAATGCCATCGCGGCTGGCGATACGCCCCCTGGCTCCGTCGGGAGAGACCCGAGGGGCGACCGCTCGATTGCAAGGTGCTGGAGGATCCGTGGACCTGTCCCTGTCGACTCGCAATGTGTCCGGCCCCGGTGGCGACCGTACGGTCGTCGAGGTCGGTGGCGAGATTGATGTGTATACCGCGCCCAAGCTGCGCGAGCAGTTGGTCGAGTTGGTGAACGACGGCAGCTACCACCTGGTCGTCGACATGGAGGGCGTGGACTTCCTCGACTCGACCGGTCTGGGCGTGCTCGTGGGCGGACTCAAGCGTGTGCGTGCCCACGAGGGCTCGCTGCGTCTGGTCTGCAACCAGGAGCGCATTCTCAAGATCTTCCGGATCACTGGCCTGACCAAGGTGTTCCCCATTCACACCACGGTCGAAGAGGCCGTCGCCGCCACCGACTGAGGCCGGCCGGAGGCTTTCGGAAGAGGGCAGGGGGCACCGGGCGTCATGCCCGGGGCCGCCCGAGCCCCAGATTTCGCACGCTCGTACGTCTGAGGGGGATCGCATGGCCACCGTTGAACTCCGCTTCAGCGCCCAGCCCGAGCACGTCAGGACGGCCCGTCTGGTGGCGGCTGCCGTGGCGCGCCGGGCCGGTGTCGACGAAGCAGTGTTGGACGAGGTCAGGCTCGCCGTCGGTGAGGCGTGCAGCCGCGCGGTCAATCTGCACCGCACCCATGGCATCACCGCGCCCGTGCGGGTGGTGCTGATCGAGGAGGAGAAGGTCTTCTCCATCGAGGTCGGCGACGGAGTGCCCGCCCCGGGCTCCGCGGCCGAGGCCGAGAACGTGTCGGTCTCCCGCAGGGCCGTCCTGTCGGGTGATCTCTACGAGTCGGACAGCGGCGACGGCGAGGACGAGATGGGCCTCGCGGTCATCAGCGGCCTCGTCGACGACGTGGAAGTGACCTCCGACGACCACGGTGGTGTCATCCGGATGAGCTGGCCGACCGCCTCGGCGGTCGCGCTCCCCTGAATACGCGTGCGGGGGACCGTACGACCTCGGCGCCCTGTACCTG